>NZ_NJQY01000006.1:0-274330 GCF_010628845.1 Bacillus sp. 22-7 | reverse complement strand
TGAAGTTTCACTTTATCGCTTATTCTGTTCTTTTTCTTTTTCGTACTGCCGCTGAGGAGTCATTTTGGAAATGGCATCATCCACGACTTCCTGGGCTTTCTTCGCTTCGCGGTCCTGTTTTTGTGCTTCCTCCTGAATGCGGTTTACATCCTGTGGGGTATTTTCACTCATATTATTGGCCTCCCTCAATCATATATGTTTTTAATGTTTCCTCTTTAAAAAGAAATAAACAATCCGGATAGAGATAAAGCCAAAATGCAGGCTGATGATAAAGTTTCATTTTATGTATATACCTTCACCCATTTTAGCCCATTGAACTTGATTTCCTCTTCCGGCCAATTCTGCGGCAAATCTGCATCAGTAATAACAAAATCAATAGCTGAAAAAGGACTGATATGGAAAAATGCCATTTGATTCAGTTTTGAGGAATCGGCTGCCACATAAACCTGTTTAGATCTTTTTATCATAATGGACGAGGCAGCAGCTTCATCCATATTATAATCGCATATTCCTTCGCGGCTCATTCCTCCACATGAGATAAAGGCCTTGTCAAAGTAAAAGTGTTCCAGCATCTGGTTAGTTAGTGAACCTGAGGTTGAGCGCTGCAGGGGATTCACAGTCCCGCCAATGAGAATGACCTTGCCATTGAACAGTTTATTTTCCATTCTCGTATTTAATATGTCTGCGGCAGCCAGGGAATTTGTTACGATCGTAACGTTCTCAACATTTTCAATCGAACCGGCAATATGAAGAGTTGTGGAGCCGACATCCAAAACGATTGTTTCTCCATCGGAAATAAAGCTTGCGGCAGCTTCACCAATTTTCTTTTTGATGGGAAGGCCTATACCAATCCGTTTATTTAACTGCTGCTCCTTCTCTAAGCCAAAATAGTATATCGCTCCTCCATGGATTCTTCGCAATTTGTTTCTCTTCTCAAGCCCTCTCAAGTCACTCCGGATTGTCTCAGGCGTTACACTTAATTTTCTGGAGAGATCCGCTACACTCACTTTATTATTTATTTCTAATTCCCTGATAATTCTTTTGTGCCTTTCCGCAACAATCTCTTTATTCATTAATAGCAACCCCCGCTTTCATGTTATGGATAAGTATAGGGATGAAGTTTTAAAAATTGAGGTTAAAAATATTAATTTATTTAAAAGTTTTAAAACAGAAAGGAAAACAAAAGAATACAAAGAGAGGAAAGTCCCGAATTCCATTCTTCCTTCCTAATAATCTCAGATGAAAATAGAAAATAACATTTTTGTTTATCTTTTTGCCTTTGTTTTCTTTACTAAACAATCTATTGATATTAATACTTCTTTAATAGATTTACTCTAGGATTTTAACCGTAGGGAAAAATTATTGAGCAATTCATGGAGGTAAGGCTGATGAAGAAAGAAAATGAAAGCAAAGGAATGGACAGAAGGACATTTATTAAAGCGGGAGGAGCAGGGACTCTGGCTTTAACCATGGCAGCCGCTGGTTTACCAGGAGACTTATTCGAAAGCAGGGTCCAGGCGGAAGAGATAAGTGAAAAGCTGGAAGGGCCGAGACTTTCCTTCAACTCAAATGGGAAATTTAAAATTGTACAATTTAATGATACGCAGGATGATGAACGGATCGACAGACGGACTATACAGCTGATGGAAAAGGTGCTGGATTCCGAGAAGCCTGATTTTGTCGTTTTAAATGGTGACAATATAACAGGCGGGTGTGACACAGAATTAGAAATGATGCAAGCGATGAATAATGTTGTCCAGCCAATGGAACAAAGAAAGATCCGCTGGGCGGCTACGTTTGGAAATCATGATGAGGACTCAACTCCAAAGAGCGGCATGGATGAGAGCGGTATGCTTAAGTTCTATATGAAATACAAGCATAATATGAACACACCTGGACAAAAAGGCCTTACGGGAACAGGTAATATGAATCTATTAATCAAAAAATCCAAAGGGAATAAGGCAGCATTTAATCTCTGGCTTTTAGACAGCGGCAGATATGCCCCTCAAACAATCGCCGGCCAGGATTTCAAGGGCTATCCAACATGGGATTGGCTGCGATTTAATCAGGTCAATTGGTATTATGAAAGATCCAAAGCAATAGAAAAGCGATATGGCAATAAAGTGCCTTCTCTTGTATTCATACATATTCCCCTATGGGAGCACCGTTTTATGTGGTGGGGCAGTGTGGATGGCCGTACACAGGCAGGGCACGATTTAGCTGCTGCAAGGCATCAAATTAATGGAGAGCGGAATGAAGATGAGTGCCCCGGCCCAATCAACAGCGGCTTGTTTACAGCCATGCTCGACAGGGGGGATGTGAAAGGAGTATTCTGCGGCCATGACCATATTAATACATATTGCGGAAACTACTATGGAATTCTGCTTGGATATGCCGGAAATACGGGTTTTGGCACTTACGGTCTTTCAGGCCCCGACAGAAACAGACTTCGTGGAGCGAGAGTATTTAATTTAGATGAAAATCATGATGGTGTTTTGGCCGATACACATATGGTTTTTGCCAAAGACTACGGAATTGATTTAACTGCCAACGACCAGAGCATGGATCCTCTGCCGCTGGAGAAAAAATAGGCTAAACAGAACCTGCAGTGTTTTATAGAAATCTTGAAAAATTGATGAAGGAGCTTATAAATCATGAAAGAAATTCGGAATGCAGACAAAGATGGTAATATTTTTTCAAGAGAAATGGACCGCCGCGCTTTTTTGCAGAAAACGACCTTAGCTGCAAGTGCAACTATCGGAATATCTTTTGCTAACTCTCTTAATGTAATTACAGCAAGCGCAGCCTCTTCTGCTTCGATAATGAATTCTGCTGGTAAACCTGACTTAGTTTTCCCGGTTATCAGTGACATTCATATCCATAACAGCAGCAATAAAACACTTGAAAAGTTTATAACTACCCTGGAGCAATTAAATAAGGCTGTACCGAAGCAGGATGCTTTTGTGGTTGTGGGAGATTTAACAGATTATGGATATGAATCGGAATTCGATAAGTTTATGTCAGCTTATAATGTCCACAAACAGCCAGGTGCCGTTCCGATGTTTGCCATAGGGAACCATGACTATTGGAATGGCTTATCAGTATCTGAAGCACAAAAGCGATTCCTATCAAAAACAGGCATGGAATCTATCCGCTTTCACAAAGTAATTAAAGGCTACCATTTTATCATTCTCGGAACAGAAGATGGATTAACAGAGGGCACCTTTTCCGCTGAACAGATTAATTGGCTGGGAGAGCAGCTGAAGATTGCGCATGAAGATGATTGGAAGAAGCCAATTTTTGTCTTCCATCATCAGCCGATTAAAGGGACGATCTATGGAAGCGAATGGGGCTTTAATCAGAATAGAGATCTTTTTTACAACACTTTAAAGGAATATCCGCAAGTTATCTCATTTTCCGGTCATACCCACTATCCTCTTGATGACCCGAGAATCATTCACCAGAAGGATTTTACTTCAATTGGAACTTCAACCGGCGCCTATTTGTGGCTGGATGCCGGCAGAATTCAAGGGGAAGTGCCTGAGGGTGCAGATGTTCTGAATCAGGCATTAGTTGTAGAGGTGCATAATAATAAGGTGCTGATTAAGCGCCGTGATATTCATCATAATGACTGGACTGGAGATCCGTTTGAAATCAGCTATCCGGCAAATAAGCAGAAATTTGTTTACACAGAAGACAGAGATAAGAAAGCGCCATTTTTTACAAAAGATGCGATGCTATCCATTTATCATGAAATGACATCAGCCACTGGCATGGCCATTATGTTTACGCAAGCCAAGGATGATCTGCTGGTTCATGACTACAGGGTAGTGGTAAGGCATGCAAATACAGAGGCAGTTGTGAAGGAATTTCTTGCTTTCTCGGAATTCTATAAAGATCCTGTGCCAAATCCGTTAACGTTAACCATTGAAGGATTACAGGCCAATACAGCCTATCAAATTGAAGTGCATGCAATGGATGCTTATGGGAATGTATGTAAAAGACCTTTAAGAGCTTTAGCGAAGACGAAAACATTGGCTGCCGCAGAAACCGTTTAATCTAGCCATGGGGGCAGCAGCAGGGGCGGGAGGAATAGGATTTGATATGTTCATGGCAAGCAGCTTTTACCTGGATATGAGGGAAATCGGGGCTATTACTTATTTTATTCTGACCGTTGCGATTATCCTTGAAGTCTTTGCTGCGAAGATAAAGAAAAAGCTGAAAACAGCATAGTGAATCATTATTTGACCAGGTCCTGTTGTGCCTGGTTTTTTATTATTTAAATGTGATTTTTGCAGTTATAACAATTATTCATGTTTTAAAAATGAATAGTTGTAATTAAAGATTAAAATTAAAAATATAAAATTTTCAGAATTTACTATTGAAATTACAAGATTATCAATCTATAATGAATTTAATTATTTTCATCAGTGGAGAAATTAATATGTAAATATCCATAATTAGGCGAAAATACATATCTTTTTTACGTAATTAATAACATGGTGAAAATAATTGTTCTATTCTGACAGATTTCACTTCTGAGAAAAGCAAAAAAACACAAAATTGTTCGAGGGGGAAAGTAATTTGAGAAGGGTAAACGTGTGGAAAATGCTATTTGTTGTTTTTGTTTCCTTGGTGCTGATGGCTGGCTGCTCCAGCAAAGAAAGCGGAACGGATGAGAAGGAAAGCTCCGGAAGCTCTTCAAGCTCGAAAGAAGAGGAACTAGTGATTGCGGTGAATGAAAACTTTATATCCATGGACCCGCATAATACGGGTGATACAAATTCGAATTCCGTCCAGACGGCTATGTTAGAGGGATTGCTGGGATCGGATGAAGAAGGGCAAATCATTCCGCAGCTGGCTGAGGAATACAGTGTCAGTGATAATGCACTGGAATATACTTTCAAGCTTCGTCAGGGTGTTACCTTCCATGATGGGGAACCGTTCAATGCAGAGGCGGTAAAAACCAGCTTTGAAAGGATTATGAAGGATGAAAGCCTCCGTTTAAACAGCCGCGGATTTAATCTTATTACCAGTATTGACGTGATGGATGAGTATCAAATTAAAGTCACTTTAAAAGAACCATATGCAGGGATGCTGACAAGATTTGTTTCCGCTAAGATCCTAAGCCCGAAGCTGATCAATGACTCTTCGAGCGATATCGGCAAAACACCGGTCGGCACCGGTCCATTCAAGTTTGTGGAATGGGTTCAGGGAGACCACTTAACAGTTGAAAGATTTGATGATTATTGGAATAAGGCAGATCGTGTGAAAAAAATTACGTACAAACCTGTTCCGGAAAATGGCTCTCGTGTAGCTATGCTGAAAACAGGCGAAGCACATGTGATTTATCCGGCACCCGTACAAAACTTGAAGGAATTGGAGAGCAATTCAGACGTTGAAATTCATAAAATTCCTTCCACGATTGCCCGGTATGTATCCATCAATACGATGAAAGAACCATATGATGACGTTCGAATTCGCCAGGCCATTAACTATGCTGTGAATAAAGAGGCGTTTATAAGTGTTGTCAATTCCGGCTACGGCTTGCCGCTGGACTCGATTATTCCGAGTAAAACCCAGTTTTACTCCAAACAGGAAGCTTATGATCACAACATTGATAAAGCAAAAGAATTGATGAAAGAGGCTGGATTTGAAAATGGCTTCAAAGCTGAAATATGGGGCAACACCAATTCCGACACATTGAAGGGAATGCAGTTTATCCAGCAGCAATTAAAAGAAATTGGGATTACAGTTGAGATTAAGTCAATGGAAGAAGGCACGTTGTCAGATGAGATATATGGAGCTCAGACACCGGAAGAGGCAAAGGTGCAAATGTGGTATGTCAGCTGGTCTGCGTATCCATCCGACACCACCAATGCAACGAAGCCATTGTTTAGCAGCAGCTCATTCCCGCCGGATGGAGCAAATACGGCATACTACAAAAATGATGATGTAGATAAGTGGATTACAGAGGTGAATCAAACTGCAGATCCTGACAAGCAGGCAGAAATCTACAATAATATTCAGTCTACTATATACAAAGATGCACCTTGGATCTTCCTTGGGGTAGATGAGATTCTTGCAGGTTCAAGATCAAATGTCGAGGGTGTCTTCATTTCTCCAACAGGCGGAATTAATGTGACAGACGCCAATCTTAAGTAAAAGCAAGGCAAGCAGAAGAGGCATAGGCTGACAATAACCAATGCCTCTTCCTTCTAAGAAAGGGGTTTTCATTTTGCTTCAATATATCTTGAAGAGAATCCTGGAAATGATCCCGATCCTATTTATTGTTTCCATATTAATTTTTTTCTTCACTCATTTAATTCCCGGAGATCCTGCCAGATTAGTTGCAGGAAAGGATGCAACTCTTGATGAGGTCAATATTATCAGGGCAGAATTGGGGCTGGATAAACCGATCTGGGATCAATACATTACATACATGAGCAATTTATTTCAAGGCGATTTGGGGACTTCCTTAAAAACAGGCCTTCCGGTTTCAGAGATGTTTGCAGACCGTTTTATGCCCTCCGTCTATTTAACGTTCATGAGTATGGGCTGGGCATTGGTGCTTGGTTTGTTAATAGGAACATTATCAGCGGTATTCAAAAATAAATGGCCTGATTATCTTGGGATGGTCACAGCTGTTTCGGGAATTTCCATGCCGGGATTCTGGCTTGGTTTGATTCTTATTCAGATTTTTTCTGTCCAGCTCGGATGGTTTCCAACAGGTGGAGCAGAGAGCTGGAAAAGCTATATATTGCCTTCTATCACTTTAGGGGCAGGAATCATGTCCATGCTTGCCAGGTTTACCCGGTCATCATTGCTTGAGACGTTAAGAGCCGATTTTATCCGGACGGGAAGAGCGAAAGGATTAAAAGAATCTGTAGTTATTCCAAAGCATGCACTTAGAAACTCTTTAATTCCTGTCGTAACTATTGCCGGGCTGCAGTTTGGCTTCCTGCTGGGCGGATCGGTTGTCGTGGAGACTGTTTTTAGCTTTCCGGGGATGGGACGATTGCTGATCGACTCCATTGCCTTCAGGGACTATCCAGTCATTCAGGCGGAGCTATTGCTTTTTTCCATCGAATTTATTCTTGTTAATTTAATCGTAGATATTATGTACAGTATGCTGAATCCGAAGATACGCTACGTTTCCTAGAGGAGGGGAATCATGGAAATCATAAAAGAAGTTAATGCCTATACCCCAGTGATTCCAAAGAAAAAATACTCACCTGTTAAAGAATTTTTTAAGAATTGGAAAAAGCAAAAAATGGCATTTGGGGCAAGCATTTTTATACTGCTGTTAATTATCATTGCCATCATTGGGCCCTATATTGCACCCTATGATCCGTATGAGCCTGATTATAATACGACGCTGCAGGGTCCAAGCAATGAACATTGGGCAGGCACGGATGAATACGGCCGCGATATTTTCAGCCGCTTGCTCGTCGGTGCAAGAATCTCGCTTGGTGTCAGTTTTCTGGCTGTTTTTTTAGGAGCGGCTGGAGGAATCATTCTTGGGCTAATGAGCGGTTATTTTGGCGGCTGGCTGGATCGGCTTATTATGCGCGGCAGTGATGTTATGTTTGCGTTTCCGGATCTGCTGCTGGCAATCGCCATTGTGGCCATCTTAGGACCGGGATTAACGAATGTGGTGATTGCAGTATCCGTTTTCAGTATTCCATCTTTTGCAAGACTGGTAAGGGGCTCGACATTGGAGGGGAAAGAGACCGTCTTTGTGGAAGCAGCGAAATCAATGGGAGCCTCACACCGAAGAATTATGTTCAAGCACATTTTCCCTGAAACTCTTGGAAGCTTAATCGTTTTTATTACGATGAGAATTGGAACGGCAATCTTAGCGGCATCCAGTTTGAGTTTCCTGGGTCTCGGTGCCAGTCCTGAAACACCGGATTGGGGTGCTATGCTCAGCCTTGGCCGTGATTATTTAGGAACAGCTTCCCATGTTGTCATGATGCCGGGATTAGCGATCTTTTTGACCGTGCTTGCTTTCAATCTTGTCGGAGATGGGCTCCGGGATGTCCTGGATCCTAAAACGAAGAATGAGTAAGGGAGATTGAAAAAAATGGAGAAGCTATTGCAGGTAAACGAGCTGGAGACGCAATTTACAAAGGATAAGGAAAAACTGAAAATTTTGCGGGGGGTCAATTTCCATATCAATAAAGGAGAGGTACTCGGGCTCGTAGGGGAATCCGGCTGCGGCAAAAGTTTAACCTCCCTGTCGATCATGAAATTATTTAAAGGCACAAGCGGAGAAATTTCGGGCGGAACCATTTCCTTCAAAGGCGAGGATCTTACTCATAAATCAGAGAGGGAAATGAGAAAAATCCGGGGAAAGCAAATGGCCATGATCTTCCAGGAGCCGATGACTTCCTTAAATCCCGTCATGAAAATAGGAGAACAGCTGCTGGAGCCCATCCGGCTGCATCTTGATTTAAACGAAAAACAGGCGAAGGAGCATGTGATTTTTATACTAAAGAAAGTAGGGATTCCCAGGGCGGAAGAGATTATTTATGAATTTCCCCATCAGCTTTCTGGAGGGATGCGGCAAAGGATTATGATTGCGATGGCCATGTCCTGCAATCCGCAGCTTCTAATAGCTGATGAGCCGACGACTGCACTGGATGTAACGATTCAGGCGCAGATACTGGAATTGATGAAACAGCTGCAGCGGGAGGAAGGCATGTCGGTTTTATTAATAACCCATGATCTGGGTGTAGTGGCGGAAATGTGTGACCGGGTAGCAGTTATGTATGCAGGCCGGGTAGTCGAGGAAGCGAATGTATTCGATTTATTTGAAACCCCGAAGCATCCTTATACGAAAGGGCTGATAGGTTCTGTTCCAAAGATCGGCCAGAGGAAGGATAAACTGACATCCATTAAAGGAAATGTGCCAGACCCCAGTAATATGCCAAAGGGCTGCAAGTTTGCTCCAAGATGCAATGAAGCCATGGCTATTTGTTTTGAGGAAGAGCCGAGTGCAACTGATTTGGGAGATGGGAGAAAGTGCAGCTGCTGGATGATTGAAGAAGGGAGGAAGAATGTATATGCCTGAGACACTGCTGAAAATAAACGGACTGAAAAAGTCATTCACGCTTCCGGGCGGCATGTTTGCCAAAAAGAGATCATTAAAGGCCGTTCATGATGTGTCGTTTGGCATCGAGCAGGGAACTACCTACAGTCTGGTTGGTGAAAGCGGGTGCGGCAAGTCTACAACAGGACGGCTGATCTCAAGGCTGCTGACTCCCAGTCACGGTGAAATCTGGATAGATGGGGAAGAAATTTCACAAAAGAAAGAATCACAGCTGAAATTGGTGCGAAAAAAGGTGCAGATGATCTTTCAGGACCCCTATGCATCTCTTAATCCAAGAATGAAAGTAAGAGAGATAATTGCCGAACCTCTTGTGATTCATACGAAACTATCAAAAGCTGAAAGGAATAGATTAGTTAGCGAAATGCTGGAAGTCGTTGGACTGACAGAACATCATGCTGACCGATATGCTCATGAATTCAGCGGCGGTCAGCGCCAGCGGATCGGCATAGCCAGGGCGCTGATTATGAAGCCAAAGCTCATTATAGCTGATGAACCCGTATCCGCTCTTGATGTTTCCATTCAATCTCAAATCCTGAACTTATTAAAGGATTTGCAGGCTGAATTTAATCTTACGTATCTATTTATTTCTCATGATTTAAGTGTAGTCGAACACATCAGCGACAGCATCGGAGTCATGTATCTTGGCACCATCGTAGAATCGGGCCCGAAGGATGTCATCTTCTCAAATCCGCAGCATCCTTATACAAAAGCACTGCTATCTTCTGTGCCAGTCCCGGATCCGAGGCTGAGAAGGGAGCGGATTGTCCTGCAGGGAGACTTGCCGAGTCCGGTTAACCCGCCTTCCGGGTGCCGTTTTCATACGAGGTGTCCTGCATGTATGGATATTTGCAGAACAGTGGAACCAGAGGTGAAAAAAGGGCTGGCGGATGATCATTTTGTTGCATGTCATTTAATGGATTAGCCAATCGTGCCGATTCAATGAGATTGTCCTTAAGGATTTTTCGCTCTGCAGGAATTTATCGGTCACTTTGTCCTGTATATCGGTCAGTTTTCACAGATATCGGTCAGAATTTAATATTATAGGTCACATTTTTGATATATCGGCGTTCCTGCAAACTCACTATAAAAATACAAGAAATAGGAGAGGATTTTCATGAAGGTTGGACTTAGCACGTATAGTTTAGTAAGAGAATTAAGAGATGGCAATATGACGGTTTTGGATGTGATTGACTGGATTGCCGAAAATGGCGGGGAGCACATGGAGATCGTTCCTTATGGCTTCTCGGTTGTAGATAATGCGGAGCTGGCACATCAAATTAAGAAGAGAGCAGAAGCAGCCGGGATTGAACTTTCTGCCTATTCCCTGCCGGCCAATTTTGTCCAGCCGACACAGGAAGCATTCGAACAAGAAGTGGAGCGGCTGAAAGAGCATGTGGATATCGTTAATCTCATGGGCATTAAGATTATGCGCCATGATGTAACAGCATTTCAGCTGAAGCCGGAAGAAATGACGATTCACTACTTTGAAGAGCATTTTGATAAGTTAGTAGAAGGAAGCCGTCAAATTGCAGATTACGCAGCACAATACGGCATTACAACTACCATTGAAAACCACGGATTCAACGTCCAATCGAGCGACCGCGTTCAGCGGGTCATTCATGAGGTGGACCGTCCTAACTTCAAAACAACTCTCGATGTCGGCAACTTCCTTTGCATAGATGAGGATCCGCTCGTTGGAGTAAAAAAGAATCTAAAATACGCAGCAACGGTCCATTTAAAAGATTTCTATATTCGCCCATATTTTGAGAATCCGGGTGATGGAGTCTGGTTCAGAACTGTAAATGAAAACTATCTCCGCGGAGCAATCGTCGGCCACGGAGATTTAAATATACGGGAGATTATTAGATTGATAAAGGGCTCCGGTTATGACGGTTATTTGACAGTGGAATTTGAAGGTATGGAAGATTGCAGAACTGGTTCTAAAATTGGCATGGATAATGTAAGAAGATTATGGAATGAAGTGCAGGCAGTGAATGAATCTAAGCCGATTTTGAAAGGGTGAAGAAAGTGGAGCCATTAAGAGTCTGTATTATAGGAGCCGGATCTATATCTGATATGCACTTCAAGTCCTTTGCCGGCAATTCTGATGCTGTCCTTTACGGGGTGTTTGATTATTCTGCGGAAAGAGCGGAAGCGAAAGCGCTGGAGTATGGAATCAGCCGTGTATATGGGAATATTGAAGAAGTGTACAGTGACCCGAATGTTGATGCAGTAAGCATTTGCACCTGGAATAACAGCCATGCGGAAATTTCTGTTGGAGCACTAAAAGCTGGAAAACATGTTCTGGTAGAAAAGCCTTTGGCCATGAATGTGGAAGAAGCGTTAAAAGTGGAAGAAGCTGTAAGGAAAAGCGGTAAAATCCTGCAGGTAGGTTTCGTCCGGAGGTTTGCTACAAATACAAAAGTGCTGAAGGCTTTTGTTGACAACGGAACTTTAGGCGACATTTACTATGCAAAAGCATCATGCCTGCGCCGTCTGGGAAATCCGGGGGGCTGGTTTGCAGACAAAGACCGCTCAGGGGGAGGTCCGTTAATTGACCTGGGTGTCCATGTCATCGATGTGTGCTGGTACCTGATGGGCCGCCCTAAAGTGAAGTCGATTTCCGGGAATGTGTACAGCAAGCTGGGGAACAGAGGGAATGTTGAGTATTTACGCTTTTATAAAGCGGCAGATTATCAAAAAGACAGTAACACAGTAGAGGATTTGGCGAATGCCCTGATTACGTTTGAAAACGGCGCATCTTTATTTGTCGATGTATCTTATACACTTCATGCTAAACAAGATGAAATCGGCGTCAAATTATATGGCGAAAAAGGCGGAGCAGAACTGGAGCCTGAATTGGCCATTGTAAGTGAAGAAAATAACACCATTTTAAATATTCACCCGCAGATGGATCACTTAACATTTGATTTTGCCAATGCCTTTCAGAATCAGATCGATTCCTTTGTTTCGAGCTGCATAACAGGAACAAATCCTTTGGCGCCCGTTGAAGATGGTGTGGAAATAATGAAGATCCTCGCTGGCATTTATGAAGCGGCAGATAAGAGAAGTGAGGTGACCTTTGTTTAAAATGGAGACTGTAAAACTCTCAAATAAAATTGGTGTGATGGTGGATAGCCTCAGGCTGCCATTGTATGAAGGACTTAAAGTCTGCAAAGATATGGGAGCTGATGGTGTACAAATATATGCGGTTGAAGGAGAAATGGCTCCTGAAAATATGGATCAGAACTCCCGGAAACAACTTAAGAGCTATTTGGAATCCATTGGTCTTGAAATATCGGCACTTTGCGGTGACCTTGGAGGACATGGGTTTCAGGATATTGAACAAAATCCTGTTAAGATTGAAAAATCAAAACGCATTTTGGATCTCGCTGCAGAATTGGGAACAAATATTGTGACGACGCATATTGGCATTATCCCTGAGGAGCAGAACAGCCCCATCTATGAAGCCATGCAGGCAGCTTGTGAGGAATTGGCTCTTTATGCAAGAAGCATGAATGCCTACTTTGCCATTGAGACAGGACCTGAACCATCCGCCAGGCTCAAAAATTTTCTGGATACGCTGAGCACTAATGGGGTATCAGTAAATTTTGATCCTGCGAATATGGTGATGGTGACAGGAGATGACCCGGCAAATGGTGTCAGGCTTCTAAAAGATTATATTGTCCATACACATGTGAAGGATGGAATGAGGCTTAAGTCAGCTGATCCCCGTGATGTATACGGGTTCCTTGGATATGGAGGCGGCACAAACCATGAGAAGATTGCTGAAATGGTTGCCTCAGGTGAATATTTTAGGGAGATGCCGCTAGGAAAAGGATCCGTTGATTTCGAGGCTTACTTCAATGCTTTGAACGAAATTGATTATCAGGGGTACTTAACGATTGAAAGAGAAGTGGACCGAAATCCTATACGTGATATTGCGGAAGCGGTAGGATTCATTAAAAGCTTTAGGTAAATGGATTCATGCTTTGAACAAAGTGTATAATGAGATGGGGATTTCCAATGGAAGCTTCCAAAATGGAATGGGCATTTCTCTTTTGGAAGCTTTACCGGACTTGCACAGAAATGTGATCAAGTTTAAAGGATGTTGTTGGATTTTTCTATGAAGGCGAGAGTCAACACGATTCTTTAAATGCACCTTCAGAGTTGGAAGTCTAAATCTGCAGTCATAAAGAAGGTAGGATAATGGAGAAACAAGATCAGCTTTTAATGAAAAGACAAAATAAAAATCTTGTTCTTGATATTTTAAAGACTAAGTCTCCTATATCAAGGATTGATATTGCGAAAATAACGGGGATGAGTCCGACTTCTATAACACGAATTGTCAATGAACTTCAGCTGCAGGGCTACCTGAGGGAAACAGAGGCAGTTGCGTCTGGAGTCGGGAGAAAAGCGACCTTGCTGGAGGTTCGCGGCGATGTGCTTTATACAGTTGGTATTGAAATTGATAAATCCCTTCTTAAGGTTGGGATTGTCAATTATATTGGAGAAATGGTTTCATTGCTTAAGAGTAAAAGAAATGAATCAGAGAGTTATATGGAAACGCTCCATAAAATAAATATGATCATTCAAAAGATCATGGATGAAAACGAAATTCCGGCTGCTAAAATAGTGGGACTCGCTGTCGGTTTACCTGGATATATTGATTATAAAAACGGGATTGTAAAGGTATCGGATCAGTTAAAGTGGAAAGATGCAAACTTGGCTGAAGATCTGCAAAAGCTTACCTCTTTTAATGTGATAGTTGATAATGAATTAAAAATGAAGATTGTCGCAGAGAGCTTTACAGGGAAAGCAATGAATTCACAGAATTCCATATTAATAGGCATTGGATCAGGAATTGGTTCTTCAATCATGCTTAATGGAGACATTTACAGAGGGGAAACCAATAATGCCGGGGAAATCGGGCATACAGTAATTGACCCTACAGGCAATGTCTGCAATTGCGGCAAAATAGGCTGTCTCGCCACTTATATTTCTGAAGGAGCGATCCTTGCAGACAGCAGGAAAGTGAAGGATATTTCTTCTATAGAAGATGTCTTCCAATCCTACCGGGACCGTGAGCCCTGGGCATTAAATATTATGGATAGAGCCTCCACTTATATTGCTTTGGCAATCAGTAATCTCCTCTGCCTTTATAATCCTGAAGTCATTATTTTGAGCGGTAATACGATTGAGAAACTGCCTGAAATGAAGGATGCCATTGAGCAAAAATGCGAGTTGTATATTTGGGAGCCATTGAAGCAATCGGTGAGAATCGTCTATTCGGAATTAAGTGATAACGGAGTTGTTCTTGGGGCGGCCATACAGGCCCAAAATCTTATGCTGGAACTTGAGTAGCTAAGCCAATTTTAAGGAGAGAACTGAAGTGAAATATACTGCATTAGTAGAGGAAGTCAGGGGAGGACTGGTTGAGAATATTCATACAGGTATCATTTGTGGAGTGGATGATCAATTAGAATCTTTTTATCAGGTTGGTGATGAAGAGCATTACACATACTTTCGCTCCGCATCTAAGCCAATCCAGGCCCTGCCGGTCTTTCTGACTGACATAATTGAGAAATACGGTTTAACAGAGCAGGAAGCAGCATTGTTTACAGCTTCCCATCGGGGAGAACCCTACCATATTAAGGCTCTGGAATCCATGCTGGCAAAACTTCCTGTAAAGGAAGAAGAGCTTTATTGCCCTCCTTCTTATCCTTTAAATATACAGCCAAGAGAAGAGATGATCAGACAAGGGGTTCAGAAAAGAAAGCTTTATCACAATTGTGCAGGCAAACATATGGGATTTATTACCGTATGCCGTGAATGGGGATTTCCGGTGGAGGGATACTGGAAAGAAGACCATCCTCTGCAAAAGCATATATTGGAAATTCTTTCTCATTTATCAGGCATCCCGGTCTCTGCAATTCATATTGGTATTGATGGCTGCGGAGCTCCTGTTTTTGCCATACCCTTAAAAAAGATGTCCGAGGTATACCTTAAGCTGGCTTGTCCCGATTTGATTCAAGATCTCCAGCTGCAGCAGGCAGTCATTAACATGACCGCCACTATGAATAACCAGTTCAATATGGTTGCCTCACAGCATTTTATCTGTTCGATTTTATTGGAAGACAAGAATATTGTTGCTAAAGGCGGAGCCCAGGGTGTGTATTGCTTCGGACTTAAAAAAGAACGTGCTGGATTTGCCCTCAAAGTGTTAAATGGATCTGAGGATGTCTGGCCAAACATTGTAGCATCTATTCTTGAACAAATACACTACAGCAATCATGACACCATAAATAAGCTGAGAAGCCTGAGACCTTCCGTTATTCGAAATAATGCTGGAATGGAAGTGGGATCTATAAAGGAAATCTTCCAGTCAGAGAAATTGCCATTAAATTAAGTAAATTCCAGCACTATTAAAGGAGATACATAAATGTTAATAGAAGTGATCGCAGATACACTAAGTGATGCGCTAATTGCCCAGGAAGCCGGCGCAGGCAGAATTGAACTGGTAACCGGGCTCGCAGAGGGGGGGCTGACACCAGGCTGTGGCGTCATTGAAAGAGTGTGCAGGGAATTAAGGATTCCCGTGAATGTGATGATACGTCCGCACAGCCGCGGGTTTTGCTATTCGGAAGAAGACATTGAAATTATGATTCAGGATATTAAAATGTGCAATAAATCAGGAGCGGCAGGTGTAGTGTTTGGCGTACTTACACCTGACCATCAAGTACATAACGATCATTTAAAGCGGTTAATCGATGCAGCAGGTGGTTTGGATATAACTTTCCACAGGGCATTTGATGAGGCTGATGATCAATTTTCAGCTTTGGAAAGTCTAAAGCAGTATCCGCAAATTTCGAGAATTCTTACATCCGGAGGCCGGAGAAGTGCTGCAGATGCAGCAGAAAGACTAAAAAGCCTGCATGATCTTACAGCAAATAGTCATTTAAAGATCATGGCTGGCGCGGGACTTTCAATTGAAAATATCCGTGCATTTTTGGATGAGGTGCCAGTCTCTGAAGTCCATTTTGGTACAGGAGTCCGCTTCCAATCAAGCTACGATCACCAGATTGATCCTGAGAAAGTGCGAAAGATAATAAAAATAATCGGTGCCTAATGTGAAATGGGCTTTAGCGGAATGCAACCTGCTGAGTAATATGGTATTACTTGTAACCCTTACTATACTAAAAATATTGCTATTAAAAAATGACAGGTACTCATTACACCTGTCTTTTTGTTATTACGAAAAGTCACTATTAAATTACTTTAAATCGCATAAGATTTAAGAAGATAACGTTCTATATACTCAGCTAATCCATCATTTTCGTGGTGTCCCGTAACAAAATCAGCTGCGGCTTTAACCTTGTCGCCAGCGTTCCCCATTGCTACACCAGTACCGGCGTGACGAAGCATTTCTATATCATTGGGTCCGTCTCCAATGGCTGTAACCTCATTTGGGCTGATCCCAAGTTCGTTAAGTAAGCTTTTGATAGCAGCCCATTTGGAAACATCAGGAGCAACCAGCTCAAACCCGTCATTCCAATCGATGACCACTGCTTCCGTTTTAAACAAAGCGGATAATTCGGGACTTGGTGAACCTGTTCGAACACTATATTTAAGAACATCCTGATAAGTTGCCAGTCTTAAATCACCAATATACTGCGGCGGAATTTGCCCAACCTGAGTCCAATAATCGATTTCTTCATTTGTTTCCTTACAATATAGCCCAGCTGCTGTATGGATCATTACATTACATGGACTTTCTGCGGTCAGATGGTGAAAGCGTTCCTCATTCAATCGTACGGTTTTTATTTGTGTAGCTCTTCCTGTCTCTGCCTCATGAATAGCGGCACCATTCAAACAGATCATCGGAGTTTGCAGTCCAATTTCTTTATGGTAGGGAGCGGTTACTTCATAATGCCGGCCAGTGGCTAGAAACACCATTACTCCCTGGTCAATAAGCCGATAAATGGCTTCCATATTTCGGCGGGAAATGTTATTTGAGGCCTTCAGGAGTGTACCATCCATATCAATAAATACTGCACGCATATTCATTTATTTTGCCTCCTCATTCGTTGATAAACCAATCATATCCTCTGAATATTAAGGTCAGGTAAACTCAGTGTATAGATTACGTGATTTTTTTGAAGCAGAAGAGCTTTTGCAATTACTAAGGATAACTTAGATCATGAATTCGAATCTATTAATTTGTGAAGGGCTTTTAGTCCCGGTGTTTGAAAAAGCTATGTTTTATTTTCATGAACTTTCTTAAAAGAAGGTTAATGTATGTAAAATAATGGATTATTACCTTCTATTTCCGTTCGGATTCTTCTATGATTACTACTGTAACAAATATAGCAGCCAAGGAGGAAATGAAAATGAAAAAATGGGTTTTAGCTTTGATGGCAGCTTTAATGATTACAGGTGTGGCGACAGGCTGCAGCAATGAGGAAGACACCGACGAGACGAACACAGAAGAAACTGAAGATACGGGAACAGAAGAAGGCACTGAAGAAGACAGCGAAGATGGAACTGAAGAAGAAACTGAGTAAACACTATATCAAAAGAAAGTGCACCTGCTGCAGTTAGGTGTGCTTTTCTTTTGCCATTAATTCAAATTTTCAGAATGAAGATTGACTGGACTGGCAGTTCCGTGCTACATTAATTTCATATTATTAAAAGGTGTGGTGAAGTATGTCGATTGCAGGTGTCAACTAATTGTTTAGTTGAATAAGGTGCTAATTTTCTGGTTATCGCCAGTTTATTAAGAATGCCTTTTTTCAAACATGACTTGTTTGAATACCTGCTATCAGACTGCTTCCATTTCTATATTTTCGTGTAGTTTTAGACACTAAGCCTGCCTTTAGGGTTTAGTTTGTTTATGCCTGTTCGAAATAGGAGACGCCCGCGGAAGCTTTCTGCCCAATTAACATTGGGGTGGGGAAAGGCTTTTGCGGGCTATTTTATTTGGAATGAGGCAGAGAGAATGAATGAAATGACCTTTGATAAATTACAATACCACGAATTGAAAAATAAAGTGAAACAGCATTGCGTCAGCAGTTTAGGTAAAGCGCTAATTCATAAGCTGGAGCCGAGCTCAAATATAAAAGCCGTCCGCAATCGCTTAAATGAAACAAGCGAGGCGAGAAGGCTGCTGGACGCCGAAAAGCACCTGCCATTAACCGGCATTTCCAATATCACAGGCATTATTGAAAAAGTGGAAAAAGGAATCATTTTAACTCCTTCAGAATTAAACGCTGTTTCCGATTTTCTAAGAGGCTGCCGGAAAATCAAAAAGTTTATGGCAGATAAAGAATTTTTTGCGCCAGTTCTCTACACGTATGCATTATCTATGACGGAATTCAGAAATATCGAAGAAGAGATTTTATATGCAATCAAAGGAAATATGGTTGACTCAGGTGCCAGCAAAGAGCTGAAACGGATTAGAAACCATATTGCCAAAACCGAAGAGAAAATTGAAGAACGATTGAATAAGTTCTTGCGGAGCAGTGCTCATAAGGAATACATTCAAGAATTTTATATAAGTAAGAAGGATGACCGCTTTGCAATTCCCATTAAAGCTTCCTTTAAAAATCAGGTAGCAGGGACAGTAATCGAAACATCTTCAAAAGGGTCGACTGTTTTTATGGAGCCTGATGCCGTTTCAAAGCTTAATGTGGAATTGGCCATGCTGAAATCGGAGGAATCGGTGGAGGAATATCAAATACTGGCCACACTTTCAGGCGCAATTCTCGAAGCCATACATGAGATCCGCATCAATATTGAGTGCATCAGTCAGTATGATATGATTTTCGCAAAAGCGAAGTACAGCAAAAGTACTGACGGCATTGAACCGGCGATTAATAATCATGGGTATATCAAATTAGTAAACAGTAAACATCCTTTATTAGAAGGAAACGTTGTCCCGCTGGATTTTGAAATCGGGAAGGATTATAGAAGCTTAGTCATAACAGGCCCCAATGCGGGCGGGAAAACCGTTGTCTTAAAGACAATCGGAATCCTTACACTGGCTGTCATGTCCGGATTTCATATTATGGCGAAGCCGGGAAGTGAAATCGCCATATTTGACAATGTCTTTGTAGATATAGGCGATAATCAGAGCATAGAGAACGCGCTAAGCACGTTTTCTTCCCATATGAAAAATATTTCCGAAATCCTGAGTGCTTCCACTAATAATACGCTGCTTTTATTCGATGAAATTGGCAGCGGAACAGAGCCGAATGAAGGAGCTGCATTGGCCATTGCCATTCTGGAAGAGTTTTATCATATGGGATGCATCACGATTGCCACTACTCACTATGGTGAGATTAAACGATATTCTGAAATGCATGATGATTTTATGAATGCTGCCATGTTATTCGATAATGCCGAATTGAGGCCGATGTATAAGCTTTTGATAGGTGAATCAGGAGAGAGCAATGCGCTTTGGATTTCCAGAAAAATGAATATCCGCGAACATGTCCTGAAACGCGCGCAAAAGTATATTGAAAACAAGGATTATAATCTGGAAGCAGTACGGGAGAACAAAATAAAGAAGCCAATGGTTGAAGTGAAGCAGAACATTGAGGAATATCCGTATGAAATCGGTGACAGGGTTAAATGGATCAGCCAGGATGATTACGCTATTGTTTATGAGCCATTAGATAAATTTAATAACATTAAGCTGTTCTATAAAAATGAAATAGTGGAAGTGAACAGCAAGCGGATTGAATTGGACATTAAAGCAAGCGAGCTATATCCGGAAGGGTATGACAGGAATACCTTATTTACCAGTTACCATGAACGGAAGCTGCAGCATGACATGGAGAGAGGGTCGAAAAAGGCGCTGCGAAAGGTTGAAAAGGAGATTAGGAATAGGAAGCAGGAATAAAATGAGGCGATCCTCCGCGTGGGGGTTCGCCTATTTGCTGTTTGCCTCTGAGGTAGCATGGGGGTTCGGACAATGAGCTAGGGTTTCCAGCTTTTTGTGTCAGAAGATGGCCCGGGTTCGGACTGAGAATCAGGGTTACCAGCCTTTTGTGTCAGAAGATGGCCCGGGTTCGGACTTAGAACAAGGGTTACCAGCCTTTTGTGTCCGAAGTTGGCTAGGGTTCGGACTTAAAATCAGGGTTACCAGCGTTTTGAGTCCGAAGTAGGCCCGGGTTCGGACTCAGAATCAGGATTTCCAGCCTTTTGAGTCCGAAGTTGGCCCAGGTTCGGACTAAGAATCAGGGTTACCAGCGTTTGGTGTCCGAAGTTGGCTCGGGTTCGGACTAAGAATCAGGGTTACCAGCGTTTTGTGTCCGAAGTAGGCCCGGGTTCGGACTTAGAATCAGGATTTCCAGCCTTTTGAGTCCGAAGTTGGCCTAGGTTCGGACTTAGAATCAGGGATTCCAGCGTTTTGTGTCCGAAGATGGCCCAGGTTCGGACTTAGAATCAGGGATTCCAGCTTTTTGTGTCCGAAGTTGGCTCGTGTTCGGACTCAGAATCAGGATTTCCAGCCATTTGTGTCCGAAGTTGGCTCGGGTTCGGACTCACTTAGAATCAGGGTTACAAGCCTATTGAGTCCGAAGTTTCGGACTTAGAACCAGCTTTCCCAGCTTTTTGTGTTCAAAGTTGCTCCCTATCAAACTCATTCTCACGGATTCCAAATGAGCCCGGAACAGACTGTCTATGAAATCAGAAGCCCTGATGCAATAAATAGTGCGGCAGCAATCACAACCCCAATGGCTGAAACCTTCAATTTATATCGTGCATAGTCCACGAGGTCCATATCCAGGATCGAAGCTGTGGTAATGGTCGTATCTCCAAGCGGTGAGGTCAGCGCTCCGAAGGCCCCGCTTGCGAACACGGCTCCAACGGTAAGCGGAATGGAGGCGCCGGTTGAAACCGCGAGGGTAATTCCGAGCGGCATGAATAATCCCCACGTTCCCCAGGAGCTTCCAATAAAGTAGCCGACCACTGATCCTAGCACAAAGATGGCCGCCGGTGTCAAAAAGGCTGGCAGAAAGCTTCCGAGTGAGCTCCCGATAAAGTCGGAGAAACCAAGATCCTCCGCGGCTAGGGTGAGCGCCCAAATCAGGATGAGCAGGCTGATAGCCTCCATCATCTGATTGCCTCCATCGTAAAAATGATAAAGAATTTCGTTCATTTTCTCCCGTCTGATTATGTAGAAAATAAAGGTTAAGACGAGGGTGATAAAAACAGCCAGCAGCATGACAAATGTAGCGTCGGCCATGGAAAAGGCCTCGAATACCGTATCTGCACCCTGCGACATTCCATCCTGCCATAAGAGGAACAGAGAAAAGGCAAGTAATAAAACTACAGGGAAAATCAAATGCCATGGCTGGGCTTTTACAAGCGATAATTCCTTCTTAATTCCCATCCGGTGGAATTCATGCTCTTTTTCCTCCAAATCGGTATGAGTTTCAGCCTTTTGCTCTCCTGTCTTTTTCCGACGCCAAAACGTCTGCAAAATCCCGATCAGCAGCATAATGATTGCGTAAAAATTAAACAGAATACTTAATAAAAAAATCTCATATGCGGACATATTCAGATCCAGCCCGCTGATTCCTCCTTCAACAAGGGATACCATGAAGCCCACAAAAGCTGTCGCAACCGGAAGCAGCACAATCACTGATTCGGTTGAAATATCGAGAGTCATGCCGACTTTCTGTTTGGACAGATTCATTTTTTTAATCAATGATTTGATAATGGGCCCGATCATCATGATTCGAAACATCGGCATCATGAAGGTGAACGGGAGCGTGATCCAGATGAACACAAGAAGACCGCGTTCAGAGCGGATCCGTCTGCCGGCCCATTCGGAAAACCCCTTAATGCCGCCCGCAATATTCATCATCCCAACAAGCCCGCCGAACAGATATAAAAATCCGACTATTTTAATATTCGTTTCATCAGACAAGGTGGTGACTATATAAGCGACCGACTGTTCCGTGCCAGAAAGCAGGTCTGCTGAAACGATAATGGAGCCAACAAGGATGCCCGTCACCAATCCTGGAAGAATATTCTTCAGCCAGATGGACATGCCGATCACGATTATAAATGGTATGAGCGATAGCCAGGTGTTATTCAAGTTTATGCCCTCCAATGAAAATGCCGTCACTTATTTAGTATGGCCGGGGAATGGAGGTAAATTCCCTGACTTCATACATAAATACATCATTTTTTGTGGACTGCTGGCTATTAGAAGGTACAACCCTTTTGTACATAAGCCCATTGAATATGGGTGTTTGATTCAGTAACAATCCCCCATCGGGACACATATTTTGTGAAGAGAGTATCCGAAGAACTGACAGTTTCATAATTGATTTTGGATGTTCTTCATTATGCCCATTGTTGCTGCTGTCTTAATAAAAATATGGAGGTATGAACATGAATGATTTCCAAAACGAACTGCAAATGCTGAATGTCGGTGAATTCCATGCGAACGAGGCGGTTCCATGGGATCAAAATCAGGTCTATAGTGATCAGTCACGGTTATGCGCTGGTTTTGGTATTGGCTTTGGCTTTAGCTGCTTTTTCTTTAACTGCTTTAATTGCTTTAACTGTTTTAATTGTTTCCGATGCTCTAACTGTTTTAGATGCGGAGGCCGCTGTGGCGGACGCTGCGGAGGCCGTTGCGGAGGCCGTTGCGGCGGATAATAGGCTTATCGATATGAGAAAAGGGAAGCCCCTCGCTATGCAGGGGCTTTTCATCTGGGATCAGACATATGAGACAAATCCCAATACATAAAATGAGAGAGAGTAAGTTTCATAAAAAGGCATAGTTTACAGGTAAGGAGGAGCGAAATGAAAAATTTGACCCCTTCTGTGCGGCTGAAGGTAAAAAGGGACACGTTTTTTATCCCTGATCCGGCTAAAGGTGTGTATTTTCGGAATAATGTAAGCTCCTTCCGCATGGAAGGCAGTATGATCGATCAGTGGATTCAAAAGCTGATGCCGATGTTTAATGGTGAGTATTCGCTGGGGGAATTGACAGCAGGCTTGCCGGGCCCGCATAAAGATCGGGTGTTTGAAATTGCGGAGGTGCTGTACCGTAACGGCTTTGTGCGGGATGTAAGCGGGGATCATCCACATCAATTGGAAGCGCATGTTCTTAAAAAGTATTCCTCCCAGATCGAATTTTTGGAAAGCTTCGGTGATTCGGGTGCATACCGTTTCCAGGCCTACCGGCAGGCAAAAGTGCTGGCAGCAGGTTCAGGCCCTTTTTTCGTTTCGCTGGTTTCTTCGCTGATTGAGTCCGGATTGCCTAAGGTTCATATGGTCATTACGGACCCTGAATCGACTAACTCAAAGCGGCTGAAGGAGATTGTCGCTCATGCCCGGCAAACAGACCCCGAAGTTTCTGCAGAGGAGGTAACACGAGAGAGTGAGGAAGATTGTTCCTGGGAGGAATTGATCCAGCCGTATGATTCAATTCTATATATATCGGAAGCAGGGAATGTAGAGGAACTGCAGGTTATACACGATGCTTGCCGGAAAGAGAAGAAGATATTTCTTCCTGCTATGATTTACAAACAGGCTGGTATGGCAGGTCCTCTCGTGCATCCCGAATCAGAAGGATGCTGGGAGACTGCATGGCACCGCGTACATCGATCAGCGTTTTGCAAAGACAATCAATTGCACACCACCTCCTCCACGGCAGGAGCCATGCTCGCTAATTTGATCGTGTTTGAATTGTTTAAAGAGATTACTGGATTGACCAGTTCGGAACAGAGAAATCAGTTTTTCCTCCTTAATCTGGAGACGCTTGAAGGAAATTGGCATTCCTTTTTGCCCCATCCAAACCTGACCGGAAATACAGCTGTGGAATGGATTCAAGATGTTGATCAGAGGATCGGACAGAGTTTAGGGAAAAGTAAGTCTGACAGTTTGTTTCTGTTTTTCAGCCAATTGACTTCCAAAGAGTCTGGAATTTTTCATAAGTGGGAGGAAGGGGATTTAAAGCAGCTTCCGCTGGCACAATGTGAAGTGCAGGCAGCAGACCCGCTGTCAAAGGGGCCGGCCGAGCTCCTGCCAGCTATAATCTGTTCAGATTTGAGGCATGACGAGGCGCGCCGGGAAGCAGGTTTGACCGGGATTGAAGCGTATGTGTCGCGGATGGCTAAACAGTTCGCAGCAGATCAGCCTGCACATAGCGAATTTGTTGGTGTGGGAGCAGGAGAAACATTTGCAGAAGGGGTATTACGCGGTCTGGATAGGTGTTTGGAAGAGAAGCTGCTGGCTAAAAGTCAAGCAGACCAGAGAACAGTTTCACCTTTGCATTTGAATGCAGTAGAAGATGAACGGTGCAGGTTTTATTTAGACGCGTTGACAACGATGAAGGGAGCACCAAAAATCTGCCAGGGTGAAGGAGTGTCCGGATTCCCTGTGGTCTGGGTCGGCACGGACGATCGCTGGTTTGGCAGTGTTGGCTTAAATAGAACATTAGCTCTGAGGAAAGCGCTGCAGCATGCAATTGCACAGGCGCAAAACCAAAAGGGGAGACATAAAGCAACTGCAGTGGAGGCATCATCTGTGCTTCTGGAGGAAAGGGAGCCTCAGCGTCTGGTCATTCAACCTTGTAATGAGAAGGAGCAATCCCAGCTATTACAGTCTGCCAGACAGGTTCTGGAAGAGAACAACAAGCAGCTCTTAGTATGTGAATTTTCATTCGAGCCATTTTTGAAAGAGAGTCTGGCAGGGGTGTATGGGGTGTTCATACGAGAGGAGGGATCTGAGTGAGTGCTGTCGTGGTAGTTGTCGGAGAGGGACTGCTGGCGGACAGCGTATGCAAAGAACTGCCTGCCGATTATAAGGTAGTCCGACATTTGAATTTTAAGCCTGAACTGCCGGATGGGACAAAGTTGATTCTGGTGCTGCACGATACCTGGATGCCTTCAGTTCATAAAAAGGCGGAAGAGGTATCCCGATTATCAGGTATTCCCTGGCTGCGGGGGTTTGTATCATTTGGAGAGGGTGTGATCGGCCCAATCGTCCACCCGTCCAAGCCGAGATGCTCACAATGTGCGGACACGCGGAAACTCCTGGCAGGGCGTGACCGGGAAGAGATGTGGAAACTGCAGCAGAAATTCGAAGGGAACAGCGGATTAGAAAGTGACGCCTGGGCATCACGCACAGGGCTTTTACAGATGTCACACCTGCTTGCATCAGAGGTGCGTAGGGTCCTGGAGGGCAGCCTGGCGGACCTGGAAGGACGAATGTATCTGGTCAGTCTGAAAACATTGAAAACCTCTCGCCACCTCATTTTGCCGGATTCATTATGCCCTGTGTGCAGCTCCCTCCCTGAAGATTCACAGGCAGCTGCAAGAATAACCCTTAACCCAAGCTTGAAAGTTAGCGCAGACAGTTACCGCTGCCGTTCATTGGAGGATTTAAATCAAACGCTCATCAGAAATTATCTGGATCAGCGGACTGGTTTATTGAATGGGAAAATGTATGATTTCACACCGCCTTTTGCGGATGTAGTCGTAAACCTGCCATTGTTTGGAGGGGACGAAGGCGTGGCAGGCCGCACTCATTCTTATCAGGTGAGCGAGCTGACAGCCATTCTGGAGGGGCTTGAGCGTTCCTGCGGCATATCGCCCCGTGGAAAGAGGACAGCAGTCTATGACAGTTACCGCAACCTGGAAGACCGGGCTCTTAATCCTCTAAAAGCAGGTGTGCATGCAGAAGAACAGTATACACAGCCGAACTTTCCTTTTAATAAATTTAATCCTGATATCCCGATGAATTGGGTATGGGGTTATTCGTTCTTGCAGGAGCGCCCGATTCTGGTTCCTGAGCTGCTTGCTTATTACAGCCTGGGCTGCGGGAATGGATTTGTCTATGAAACGTCCAACGGATGCGCACTGGGCGGCAGCCTGGAAGAAGCGGTTTTCTACGGTATTTTAGAGGTGGTGGAGCGTGATTCATTCCTGATGGCCTGGTACGGACAGCTGGCCCTTCCGCGTCTTGACCCTTATTCCGCTAATGACGAGGAATTGCAGCTGATGATTGATCGGGTGAGGATAGTGGCGGGATATGATCTGCATCTGTATAACGCGACAATGGAGCACGGGATACCAAGTGTTTGGGCGATGGCGAAGAACAGGAAGAAAAAAGGGCTGAATCTCATTTGTGCGGCCGGAGCCCATCCTGATCCGATCCGGGCGGTAAAAAGCGCAGTTCATGAGTTAGCTGGAATGATGGGGACAATGGACGATGATTTTGAAGCGAACAAGACGAAATTACGGCAAATGCTGCAGGATTCTTCCCTCGTCGGCAAAATGGATGACCATGGGATGCTTTACGGTTTGCCGGAAGCGGAGGAGAGGCTCGCGTTTTTGCTGGATGAAAACCGTCCGCTCCGAACGTTTTCGGAGGAGTTCAAGCGGGGAAGAAGACATGCAGACCTGACAGATGATTTGCAGGACCTTCTTAAAGCCTTGAACAGGCAAAATCTTGATGTGATAGTGGTGGATCAGACGACACCGGAAATACAGAGGAGCGGATTGCATTGTGTCAAAGTACTGATTCCGGGGATGCTGCCCATGACATTTGGTCACCACCTGACACGTGTAACAGGGCTTAGGAGAGTACTGGAGGTTCCCATGAAACTCGGATATGCAAAGGAGCTGCTTACAGTTGAACAGCTGAATCCACATCCCCATCCATTTCCATAAGCCCTTGCTGGGAGGTGAAAAAGATGAATCCAGATCCATTTCTGCATAATTTGCATTTTGATATTGATAAAATCACCCCGCCTGATTGGGAAGTGGATTGGGAAGATGCTCCGCTTGCCTATAAGCTTTACCGGGGCTTGCCAGTTTTCCCACTGTCACTGGAGGTTCCCCTTTCTCTTGAGGAATGGGAGGCACCGGCAAAGCCTGATCTTAGGAGAATCGGGGATTTTCTCTGGTACACATTCGGCCTGAATCAATTTTCCCAGTCTGTCTCTCCAATGGGTTCGGATGAGCAAGGGGATTTTATGCAGTCGTTTCGGCGGTCTGTGCCTTCTGGCGGAGCGCTGTATCCTAACGAACTATACATGTTTCTGAAATTGGAAGATTTGCCGGAGGGGATTTACCACTATGATGTGCTGCACCACCGCCTGGTTCTGCTGCGAGAGGGTAATTTCGATTCCTATATAACCCGTGCTCTTGGCAATCGGTGTGATGTGTCAACTTGTTTTGGGACTGTGTTCGTGACAACCATGTTCTGGAAAAATTACTATAAATACAATAACTTCGCATATCGACTGCAGGGCTTGGATGCAGGGGGAGTGATTGGTCAGTTATTGGAGGTTACAAAGAGATTTGGTTTTGCAGCGGGAGTTTACTTCCAATTTCTTGATCGTGCCCTCAACCATCTCCTTGGACTGTCTGAAGAGGAGGAGAGCGTATATGCTGTGATCCCGCTCTCTGTGGAAACAACCAGCTGGGCTTCCAACAGAAGCAGCAGGGACGGAATGGCCTCTGCCTTCGATTTGTGCGAGGATATAACCCCGATTCAGACTAATAACTGGATCAGATCTAACAAAGTAAAAGAATTTCCGATGTTAACCAGCGTTAATAAAGCGTCCATGCAGGAATCCACTAATTCGTTTCGTCAAATCATTTCTCAAGAGACCCACTGTGAGGGCCGGCCTGTGCCTCTTCTTCATGTAAACAGGATAGCGTATGATTTGGCGTCGGTCTGCAGGGAGCGTTTTTCACCGGACATCGATTTCACTTTAGGAAAAGTGAGCCAGGAGCAGCTTGCTGCCCTGCTTCAGGAGGCGACTGAATCCTGCCTGTATCGAAACGATTTAGACATGGCACTTGAAAAGCGCGCGTCACGCGTAACTCTATATGTGTGTTTGAATAATATCGAAGGGATTCCGGATGGTGCCTATTATTATGACAGCGATGCTCATTTACTAAGGGAGATCAATCCCGGAGACCATCGGCTTGCGCTTCAATCCGGAATGCCTGCAGGCAATGTGAATCTGTTTCAAGTCCCTCTCTGCTTTCATATAGCAGGGGATAGAGCTTACCATAAAACAGAATTGAACTATAGAGGCTATCGCATTCAGCAAATGGAAGCCGGGATGCTTATGCAGCGATTACTTATTGCAGCGACAGCGCTTGGAATGGGCGGACATCCGCTCCTCGGGTTTGATGCGAAGATGAGTGATGAAATCTACAGGATGGAAGCACAGGGAAAAACCAGCCTCATCCAAATCCCGATTGGCTTCTACCGGGCACGTCCATGGCTGAGGGGGAATTTAATTAGCTAGATCAGGAGATGCATATGTTTGAATTTACGTTTTCGGGCGCTTAATGATAAATAGCATAAAGAATGACGTGTGAATTGGCACACGTCATTTTCCTTGTTTGTTAAATCTCTTAGCTCTATTATCGTTTTTGTCATTGCAATTGACATAATATTTTAATAAGAATTGTGCCGAATAGTTGTCAATTTCAATGCTACTTGGATTGTTCTTCCACTGAAAAACAGGTGATATTGTATAACGGAGGAAATTTATTTTTAGATAGAAATAACTCAAGGTGGTTAAAAAATCCATCTCATAATAATAAAGAATAGAGAAAACTCGTCTTTTAGGGCGAGTTTTTTACCTTTTATATGTCATGTGAGGCTTAATTGATAAGTATACCATCAAAAGTATTTAAAAAAGTTGTATGAAAAAATCTCCCCTTTTATTAGCACTTTGGACAATTGAATTTTCTGAAATATCCAACTATTATTAGGGCAAGGGAATTCTTTTTTTTGGAGGGTAACATAATGCATTTAAGATCTGTAAAGGAAAGAATAGATATTTCCATCCGCGATATTTGGGAAGCAAAGAAACGAATTTCTTCCCTCGTAGATAAGACTCCATTGATTCAATCGGCTATCCTGTCTGAGAAATTGGGACGGAGGGTTTTTTTGAAACTGGAGAATGTTCATGAAATCGGCGCCTTTAAAGTCAGAGGGGCAGCGAATAAAATTTTGAGTTTAAGTCCTGAAGCGAGAGAACGGGGAGTTGCCACCTATTCTACAGGGAACCATGGCATGGCTGTTGCCTATGTGGCGAAAAAGTTTGGAATCGAGGCAGTTGTTTGCATATCCAACCGTGTCCCAAAAGCTAAGGTAGATTCTTTAAAAAGGCTGGGAACTAAAATAGAAATCTACGGTGACAGCCAGGATGCCGCCGGGGAGCGATGTTATGAGCTGGAGAGGACGGAAGGGCTGACTGTGATTCAGCCGTTCGATGATCCTCACGTGATTTCAGGACAGGGAACGATTGGTTTGGAAATTTTGGAGGATCTTCCGAATGTAACAGATGTGATTGTTCCTCTTTCAGGCGGTGGGCTTCTTTCAGGGGTTGGGCTCGCCGTAAAATCAAATGACAGAGGGATAAGGGTTTCAGGTGTATGTATGGAAAAATCTGCTGTAATGTATGAGAGTTTAAAGGCAGGGAAACCGGTAGAGCTTGAAGAGAGTGAGACTCTGGCTGACAGCTTGCTGGGCGGAATCGGTCTGGATAACTGCTACACACTTCGTATGGTTCAGGAATACATGGATAACGCCTATCTGATTCCCGAAGAGGAGATTGCATACAGCATGGCTTTTATGATGGATAAGCACAGAATGATTATGGAGGGAGCAGCAGCTACTGGAGTTGCAGCGATTTTAGGGGGGAAGATTCCCCGGCAGGAGGGGGATGTTGCTGTAATCATCAGCGGACATAATGTGGATCTTTCTGTCATACATCGGATCATTCAGGATTATGTCATCTGTAATGGTGTGAGTAAATAAGTGGCTGAAATTAAGGCTATGGCTATTACCGGATATATTGAAAAATACTGAATTTATTATATTAATAAAATATAAGCTGGCATTGTGGGAAATTTATAGTAGACGTTCCTATCTGAATATGGTTTCCTATAATAAAAGTCTTCTATTATTTTAATCTTAAGGTGTTCAGAGGGGAGCCAACATGAGATTAACAGTTAAAAATGTCCTAAAATACAAGATTCTCAATAATGCCAAGATTGTTACCGGAAAGGAATATGCTGAAAAACGGCATATCCAATGGATTTCGGCCATAGAAATGCCAGTGGAAAACTTTGTCCGAAAAAATGAAGCGGTATTAACGACAGGGATAGGCTGCGGGCAGGATCCTGAAACTTTCAAAAGGTTTGTTCAGGATGTGATCGACTCTGACGCTTCGGCCCTGATGGTTGCTTTGGGAAGATACATTTTTGATATTCCGACTGAGGTCATAGAACTGGCTGAAATGAATAATTTTATTATTATTGAACTTCCATGGGAAATCCGTTTTTCTAGTATTATTGAATTGGTAATGAAAGAGATTAATGACATCGAATATAAAGAGCGTCAAAAATCAGAAAAGGTTCAGCAGGAACTTCTTAATCTCATTCTAAAAGACACCGATCTGAGGGGTATCTCAAAATTCGTTGAAAAGCATATCGGGCATCCGCTCGTCATTACAGACCGATCAGGCACCCTTCATGAAAAAAGCATCCATACACAATCCTTTATAAAGGAGTGGAAAAAATATGTCCTGCAAGGAATTCTTCCATCAAGGGCGGAAAGCACTCTATTAAAAGGAGATCCTATGTTTCAGAAGTTCCAAATGATTAAAATAGAAAACCGGATTGTTTTTCAAATTCCGGTGCTCCAGGTAGCCGACAATCCACAAGGCTATATTTTTGTATTGGTTCCCAGTTCCGAATCAATCGAATCCTTTCTCACTCTCTTTCGGGTTAACGTGTTAGAGCACGCTGCAACTACGATTGCTCTTTGGCTTTCAAGGAGAAATGCCATTGAAGAGACAAAAATGCGCCTTCGCAGCGATTTTGTCCATGAGCTTTCTAAGGGCGAATTCCTATCACTTGAACAAGCCGATACAAGGGCAAAATTGCTTGGATATAATCTTAAACTCCCATATGTGTGTATTGTCGGGTATCCGGAAAATATGAAAAATTTATTCCAAAAGCGCAAGCAGGACTACGATTCCTACGAACATTGGCTTGAAAGCATGATTCAATATATCGAAGAAGAAGTCTACTATGCCGCCCAGTCTCTTAAAAAGGACATACTGATGACCTATCAGGGTGAACAGCTTGTCATTTTCCTGGAAACACCAGGGGTTAAGGGAAATGAAAACGCTACAAATTTCCTTGATCTTGTCGAACGGCGCCTGGGAAATTTGCTTCCTGAAGTTGTCATATCGTGGGGCATCGGCAATGCGTTTGAAGGCATTTCAGGATTTGGAGAAAGCTTCCGTCATGCTGGCGCTGCTTTAAGCATTGGCCGACGGAAAAAGGGTTTTGGGCAGCGGATGATGTATGAGCAAACTAGAGTGGACAGGGTGCTGTTAAATTTGGCTGGCAATAAAGAGATGGAAGATATCATTATGTCAACTATTGAGCCTCTTGTACAATATGATGAGCAGCGGCACATGGATTTGATTGGAACTTTCATCGCTTATAATCAATGTCATGGGAATGTAAGTCAGACAGCGAGATCGCTAAATCTCCACCGGCAGTCACTGCTATACCGGCTAAGGAAGATTGAATCCTTGACTGGCTTGTCCCTTATCGATCCGGATGATTTATTTCTTTTGGATCTGAGCATAAAGATTTGGAAAATAGGAGAACATGCCGTAATGGCAGGTCAACATTAATAATATTAAAAAAATGCGGAAAAAACCTTTATGGTTTTTTCCGCATTTTTTTTGCTTCCAACCAATCACCCAACTTGTCTATTAATCTTTTTGCAGGAAAATTTACTTATAAATATTTTAAAAATTTAAAACCTTCCGATAGTTTGACTAAAATAAAATTTTAATTTTCATACAAATTTGCGGATGATAGTTTTTTTACCCTGACACTATAATAAACCTACAAACTTAATAAAATATCCGGTTTTGCAGGAGGGAGAGCCACCATGTCATTTGGAACAGCAGAGTTTAAAATGAGAATCTTGAAAACAAAAGAAAGAATGGCAGCAGAAGGGATTGAAGTATTGCTTATTACCGATCCCGCTAATATGAATTATTTATCGGGTTATGATGGATGGTCCTTCTACGTGCATCAAATGCTTGTCATCATCATTGATGAGGAACAGCCGATCTGGATTGGCAGGGGGCAGGATGCAAATGGAGCCAAGGTCACGACATGGCTATATCATGAAAATATTATTCCCTACCCTGACGATTATGTACAATCTGAAACCAAACATCCAATGGATTTTGTAGCAGAAATTTTAAAGCAAATCGGACAGCAGAATCGTTTCATTGGTGTTGAGATGGATAATTATTATTTCACGGCAAAGTGCTATGAGCAGCTGAAGAAGGGAATTCCAAATGCAAGTTTCCGGGATGCATCCCTGCTGGTAAACTGGGTCCGCATTATAAAGTCCGATACAGAAATCGAGTATATGAAGAAAGCAGCCAAAATTGTGGAGAAAACAATGGCAGCAGGAATTGAGCTGGTGAATGAAGGTGTACGTGAATGTGATGTGGCAGCGAAAATCTTTCATACACAAATAACAGGCACGGAAGAATTCGGAGGGGACTACCCGGCAATCATGCCGCTTCTTCCATCCGGGGAAAGAACTTCAACTCCGCACTTAACCTGGACGGACCAGCGTTATAAATCAGGCGAGCTTGTGATCCTGGAACTGGCCGGATGCTATAAGCGTTACCATTCCCCTCTTGCCAGAACCGTCCATATTGGCCAGCCCTCCGAAAAAATCATGTCACTTTCGGAAGTGGTTGTCGAGGGATTGAACGCTTGTCTGGACATGATTAAGCCCGGGATTGCCTGTGAAGAAATTGAGGAAGCATGGAAAAAATCGATTGAAAAGAGCGGAATTATAAAGGAATCGCGTCTTGGATATTCCATGGGTCTGAACTATCCGCCAGATTGGGGTGAGCATACGGCGAGCATCCGCAAAGGAGATAAAACCATCCTTCAGCCCAATATGACATTCCATTTGATCCCGGGTATCTGGCTTGATCAATACGGTTTCGAAGCAAGTGAATCATTCAGGGTAACCGAGAATGGATGCGAAACATTTGCAGAACTCCCTAGGCACTTATTTATAAAAGAAGCATCACTTTCAAAAATCTAGGAGGTGAAGCAGAGAGATGCTAATTTTTACAGAACAGGAACTTAAGCAGTATGTGCAGCTGAACAAAGAAGCGATTGCAATTGTGGAAGCAGGATTTACGAAGCTTGCAGAAGATGAAGCCGTCATGCCGCCGATTATGCGAGTGGACCTGCACGATCAAAATGGGGAAGTGGATGTCAAAACCGCTTATGTAAAAGGGGAAGACATGTTTGCGATCAAAGTATCTTCCGGGTTTTTCAATAATGATAAGCTGGGGCTTCCAAGCGGAAATGGCCTGATGCTATTGATCTGCACTCAAACAGGCCTCCCGCAGGCCATCCTGCTGGATAACGGCTATTTGACCGAGGTGCGGACAGCCGCAGCGGGAGCGATTGCTGCAAACTACCTTTCCAGAAAAAACATTGAAACAGTAGGCGTGATAGGAGCTGGAAGCCAGGCGAGGTACCAGGCAAGGGCGCTCAAACTCGTACGGGACTTTAAAAAAATCCTGGTCTATTCCAGGTCAGAGGATCGTTCGAGAAAGTATGCCTTGGATATGTCGGCCGAATTAGGGGTTGAGGTCCAAGTGGCTGAGAGTGCTGAAGACTTAGTCCGTAATAGTGATACCGTCATTACGACGACTCCGGCAAAAGAACCGGTGATCAAAGCGGAATGGCTTCATTCCGGACTTCATATTACGGCTATGGGCTCAGATGCTGAGCATAAGCAGGAGCTTGAAGCAGAAGTCCTTGCCCGGGCGGATAAGCTTATATGCGATACAAAAGCACAGTGTGCCAGGCTTGGAGAATTGCATCACGCACTTGACAAAGGAGTAGTAACGAATGAATCGCAGGTTATTGAATTGGGTCAATTAACATCCGGAAAGCAAAGCGGTCGGATAAATGACGAGGAGATTACGGTTTGTGATTTAACTGGAACAGGAGTCCAGGATACTGCCATCGCCCTGTATGCATACAGTGAATTGGCCAGGCGGAAAATCGGGTTGAAAGTTGAGAACGAAAAACTAGCATTAAAAAACTGAGAAGGAGTGATCGTATGGTAAAAGAAAATGTTCAGGCAGGTACAAAAGCGGTATGGGCTGGAGAAAAGGATTATTTGGTGCATGGAGCGACACAGGTGCCGGTCGTACTCAGTGTGGCATATGGCTATGATGATATGGATGAGTGGTATGATGTAGCGATTGGAAAGAGAAAGGGCCATATTTACGGAAGAAATACAAACCCGACTGTTCAGTCATTTGAAGATAAAGTAAAAATCCTTGAAGGCGCCGAATCAGCAACAAGCTTCTCAACTGGCATGGCTGCAATCAGCAATACATTATCGACGTTCCTGGTTCCGGGAGACCGCATTGTATCCATGAAGGATACGTATGGCGGAACGAACAAGATTTTCACGGAATTCCTGCCGCGCCAGCAAATAGATGTGGCTCTTTGTGAAACGGGGAATCACGAGCAAATAGAAGCAGAGGTCGCAAAAGGGTGTAAAATCCTTTACCTGGAAACACCGACCAATCCAACTGTCAAGATCACTGATATCGAACGCATGGCAAAAGCAGGACACGATGCCGGGGCGATTGTCATTGTCGATAATACGTTTGCAACGCCAATGAATCAGAACCCTATTAAACTGGGTGTGGATCTGGTTATCCATAGTGCTACGAAATTCCTCGGCGGGCATGCGGATGCGCTGGGCGGAGTCGTTTGCGGTCCGCACGATCTTGTGGAGAAAATCTATCATTATCGTGAAATCAACGGTGCCACAATGGATCCGATGGCAGCTTATCTGATGATCCGTGGTATGAAAACGCTTCACCTTCGTGTCCGCCAGCAATGTAAAAATGCAATGGCGCTTGCCAATTACCTGCAGACAAAGGATATGGTGGAATCTGTTTACTATCCAGGGCTTGAAACACATCCAAACCATCATATTGCCAAAAGGCAAATGAAGGATTTTGGGGGGATGCTCAGCTTTGCTGTCAAAGGCGGAGTGGAAACAGTCCGTGACTTGCTGCCGAAATTACAATTTGCCAACCGCGCTGCAAATCTGGGAGCTGTCGAAACTACAGTAGGGCCGGCCCGAACAACAAGCCATGTCGAGTGTACGCCTGAGGAGCGTGCAGCTGTTGGCATTCCGGAAGGGTTAATCCGTGTCTCCTGCGGAATTGAAGAAATTGAGGACCTCATTGCAGATTTTGAACAGGCATTTAGCCATGCAGAAAGTGTTTTGCAAGTAAAGTAGATTACTAGTTCTGATCGAGGTGAGAGATGATGTTAAATAATCATCCTATCGTTGAGCAAGCGAATAAGTTGGCTGGCCGTCTGGTTGAATGGCGCCGTCATCTTCATGAGCATCCCGAGCTTAGCTTCCAGGAGTTCGGGACCTCCCGTTTTGTTGCGAATTTGTTAAAGGAAATAGACGGTATTGAAGTAGAAACAGGAGTGGGTCTTGAAACAGGAGTATTAGGCACTTTGACCTCTGGGGATGGACCAGTCATTGCACTGAGGGCTGATATGGATGCCTTGCCGATTACGGAGGAAAATCGAACAGTCTATTCGTCCAGAACTGAAGGTGTGATGCATGCTTGCGGCCATGATGCACACACCTCCATTCTCCTGGGGGCAGCTTCCCTCCTCTCGGACCAATTTAAAAAGGGCGAATTAAAAGGGACGGTTAAATTTATTTTCCAGCCTGCAGAGGAGAGTACCGACGCTAACGGACTTTCAGGTTCACCGTACATGGTCCGTGCAGGGGCTTATGACCAGGCCGAAGTTGCCCTTGCACTTCATGTCTGTCCATGGCTTCCGGTAGGGAAAGTGCAAATCAGCGATGGTTACAGTATGGCTAATGTGGATGTTTTTGAAGTGAAAATACATGGCTCAGGCGGACATGGAGCTTATCCGGAGCTTGGCACTGATCCTATTTGGATGCTTGGCCCCGTCATGCAGGCACTGTATGGAATTACAGCCAGGAGGGTTTCCGCGCTTGAAGCTGCCGTTATCAGCATTGGGCAAATCCATGCAGGTACAGCAAGCAACATCATTCCGACTGAGGCAGTAATTCAGGGTACCATTCGAAGCTATACACCGGAGATACGTGATTTTTTGGCATCAGAAATAAAGAAAGCGCTTTCTATTGTTGAGCATTTGGGCGGGTCCTTTTCATTGAGTATCCAAAGAGGGGAGCCGGCTTTAAAAAATCATCCTGCCGTCAATGAATGGATTACGGACGCCATTGCTCAGACATATCCAGGCATGGGGATCATCAGGCGCCCATTTGGCCTTGGCGGAGAAGACTTCGGCTATGTCACTGAAAAAATACCGGGATCCATGTTTTTCCTTGGATGTGCACCAATGGAGGGGGAACAGCGTGATTTGCATACCCCGATTTTTGATTTGGATGAAGCCTGTTTGCCGATCGGAACAGCCATTTTGGCACAAACGGCGGGCACATTTTTAAAAAAGAAACAGAAAGTACAAATAAATCAAAATATGGAGGTGGAAATGCTTGGCACATAAATTGGCGTTTATAGGATTTGGGGTTGTTGGCCAGGGATTGGCGGAAATTCTGCGTGATAAGAAACAGGCGCTGAAACAGAACGAAGGATTCGAAGCAGAAATTGTTGCCATTTCCGATTTGAAGAAAGGGGCAATCTACCATCCGGGCGGACTAGATATCGAGAAAGTTTTGCAAGTATTGCAGGAAACAGGGAGCTTGGAGAATTATCCGGAAACCCCGGGGCTAATCAGGGGATGGGACAGTATCAGAACAATCAGGGACACTAATGCCGATACGGTTATCGAGGTTTCGTATACAGATGTCAAAACCGGTCAGCCCGCCATAGACCACTGTAAGGCTGCATTTGAAAAAGGAAAAAATGTGGTGATGACCAATAAAGGCCCTGTTGCACTCGCTTACGAGAAACTATCTGAAATGGCCAAAAAGCATGGTGTCTACTGGGGATTTGAGGGTACCGTCATGAGCGGTACACCAGCATTACGAATGCCGGCCGCTGCCTTGGCCGGTAATGACATTACGGAAATCCGCGGCATATTGAATGGGACAACCAACTATATTCTGACCAAAATGGCACAGGAGGGGGTTTCTTATGAAGCGGCTCTAAAAGAGGCTCAAAAACTCGGCTATGCAGAAGCGGATCCTGCCAGCGATGTAGAAGGCTATGATGCAAGATATAAAATTGTCATTCTCGCAAACCATGTCATGAATGCTCCTTTATCAGTCGAGCAAGTGGAATGCAAGGGCATTACAGGCATCACGCTGAATGATATTGAAAAGGCTAAGGCGGAAGGGAAGACCTGGAAGCTGATTGCAAAAGCCAAAAAGGAAAACGGCAGGGTCATTGCCTCGATAACTCCTGAAAAATTGGATGCTGAAGATCCTTTGTCTTTCATTAAAGGCGCTGTCAATGCCGTTACGTATCAATGCGATCTTTTGGGCACAGTCACATTAAGCGGCGCAGGAGCAGGGAAAATAGAGACAGGATTCTCCCTTTTGATTGACTTAATTTCCATTAATCGACAAAGGCAGCTTGTTTCAATCTAAAACGGAAAGGCGGTAATTAGCATGACCACTCAACTAACCGGACAAAGAATGTTTCTAGCAGGCGAATGGGCGGCAGGAGAAAGATTAATTGAAGTTCGCGATCCGCAGGATAACAGCATGATTGATACTGTACCAGCAGCTTCGAAGGAAGATATGCTGAATTGTATTGAAGAAGCGAAAGAGGGGGCGAAAATTGCTGCTTCCCTTCCTGTCCATCAGCGAATGGCGATTATTAATCGGGCTGCAGACTATATTGAAGCCAATAAAGATAAATATGCCAAAACGATCGCAAGGGAAGGAAGCAAAACCATCCGGGAAGCCTCTAAAGAAGTGGAAAGAGCCATACAGACCTTCCGGATCAGTGCAGAAGAAGCAAGAAGGATTCATGGAGAAACCATACCGTTTGACCAGATGCCCGGGAGTGAAAACCGCCTGGGATACTACCGCCGTTTCCCTATTGGAATTATTGGCGCCATTACACCCTTTAACGATCCATTAAATCTTGTAGCACATAAGGTGGGTCCAGCCATCGCTTCCGGGAATGCCATTATCGTGAAACCTGCAACAGTGACTCCTCTCAGCGCGCTTTTAATCGCCGAAGCCTTTGAACAAGCCGGATTGCCGCCTAAACTGTTATCGGTCATCACTGGGTATGGAAGCGATATTGGGGATGTTCTTGTCACCCATCCTGCTGTGCGAATGATTACTTTTACTGGAGGATTGGACGCCGGGGAACAAATTACCCGGAAAGCAGGATTGAAAAAAATAAGTATGGAGCTGGGGTCCAACTCTCCTGTCATTGTGCTAGAGGATGCTGATTTGGAAGAGGCTGTTGAATCAACGGTTTCAGGGGCATTTTGGGCAGCAGGGCAAAATTGCCTTGGTGTTCAAAGAGTGTACATCCAGAATTCTGTTTATGAGGCATTTCAACAGGCTTTCGTTGCCAGGACAAATCAATACTGCGTAGGGGATAAGCAATCAGAACTGACGGATATGGGGCCGCTTATTACGGAAAAAGAGGCTGTCCGGGTTGAAAAGATGGTTAATGAAGCGAAACAAAAAGGAGCAGCCGTGTTAACAGGCGGGAAGAGGAATGGGGCATTTTACTCACCTACCGTTCTCGAAAATGTTCCAGAGGACTGTACCATTGCGAGAGAAGAAATTTTTGGTCCCGTTGTACTCTTGTACAATGTATCTTGCCTTGACGAAGCAATCAGTAAATCGAATGACATAAATTATGGCTTGCAGGCCGGAATATTTACCAAGGATATCGAAAAAGCCCATAAAGCCATCGACAAATTGGATGTAGGCGGAATTATGGTTAATGACAGCAGTGACTACCGGATTGATGCCATGCCATTTGGCGGCGTGAAAAATTCAGGATTAGGCAGGGAAGGCATCAAATTCTCCATCCAGGAGATGACAGAACCGAAAGTAGTCTGCTTTAAATTAGCGAACTATAGCAGTCTATTAAATTTATAATATCAGACAGCCGACAAGCTGCCTGAATATCGTGTGAGGAAGAACGATCCGGCTTCGGATGGTCTTCCTTTCCTTTTAAATAGCTGAAGTTATAATTTATGTCATTCAACATCCTTCATAACCCTTTGAAAAGAGACAGGCTTTATAATTCTATCAAACTTGAATTACAGTTTTCCGGAAAAGCAAACAAATACGATAGCCGAACAAAAGACTAATAAGGAGGATTTTATTTTGAAGAAAAACGGGAACCGAGCTTCATATAACAATCCAGTCTTTAAGATCTCAGCCATAATTGTTGGACTTTTTACCATTTGGGGAGCCTTTTCACCTGATAGTCTTGCCAGAAATGCCTCTATTGTTTTTAACTTTACCAGTAAATCATTTGGATGGCTTTATTTAGTCAGTGTGGCTCTTTTTGTATTCTTTTGTTTATATCTTGCTTTTAGTAAATATGGAAACATAAAGCTCGGGCCGGATGGAGAAAAAGCCGAGTATTCCTTATTTGCCTGGATCAGTATGCTGTTCAGCGCGGGTTTTGGGGTAGGAATTGTCTTCTGGGGTGTAGCGGAACCGCTGTCTCACTTTACTTCTCCACCGCTACCTGGTGTAGAGCCTCAATCAGCAGAAGCCGCACGGGTAGCCATGCGATATTCCTTTTTTAACTGGGGCATTCATCAATGGTCAGTCTTTGCCATTGTCGGACTGGCTCTTGCTTATTATCAATACCGTCATAAAAGGAAGGCTCTTGTAGGTGAAGTATTAAGCGCAAAGCACCCCGAAAAAAGAAAAAGGCTAAAGTCAGCAGTTAATATACTAGCGGTCATTGCTACAGTAACAGGAATTGCCACCTCGATGGGAATGGGTGTATTGCAAATTAATGGCGGCTTGAACTATGTCTTCTCAGTACCCAACAATCCTTGGATGCAGATCGGCATTGTTGGCATCATGCTTGTCCTTTATCTTGTTTCAGCGACGACCGGTATTGATAAAGGGATTAAGATTTTGAGTAATACAAACATGATCTTGGTTCTTGCTTTAATGGTGATCTTCCTGATCAGTGGCCCCACCGTATTCATATTTGAAAGCTTCGTTCTTGCCATTGGGGATTATATCCAGCATTTCATGGAAATGAGCTTCTATTTGACCCCATACACAGGTGAAGCGTGGGTTCAGGATTGGACAGTTTTTTATTGGGCATGGGTGATTGCCTGGTCTCCTTTCGTCGGTTCCTTCGTTGCAAGGATATCAAAGGGGAGAACGATCAGGGAATTTATTATAGGTGTAATGATTGTCCCTCCAGCCATTGGGTTTGTATGGATGGCCATTTTCGGAGGAACAGGATTATACATGGATTTATTCCAGGGTACCGCCATTTCCGAAGCGGTTTCGCAAGATGTGACAACAGCCATTTTCGTTCTGTTAAAGGAGTTTCCATTATATACATTGTTATCAGTAATCATGCTGGTCCTAATCGTCATATTCCTTGTCACTTCGGCGGATTCTGCTGTTTTCGTTCTGGGCATGATGACATCAGATGGAGATTTAAATCCATCCAACATGGTAAAAGTGATCTGGGGAGTATTAATGGCCGGGATTACTGCCGTGTTAATTGCCAGCAGCGGATTAAAAGGGCTGCAAACCGCATCCTTGGTTTCTGCTCTCCCTTTTACCATCATATTGGGCATTATTAGCATCTCGCTCTATAATTCATTGTCCAGGGAGAGAAAAGAAGCAAAAGGACAAACCGAGTCTGTTCCCCTTAAGAAAGCACAGTAATAATTTCAAAAGATTATGCGGTGAACTATCCTTGCCCCATTAACAGTAAAAACGCTATTCTTTTGATAGGGATAGCGTTTTTACTGTTTAAGGATTCTCAATAGACGGCATGGTGATTTCTATGCGGTATATTACTGACCAAACTTCCCCCGATAATGAGCCAAAGCCATAAGAGGGAAGATATAACGGTAGCTATGATAATGAATATAAAAGCTTCCGGCCAGGGCCTGCCCTTTTGGATAGACAGTCGTCCAATCCTCTTTATCAATTGAGTTCAACAGGTACTGAATTCCTTTTTGGATCTGTTCAGTTGGCGGGTCTTCCTCTGCAATAAGAGCATCAACCGCCCACGCTGTGTCTGTAAGGGTACTTGCGTTCAAGGGAACATAAGATTTTTGACTGTCGCTCAGGCAGGATTCTCCCCAGCCGCCATCCTCGTTTTGGATTTTCTTCAGCCAGTCACAAGCCTTCCTAACAGAAGGATGGTTGGAATGGCCCGCCGCAACAAGCCCTGTTACTGCGGCCCATGTCCCGTAAATATAGCAAATGCCCCATCTTCCATACCAGGAACCATCTTTTTCCTGGTTATCCAACAGCCAGTTAACCCCGTTTTTTATTAAAGGATCAGTAGCCGGGAGATTCGTATAGTTCCCCAAAAACTCCAGTGTTCTTCCGGTCAGGTCGGCTGAGGTTGGGTCTCCAAACATATATTCACCCTTTTCAATCGGAAGGAAGGCAAGCCAGGAATTTTCGGTATTTCTTTCAAAGGAGGGCCATCCTCCATCATCATTCTGCATGGAGACCAGCCACTGAATGCCGCGATCCCAGGCATCCTGATATTCTGAACTGCCCTCGACACTTCTGGCGATCGCCCGTAATGAAGCAGTGGTATCATCGACATCCGGGTTGAGGGTGTTGATATCAGAGAATCCCCATCCTCCCGGCTTTGCATTGGGGTTATGGATTGCCCAGTCCCCCAGCTGATCATGCTGGCGCTTCAGCAAATAGGTGTTTGCTTTCTTTACTGCAGGGTCATTCGAAGAAACACCCGCTAATTGGAGGGCTGTGTTTATGAGAGAAGTATTCCATATACTGGCGTTTGCGTATTGTATATGAGGGAGGCCGTCTATATCTGTCCGGAGCGATTTAAGCCCCTCAACCGCATTCTTTATAACGGGCTCATCCTTGGAATAGCCAAGAGACAGGAGCGCAAAAATCATTAAAAAGGTTGAGCTGAAATAACTATAGAAGGTCCCATCCGGCTCAATCCGTTCCAGCATATAATCCTTCGCCCGGTCCATTGCCGTTGAGTGAAGCTGTTCTGGCAGACCCAAAAGCTCTTCAACACCTTCTTTGAGGGATGACAATAATGATCGGTATTCAGGCTGTATTTCCCACCGAGTTCTTGTAGTTAGCAAGTCAGAAAGGTCAGGGCTGTTTTTTGTTTTGATGCTGAACTTTTTTTCTGAAAGAATTAGAATCGGAGACAGATTCACACGCCCATACACCGAAAACTGATAAAAGTTGAAAGGGAAGGACAGGGGCAGAAGCATAATCTCAACGGGAATCGGAAAGGATTCCGGCCATGGATATTGTCCTGTAGAAGCTAACATAATTTTGGTGAAAACATTTGCGTTCTCCATTCCGCCATGCTCCAGTATAAATTTTCTCGCAGCTTTCATCCTGGCGTCTTCCTTCTCAATATAGCCCGAATAAAGAAGTCCATAATAGGCCTCCAGTGTGGCATTTGCATTTCCATCCGGTTCATCCGGGAAAAGCTTCCAGGCTCCATTTTCTTCCTGCTTGCTTAGGATTCTTGCGGCCAGTCCCTTAATTAATTTTTCATCATGTATCTCCAGTGTCCTTAATAAAATGATCATATAAGCGTCTGTTGAAATGCCGGTTTCAAAAGGATAATTCCATGAACCATCAGGGGATTGGTCTTTTCTTAATACGGCAATGAGACGTTTCATGCCAGCAGCGGTTTTGGTCATGTCATGCACATTCCTCTCCGGTTAAATTGCTCCTATAAATACATATTCATATCACAGAGAGAGAATTCATGGAGGAGGTCTGCTTATCTTTTTTCAAAAGAAACACCCAATGAACTGGTTAAAAGAAGAATTAAAGAAAAGAGTTCAAAAGCAGATAAACCTTTCAGATGAAGAAAAGAGGATTCTGAGCCAGGTTAAAAGGGAGACAACTGAATGGAATCTAAATAATGTCACCCGGACACAAGCCTATCTTGACTTCTACCGGCAGCATCCCGAAATCCATTGGGCCTTTTTGGGTCATATGGTTTCCCGCAATGGCGGCTGGAATATGACCGATTTAAAAGGGGAGCTACTGTCCCGATTATTATCACATCGCGAAAAGCAATCCTTCTTTTCTTTTCTGGAAAGAGGGAACTGGCTCATTTTTCAGGATGCGTATCCGCAATTTTTGATATATAGAGAAAGCTTGAAGCGAAACAAGCCCTTATTTTACCTTTTCCCGTCCCTTAATATCTCGGTTTTTATGGAAACAGTCTGGAGCAGTTTTTGGAGGAAGCCTGATCCCTATATGCTCACCATTGCCCTTATCATCAATGAACAAAGCTATTTAGAACAAAGGGTGATTCAAAATCCGCAATATAAGCTCGAGGTTTTTCAAAAGCTTGAATTTAAGCTTCAGGATCTGCTGTCCTTGAATCACATCCTCTTTCCTTATGAAAAGAAGGGTGTTCTTCATCTGAAAGGCCAGACATTGAATCATTTTGAATCGCTGCACGAGCGGATCACTCTAGGAAAAAGGCTGTACGATGTTCTGTTTAAGGACAAAGAGGTGCTTGCCTTAACAGAACACTGGGCAAATGCACACCCACATACCGGCTCAAGAAAGGATTATTGGCCGCATATTTTCAATGATGTTCACGAAGGGGTGCCAGGCGAGCAATATCAATTTCAGCTAAAGTCGTGCAAGCTCCGGCCGGGCGGTAGAAGAATTTATAGCCCAAGCCTTGAAAACGCCTGGGAAAATGTAAGCCAGCCTGAAGCGGAATTAGGAGATTGGTATAAAAGTGATCACGTATTGGAGTATTTTTCGGAGTCAGACGATATGATTAATGGAGAGATCAGGCATGCATACTGTCAAACACTTGAAAGGCTCGAGCTCGCAGCCCTTGCCAAAAAGGCCGTTTGGAATTAAAGGCTATACGCCGGCCATGCTGCTGGCATCGCTGTTAGGAACATATTTAGATTTGTATTTTACCGGGAAAGGGATGTACGATTTCCCAATGCGCCCATTCTCAGACATCTTTACGATCAATATTTTATTCACCCTGGCCGTCCTTCCGGTTTTAATGATTTCTTTATTAAAAATAATGGAAAGCTTAAGGGGCCGGTTCCGGTGGATGTTTGTATTGGCCATCAGTATAGCGATGGCAGCTGCAGAAAAAATGGCAGAGAGTATCGGAATATTTGTTCATGCCGAAAACTGGCATCATCTTTATACCTTCATAGGCTACTGCTTATTTATTGGATTGATCGCTGCCTTTCATGGATGGATGAATGGAAATCGCTAAAAAAAGCCTATTTCAATAGTGTAAAGGCTTCCGTTTTCGGTTGATTTATTGAAAACTGGGATAAAGAATGACGTGTGATTGGCACACGTCATTTTCTTTAAAAAAAACAAAAAAACTCGTCACGTAATGACCGGCGAGTTTTAAATGCATGCAGGAAATAATATATATCATTATTCAACAAAAGCATCTGATGTTGGAATTACGCCTGCTCTACATATTTTTGCTTTCCTGAAGAAGTTTGGATTTTCCTGTACGTTCCCATTCTTCTACTGTTTCATATGCTTTTTCAGGGGAATACCCCTTCCCTACAAGAACTCCCATTAGAATAAACTCTTGAAGAATGTGTGTCATATTAATTCCTCTTTTAACGTCCTCCAAGCCTTCTTTTACCAAAAACTCCGTATGTCTTACCCATTCATCTGGAGTCTTTCCGAAAGTTGCTGTTTTCCCATTTCCATTAGCCAAACCTTCTTCCATTGCCATTGCATCAGCCTTCGTGTTATGAACGGTACCAAATGGATGGTTTGGCGGGGCATATATGGAGTATAGTTTCAACGGAACATTTCCTGTGTTTGTGACATTGTGCCACATTCCAGCCGGAATCATAATAGCAGAGTCGTCAAAGATTCTCCATTGGAAACTTAAATTATCTTTGCTTTTGCCCATTTGAACAATCCCCTGGCCTTGTTCAATACGTAAGAATTGATCCACATCAGGGTGAATTTCCAATCCGATATCTTCACCAGCATTAAGACTCATTAATGTAACCTGCAAATGATTTCCTGTCCATAGTGCAGTACGATACGTGCTGTTTTGTTTGGCGGCCTCATTAATATTTATAACAAATGGGTTAGAACCATAATCTTTTAAGATTTCTCTGCTATCACCATAAAATGAACGATAAGAATTGAATACCAAATCATTAGGATAAGCCCAATAACCAGCAGCACTTCCGTAAGTATGCGCTGGTACATTTGCATAATAAGGATTTTGATGCGTATAGGGCGTATAATACATTTTCTTCAATCCCTTCATTAATTATTATCAATAAATTATCTTATGTACATATAAGAGGAAGGTACTTATTAATTTTGTATGACCAATTTTGCTGTTGGGAAATTCATTTCCTGTTTTGCAGTTATAAAACAAACATGTCCTTTATTAAAGAAAGTTAACACTCTATTTACAAATCGGTAAAGCTCCAATTGTTCGACATTTTTTTAATAATCACTTGATATAATGACATTATTTTAAGAGGAAGGGAGATGAATACAGGTCAGACCTTAGCAGCGAGTATAAACACATCTAAAAAATAAAACAAAATCATTGGGGGAGGAATCATGACGGAGGTTTTGCTTTATGTCGGTACATATATTTCTCTTACTTTTGCCCTTGGCTGGCTGATTACGGTTGCTTTTAATCTATTTTTAAAATGAAAACCTTTGTAAAAAAGCTATTAAAGTCCTTTTCCTCTACATGCACTCAGGACGCTGCGGCTCGTGCTCATCTTTAAGGGATCTTATATCCAGGGAGGAATTAGATATGTGGATTTTAACACTATTTTTACAGGACAGGATCCAAATGTTTGAGTATGAGAACAGGGAAGAAGCAAGAATTGAGCTAAAGAAAGCAAAAGGATGCAAAATTCTATCTGAGATCATTCACTTTAGGGATTTTGAAAATAAATAAAATTCTCTTGGACAGCCGGAATACTAATCTGGGAAAAGACCTTCTTCCATTGAAGGTCTTTATTTTTTTAGTAGATAAACAGCTGCCTATTTTGTTTAGAAATAAGAAAACAAATATAAAATTCGTTTAAGAATCATTGACTAATATCAAAGATTTGTTTAATATGTTTATTATAAAACAAACAAATTTTGATTTTGTTTACCAAGAATAGGGTGTGTTTAACCGATGGAATTTTCAAATCAATTCTGGGACGCTTCTTTAGAGGAGCTTAAACAGGGTTACATGGAAGAAAAAGAGACATACACTTGCCTGTTATGCGGGGAAAAGACGGAAAAAGGGATTGTCTACCCATATAAAGATCGATTTTACGAAGCGGAACGGTATATGCGCATTCATATTGAAACGGAGCATATCTCGGTTTTTAACTATTTGCTTTCGATGGATAAGAAGCTGACAGGGCTTACGGATCATCAGAAAAGTCTTCTGCAGCTTTTTTATCAGGGGAAAAGCGATAAGGATATTCAGAAGGAGCTGGACATGGGGAGTACCTCGACCATTCGCCATCACCGTTTTGCCTTAAAAGAAAAGGAACGTCAGGCGAAGACCTTTCTGGCGATCATGGAATTGCTGAAGGAAAAGGATGAGCACGCACCAGCATTCCTGCCTGTCCATAAAACAGCCACGATGGTGGATGACCGCTACAACATTACAGAGGGGGAACAGGAGAAAATCCTAAAGAAATACTTTCCCGAGGGTGCCGATAAACCCCTTGCAAAGTTTCCGCCTAGAGAGAAGCAAAGGCTGATTGTGCTGCGGGAGATTGCCGGTGGGCTGAAGGCCGAACACAAATACGGCGAGAAAGAGTTAAACGACACACTAAAGGCCATTTATGAGGATTATGCGTTGATCAGAAGGTATTTAATCGATTATGGATTCCTGGACAGAAAGCCCGATGGCAGCGAGTATTGGCTTAAAAAATAGAAAAACGGGGGATTAACATGGAACGAAAAAGAGAATTAAAGCAGCAGTTTAAAGAAACGCCCATTGAAGCTGGGGTTTATCAAATTAAAAATACAGTGAACAATAAAATCTTCATTGGCAGCACAAATAATTTAAAAAGCCTGAACGGAGTCAGATTTTCACTCGAAACAAACGGCTACATGCCTAATCGGGGGCTGCAGGAGGAATGGAATCAGTTTGGGAAAGAGGCTTTTGAAATCAGCGTTTTGGAGAAGCTGAAGAAGAAGGATGATCCGTATTTCAACGAGAAGGAAGCCCTGGGGAAGCTGGAGGAAAAGTGGCTGGAGGAGCTGCAGCCATTTGGCGATAAAGGTTATAACTAGGAATAATAACAACAATAAGAAACAGTTTAAGTCTGGTTCCCTTGAATCGGACTTTTTTTGTGATGCATTCTACTTTTGAAAGAATAGTAGAAATCTGTGTCAATCTGGGATTTTTATGAAAATTGCTGGATATCTTTGTTAAAATAAGGATGGGCAAATTAACTTAATTTAAGATATTTTATGAAAGGAATTTATTAACGAATGAAAAAGCCAAAAAAGGTTCTTTATTTTTATGCAATAGTAATGGTGATGGCAGGAATGCTTGCGGGTTGCGGAGGCAAAACAAATGAGGGGGCCAATGATGACGATTTGAAAAACAATTCATCGTTAGAATCTGCTGCTGAAGAGACAGCAGGTGAGTCAGAGGCTAATGATGGAAAAGACTCTTCAACAGAAGGATCTGCTCATAGTGAACCAGATAGTACGGCTTCGGAAAATAGTGCAGGGGATAAGGAAGACAATAAAACATTATCCCAGTATTCCAGTCAGCAAATCGAATACGCAAGAGTTTGGCTGCAGCTTGGACCGAATCAGGATCTCGATGAATTGTATGTTCAGTACATCCCTGCCGGTACACCACTTAATCCGGAAGATGAGACAAGTGCAGGCTATCCGGAAGATGTAATCCAGTTAGCAGGTTCCCGCCTTGCAGATGGTTCCGTTACTTATAGTGGAAATGGGGATGGTACGGTCAATGTTTACAATGTTCCTTTGCGCTGGGATGGCCAGTACCCAGCAGGAGAAAAATTTTACAGTGATATAATTGAAAATACAAAGCAAGTGTCCATTGAACCAGGCGAGGATGAAAAGGTTATTGAATTAATAGAAAAGCAAATCGAAGAATAAATAGTATCGATGGAAAAAGAGCTGGACTGACAAAGTCAATTCCAGCTCTTTACACATGGTCTTATTTTAAAGCAAATGATTCCTTCAGCCAATTCTTCCCTTCAACAATCCGGCTGACCATCATGGCCGATACCGTGTTGCCGGCTGAATTCAGGAGGGTAGCCGGTGCATCAATGACCGTAGATATAACAGCGATAACCGGCAGCACCTCAGGTGGGAAGCCGAATACACTCAGGATCAGCATTTCGCCTATCATCCCGCCGCCAGGAATGGCACCCATCACGGCTCCAACCAGGAACGAAATAACAAGGATAGTAAGGATGCTTGTCATGCTCGACATGTCTTTTCCAAACAAGCTGAACAGGAAGACGATCTTAAATACTCCGCCAATAACAGAACCATCTTTATGCGTGTTCGCGCCAAGCGGTATCATCGTCTCCGCAATGTCCTGGGGAACACCCATTTTTCGGACAGCGGCCAGGTTAATTGGGATACATGCTGCACTCGAGCATGTAGCAATCGCACTGACAGAAGGAGTGATCGCATTTTTCCAGAACACCCTGACGCCATCTTTACCGCCAGCCGCAAAGGCATACAGCGTAAAGAAACCAAAGAAGTAAATAAGAGTCAATATCAGATAAAGTACAAACACACGGACATATCCGCCCAGAATCTGCGGGCCAAGCTCACCAATGATTGTCGCGAAATAACAGCCAAGACCGATTGGCGCATAGTACATGACAAATCCAACAAACTTCATCATCACGACTGAACCGGATGAAAGGAGATTGGCAATCGGTTTGCCTTTTTCACCTGACATCGCTGTTGCCAGTCCGAACAAAATCGAGAACACAATCAGCTGCAGCATGTTGCTCTTTGAGAACAGCATCTGGAAATCAGGAACCGTGAATGCCTGAACCAGCTGGCCCAGGAATGTGATTTCTTCCGCTTCTGGATCGATAGAAGGTTCCGTCATAATGCTCTTAATTGCAGAGACATCTGTATTCTTCAGCGGATCCACAATGGAAATCCCGATGAAGCCCAGGATGGCAGAAATGACAGCCGTAATAAAAAACACGGTGAAAATCCCGGCCATAATCTTCCCAAGTCTTTTCATTCCGCCCATATTCGCAAGACTTGAAGCGATGCTAAAAAAGACGAGCGGCACAATGATCATAAATAATAAATTCAAGAATAAATCCCCAAATGGCTTCACAACCGCAGTCTTCGGGCCAAAAACCACTCCGGCAACTCCGCCGATGAGGATGGAGAGGAGCAGGAAGATGGTTAATTTGTAATTGGCAAAAACCTTTTTCATGATGTCTCAACCTTTCTGTGTAATTCAACACTCTATTATATAATTAAATCGTGGCTTAAAAGAAGGCTGATGGAATAATTCTTTATATTCTGTCTGATTTGCCTCTATTGGCCAAGCACCATTTGACATCAACCAGTAAATATCTTACAGTGATATTATCCAAAAGTCGAAAGGGTGAAGAAAAGCACATGATCTTTTAATTCTGCCTTGAGAGAAAATCGATATTGCAGCCTCAGGTTCAGTTCCAAAACCGTGTTGGAATGGGCTTTTTTATCGATTATTTTTCTGAGACAGGATTAATATGTGTGCTTTTTGACTTGAAAACAGGATGTAAATAGCCTATTTAAGTCTTTATTTGTGCCGCACTGCCTCTTGTCTCGGAAAAAACGAGATAGGAGGCTTTTTGTTTTGGAAAAAAATTTGGTGTTCGGAGGGAGCAGAATGGAATTTAAATTACAGGAAATAAATCTTGCAGTTAGCGATACAGGCCCATACGGAATTGCTGTTTCAGATAAGGGGGAGGTCTGGTTTACACAGCATAAAGCCAATATGATCAGCTGCATCGGATTGAATGGGGAAATGACAGAATACCCGCTGCCGACACCGGATGCAAAAGTCATGTGTGTAATGGTGTCATCAAAAGGTGAGGTCTGGTTTACCGAGAATGGGGCAAACAACATCGGGAGAATAACGAAAGAAGGCACTATTCAAGAATATCCCTTGCCCAATCCAGATTCAGCACCCTATGGGATTACAGAAGGGCCGAGCGGAGATATCTGGTTTACCGAAATGAATGGAAATAGTATTGGGCGGATTAGGAGTGATGGTTCTATCCATGAATATGCTCTTCCGGTTCAAGGTTCGTACCCGGCATTTATCACGCTGGGGTCTGATGGTGCTCTATGGTTCACAGAAAACCAAAATAATGCCATCGGAAGAATTACGGAAAATGGAGAAGTGACAGAGTTTAAAGTTCCTACACCTGCTTCTGGGCCGGTTGGAATTACGAAAGGAAACGATGGTGCCCTTTGGTTTGTGGAGATTATCGGCAATAAAATAGGACGTATCAGCACTTCTGGAGATATCACAGAATTTGAAATTCCAACTGCAAACGCCCGCCCGCATGCCATCACAGCAGGGGCAGGCAATGATTTATGGTTCACGGAGTGGGGAGCAAATAGGATTGGAAGAATTACAGACAACGGGATGATTGAGGAGTATCCGCTTGAACCCCCAAATGCTGAACCGCATGGCATTTCAAGCAGCGATGGGAAGACCATCTGGTTTGCATTGGAGTGTGATAGGATTGGGAAAATCATTAAAATCGATTAATAGGCAATTTTGATGAGAGCTTAATAGATTATTTAGCCCCGCCGTTAAGTCTGGACGGGGTTATTTTAATTCAGTTCTAATGGAATTATATATTTGCATGTAAATTTATAAAATTATTATTGTAATTTTAAGAATATTATTTATAATAAAGTTGAGAGGTGATTCAGGTGTCAGTTAAAAACTTTAGCGAGGAAAAAGCACTAACGCCAAGAGGGATTGAAACGCGTGAAAAATTATTAAAAGCTGCTGAAGAGGTCTTTGGGCAGAAGGGATATTTTGAAACTTCCATCGTCAATATTTCGCAGGAAGCCAAAGTCGCCCAGGGAACCTTTTATAATTACTTTCCTTCAAAGAAAGATATTTATGATGAGCTGATCCGCAGCTACAGCCGGGATCTGCGCATTGCGATTAAAGAAGGAATGGCAGGAAGCTCATCATTTGAGGAAGCACAGAGAAATGGCTTCTTCGCTTTCTTCAGCTGGGTCAAAAATCATCCGAATTTATACAGCATTGTCCAGCAGGCTGTTGTGGTGGATCAGGAGCTGTTCCGCTGGTATTACGGGAAGCTGGCAAACGGATTTTTAAAGAGTCTTGCTCAAGGGGTTGAAGCGGGAGAGTTTAAGGACCTGGACCAGGAGACAGTTGCATATTGTTTAATGTCGATTGGACAGTTCCTCGGCATGAGATGGGTGTATTGGGAAAAGAAAGAAGTTCCTGAAGAAGCATTTGATGCGGCGATGACACTTATATTCCAGGGGTTAAAAAAGTAAAGAGGGGGAGTTCGATGAAAGGGATTGCCTATTGGATCCAAAAATGGGCATTTACACATCCAGATCGAACAGCAGTCATAACAGATAACGAAAAGGTGTCCTACAGGAAGCTGGATAAAATGATCGATTCAGCTGCTGTGAAAATTTATGAAAAGCTGCAGGGAAAAAAAGGAGAACGCATCGCCATTCTGTCGCACAATCGGATTGAATACATAGTCCTTCTATTTGCCATTGCAAAGGCAGAATGTGTGGCCGTCCCGCTCAATATTCGGCTAAGTGCAAAGGAACTGGTTTTCCAGCTCAACGACAGCGGCTCAAAGCTGATTTTTGCCGAAAAAGAAAATGCAGAGTTTGCGTCTTCTCTTGTTGAACAAAGCGAACTTCAAAGCTTCGAGTTTATGGAGGATTTATGCGAGGGTACTCAAACGAGCTTTGCTAATGAGAATCCAATTGACGAGGAAGCTCCATACATTATCTGCTACACCTCCGGTACCACTGGCAAACCGAAAGGGGCCGTGCTGACACAGAGCAATATGTTCTGGAATGCGGTGAATAATAAGCTTGCGATCGATTTAACATCAGAGGATCGCTGTATCGTGCTTCTTCCGCTGTTTCATATAGGGGGAATCGGGCTCTTTGCATTTCCGTCCTTGTTTTCAGGCGGAACCATTGTCATCCCTGGCAAGTTTGATCCTGAAAAAACGCTCACGATGATTGAAAAGCATAAGGTGACCATTGTGATGGGAGTTCCGACCATTCATCAGGCGCTGCTGACAAGCCCTTCATTCAAAGAGGCTGATTTGAGCACAGTAAGGTGGTTCTATAATGGAGGAGCCCCATGTCCGCGTGAATTAATAGATGCCTATTTTGATAGAGGATTCCTCTTCGGACAGGGCTTTGGAATGACGGAGACGTCTCCTACTCTATTTATGCTCACAAAAGAAGACGCACCGAGGAAGAGAGGATCCATCGGCAAGCCGGTGTTATTTTCTGAATATAAGCTGATCGATTCAAAGGGCAAAGCTGCTGACAAAGGTGAAGTTGGCGAGCTTGCAGTGAGAGGGCCAAATATCATGAAGGAATATTGGAACAGGCCAGATGCCACTAAGGATGCACTGAAAGATGGATGGCTCCTGACGGGGGATTTAGCCAAAACAGATGAAGAAGGGTTCCTGTTCATAGTAGGACGGAAGAAAGAAATGATTATTTCCGGCGGGGAAAATATCTATCCGCTTGAAGTGGAGCAAGTGATCAGTCAATTAAGAGATGTAGCCGAGGTCGCGGTGGTTGGCAATGCTGATCCACTTTGGGGTGAAGTGCCTGAAGCGTTCATTGTAAAAGAAAATGGAAGCGCTTTAACTGAAGGTGATGTTGTCCAACACTGTCACGGGAATCTTGCAAAATATAAGATTCCAAAGAAAGTAACATTTTTAAACGAGCTCCCGAAAAATGCCACGGGAAAAATACAGAAAACACAACTTTTAGTTAGAGGGTGAAAAGGTGATCAGTTATAGTGTCGGCCAGCAGGCCTCCTGCAGCAAAACCATTACAGAAACAGATTTTGTGATGTTTGCAGGGTTGAGCGGCGATTTCAACCCGGTCCACATAGACGGGGAATACGCCAAAAAAACGAGATTTAAAAAGCGCATAGCCCATGGCCTCTTAACATCCAGTCTATTATCTCAGCTATTGGGTGTGCATTTGCCCGGAAAAGGATCCATTTATATTGAACAGACTATCCGGTTTAAGGCACCCGTTTTCATAGGCGATACGATTACCGCACAAGGAACGGTTCAGGAGATTGACAGCGAAAGGCGAATACTGACACTGCTGACAGAGTGCTTCAATCAGGATGGAACAAAAGTTTTGACAGGCACAGCCAAGATGATGGTGCCTGAAGATGGAGGGGTAATCTGATGGGAATTGGAATTCATGCAACAGGAGTATTTTTCCCCCCTGGAATCGAAACGGCAGCCGACCTGGCTGTGAAGACGGGAATACCCGAACAAGTGATTATTGAAAAGTTCGGTTTGGTCCAAAAGCATGTTGCAGATGATAGTCTCCATGCCTCCGACTTGGCCATTGCAGCGGGAAGGAAGGCGATCGAAGGGATTGACCCGTTGTCCATCGATGTTGTGATTTATTTTGGCAGTCCTCATAAGGACTATTACGTCTGGTCAAGCGCTCCGAAAATACAGCATGAATTAGGGGCGAAAAATGCCTATGCGTTTGAAATAATGAATGTCAGCTCCTGCTTTCCGATTGCATTGAAGGTAGCAAAAGACATGATTGCTTCAGACCATTCGATCCAAAACATCCTGCTGGTTGGGGGATGTAAAGAATCGCAGATCGTAGATTATGAGAATCCCCGGTCACGATTCATGTTCAACTTTGCCGATGGAGGTACTGCTGCACTGGTCACCAGAGATTCCTCGCAGAGTGAAATACTGGGGAGTGCCATCCTGACAGACGGCTCCTTCCATGATGATGTCCGAACGCCTGCAGGAGGATCCAGACATTTTGCCAGCCGAGAAACAGTTGAAAAAAACCTTCATTATATTGATGTGAAGGATCCGCAATCCATGAAAGAAAGACTTGATCCTGTATCGATTGCAAATTTTGATCATGTAGTTCGCGAAGCACTCCATAGAAGCGGTTATTCTCCTCAAGATATGAAACTCCTATTGCCATTGCACACCAAACGTTCCATGTTCAAAGAACTCTTACAATCACTCGAACTTCCAGAAGAAAAAGCAATTTACTTAAGTCACCATGGCCACATGTCTTCACTTGACCCATGCATTGGGCTGCATTTTGCCAAGGAACGCAGACTTTTGAATCCAGGGGACATTGCGGTTGCCGTCAGTGCGGGAACTGGGTATACGTGGGCTGCGACTGTAGTTCATTGGAAAGGAGAGAAGAGATGAAAAGGATAAAGGGAATAGTCCTGTTCCTTCTTCTTTTTTCCCTTTGGAGCACTGGTGGCGGGAATGCAGAAGCGTCCTATGACTTTCAGTATGCCTGGGGAAATGAGGCCGATCCCGCCAACAAGTTCCGGACGCCGGTAGCCCTGGCCAAAGATAGCTCCGGAAATCTTTACATGGCAGATATGGGAAACCACCGGATTGTGAAAATGGATTCTTCCGGAAAAATACTAGGGACATTTGGGTCACTCGGTCATTCACCAGGACAATTTAACATGCCTTTTGGCATTGCCATTGATCGAGAAGGGAACATTCTGGTGGCGGATACAGGCAACTACCGAATTCAGAAGTTCGATTCCCAATTCAAATTTATAAAAAGCTGGGGAACTAAAGGGGAAGGGAATAATCAATTTGGCTTTCCTAGAGAAATTGCGATAGATCAGCAGAACAACTATTACATTACAGATGAATTTAACCACCGGATTCAAAAGTATAATTCCGAAGGGCAGTATCTCTTAACAATTGGTTCGTATGGAAAAGCCAATGGCCAGATGGCTCTGCCGCAAGGCATTGCCATTAACAATAGTGGTGAAGTTTATGTAGCGGATACGTACAACAATCGAATACAGGTATTTGATCAGAATGGAAGCTTCAAGCGAAAAATAGGTGGGCTTGAACCTGGATTAGGATCTTATCAGTTTTACCATCCAAGGGGAATTAACTTTGAGCCTAGCTCTGGGGCATTGTATGTAGCAGACACTTATAACAACCGAATCATGAAATTCGACTCTTCTGACCGGTTTCTCTATACAACAGGAATTTTCCCTAATTTAGTGTATCCGAACCAGGTGCTTCCGGATGGAGATGGAGATTTATTTATTACCGATACAGGTAATAACCGAATTGAAGTCTACAAAGAAATAGGATTGAGCATCTCGTATAAGATGACAATCGGATTAGGCCGGTATGGTGACAAACAATATGCAGGGCCTTACGATGTTCAAAGCGATTCAAAGGGAAATGTGTTTGTTTCTGATTCCTTTAATCATAGAATCCTGAAGTATAATGCAAGCGGAAGTCTGGTTAGCAAATGGGGAAGCATGTACGGGACAGGCGGACCTTTTGGATACGGCAGTTATGCAGGTCAATTTTTTGTGCCGAGACAAATATCAGTTGACCGGTATGACAATGTATATGTGGCAGACTCAGTGAATCACCGCATTCAAAAGTTCTCTAATTCTGGAACCTTTCTCACAGCCTATGGATCTTTAGGAACATTAAGCGGCTTTTTCCAATTCCCAAGCGGTGTGGCAGTTGACAGCAAAGGCAATATCTTTGTGTCAGACTCTGAAAACAATCGGATCCAAAAGTTTAATTCCTTTTTCGTGTATATGAAGGAATGGGGCAGAAAAGGAACTGGCAATGGTGAATTCTTTCAGCCGATGCAGCTGGCGATCGATTCTAAAGACAATGTGTACGCAGTTGACCGAATCAACAATCGTGTTCAGAAATTTGATAACAATGGCCAGTTTATTACGAAATGGGGAACAAACGGAGGAGCCGGCCACCTGGATCCATTAGAGAATTGGGGCGAAGAACCGGGTGATTTGTTTCTGCCCACAGGCATTGCCATTGATGAACAGGATCGTGTATATGTTACAGATACTTCCAACAACCGCATGAATGTCTATGATGAAAATGGCAGATTCATAGAGCAGTTTGGATCTTTCAGCGGCGAAGACGGACATTTCTTTTCACCTCAGGGTCTTGATATAGACAGCAGCGGGAATATCATTGTTGAGACGGGCTGCTTCATAAAATTCAGTTCTTTAGAAAAGAAAATTAAAAAAGGGGGAATGGGAAGTGAAGTGTAAGGTGAAAGGCATTAAGTCTGTTTTTACTCTCTTAATCGTACTCACTCTTTTATTCATTACTGGATGTTCCGGAGACACAGCAAGTTCAGAAGAAGAAACGGTTAAAATTGGTGTTCTAGCCTCCTTAACCGGTCCACTCGAGACGTACGGAAAGCAGACGGTTGCCGGATTTGAACTGGGGCTCGATTATGCAACCGAGGGATCCAATGAAGTAGCGGGCAAAAAGGTCGAGTTCATTGTGGAAGATACGGAAACAAAGCCTGATGTGGCCGTAAGAAAAGCAACCAAGCTTCTGGAAGAGGATGAAGTGGATTTTTTAGTGGGTTCATCAAGCTCAGGTGACACACTGGCCGTTTTGCCGCTCGCTGAAGAATACGAAAAAATCATGGTGGTGGAGCCTGCGGTTGCTGATAGCATCACCGGCCAGAACTGGAACAAGTATATCTTCAGGACTGGAAGAAATTCGTCTCAGGATGCCGTTGCCGGTGCAGCTGCAATCGCTGAAAAAGATGTCAAAATCGCGACCTTCGCACAGGATAATGCTTATGGACGGGAAGGAATCGCTGCTTTTAAAGAAGGAGCGGAGAAGCTTGGTGCCACCATTGTGAATGAACAGTATGCAGACCCGAATTCCACTGATTTCACAGCGAATATTCAAAGCATCATAAATGAAAAGCCTGATTACCTTTATATCGTCTGGGCAGGATCCAATGCCCCATGGAAACAGTTAAAGGATATGCAGCTGGAGGAGCAGGGAATTAAAATTTCCACTGCGGCGCAGGATATTGCTTCCTTAAAGACGATGGATTCTCTAATTGGCATGAGCGGCTTTTCCATTTACTATCACACCCTGCCGGATAATGAAGTGAACGACTGGCTGGTGGAAGAGCATAAGAAAAAATTTGACGGTGAGATTCCTGACCTGTTTACAGCCGGCGGAATGACAGCTGCCATCTCCATTGTGGAGGCCCTGAAGGAAACAGAAGGTGATAAAGATGTGGACGGCCTGATCACCACAATGGAAAACATGGAGTTTGAGACACCGAAAGGAACGATGAAGTTCCGGGCTGAGGATCATCAGGCATTGCAGTCCCTGTACGCTGTAACCCTGGAGGAACAGGATGGTGTGGATCATCCGGTGCCGGTCCTGATCAGGGAATTGAATATGGAAGAAACCGAGCCGCCAATCCGAAATGACAAATAAAAATTCAGAATAGTTAGATATATAGGAGGTGAGCCAAGTTGGAAAATATTCTGGAAACCAAAAGCCTATCTGTTTCCTTTGGCGAGCATGATGTCATAAAAGATGTGAACATGGAAATAGAGCGAGGGAAGCTGACTTCGATTATCGGTCCAAATGGGGCCGGCAAGACCACTCTCTTTAACCTGCTGAGCGGCCAGATTGCTCCAACAAAGGGAGAGATTTATTTTAAGAAAGACAATATAACTAAGCTCTCTGTACCCTTACGGGCGAGAAGAGGCATTGGACGTTCCTTCCAGCTCACCAATATTTTTCCGGAACTGACGGTGCTCGAAAATATCAGACTGGCCATCCAATCATCAAGTAAAGATTACTACTCAATCTTTCCAAGGCTTTCGTACATGAACCGCCAGCAGGATGAAGCAAAAGCGGCAATGGAGAGGTGCATGCTAAGCGGCAAAGAAGATGTGCTGGCACAGGATCTGGCACACGGGGAAAAAAGAAAACTGGAGCTGGCCATGCTGCTGGCTCTAAAAACAGAACTGCTTCTTCTCGATGAACCGACAGCAGGCATATCTATTGAAGAGATCCCTGCCATTCTGGAAGTGATTGAGAACATTAAGAAGGAAGGCATGTACACGATTGTCTTAATCGAACACAAAATGGAAATGGTCATGCATCTGTCCGATACCCTTGTGGTGCTATTCAATGGAGAGCTCCTGGCGAGCGGCAACCCGAAGGAAATTATTAAGGATCAAAGAGTTCAGACGGCATATTTAGGAGGCTTGCACCGTGAGTCTATTAAAATTGGATAATCTGGAGACCTATTTGGGTCAATATCACATTCTTCAGGGTGTGTCCATGTCTGTGGAAGAGGGAAGCATCACCGTTCTCTTCGGGAGAAATGGTGCAGGCAAAACGACAACACTGCGCACCGTCATGGGCTTTAACCCATCCACCACGGGTTCCGTGCATTATCACGATCAGAAGATCAGCGGAATCCCTACCCACCTGATCTCCAGAAAAGGAATCGGCTATGTGCCGGAAAATCAGGGGATGTTCAGTGCGCTGACAGTAGAAGAAACCCTGAATCTGGCCAAGGCAAAGAGCACAGGTGAGACAGAGGAAAAAATGGAGTGGATGCTGGAGCTCTTCCCGGATTTGAAAAAATTTTGGCGGAAGAAAAGCGGATTGCTATCCGGCGGTCAAAAGCAGATGCTGGCTATTGCCAGGGCGTATATCAATGGAGATGGACTGCTTCTGATTGATGAGCCAAGTAAAGGACTGTCACCCATTATGGTTGAAAAACTCATGGAATCAATTTTGAAAATGAAAGAAAAAACGACGATTCTGCTTGTGGAGCAGAACTTCTTGATGGCAAGCGAGATTGGCGATTACTTTTACATTATGGACGACGGAAAAATAGTCCATGATGGCTGGATGCAGGATCTGAAGGAAGACAAGGATACCTGCCAGAAATACTTAGGCATCGCGTAAGCAGTGAAGGGGGGCTGGAAATGGAAGTCTTTATTAATTTATTGGTCAATGGGGTTTCAACAGGGCTTTTGATATTCCTTCTGGCTGCTGGACTTACCTTAATCTTTGGACTGATGAGTGTATTGAACTTCGCCCATGGCGGGTTATTCGTCTGGGGCGCTTTTTCAGGAGCGTGGATCTTTAAAGAAACAAACAGTTTTCTAATAGCGATAGCGGGTGCAGTTGCTGTTGGAATGGTCTTGGGCTGGGTTTTGGAGAGATTCCTGATCCGACCTGTCTATGGGAATCATGTCCGGCAGCTGCTGATTACATTAGGCGGGATGCTGGTATTATCGGAAAGCATCAAAATCTTCTGGGGGCCAAACCCGATAAGGGTAAACCTGCCAGCGTGGCTTGAAGGGAGCTATCAGTTTGATGGAATCATCATCATTAAATACCGTGTATTTGTAATCGTTGTTGGACTGCTGCTGTATCTGGCATTATGGCTTTTGCTCAGCCGTACGCAGATTGGACTTATGATCAGGGCTGGAGTGCTGGATAAGGAAATGGTTCAGGCGCTCGGAATCAATGTAAAGGGACTTTTTACATTCGTTTTCCTGCTCGGTGCTGGATTGGCTGCTTTAGGCGGAGCGCTATTGGCTCCTTATTCTGGTGTGGTTTTTGCGGAAATGGGCATGCAGTACGCCATACTTGCTTTCATTGTGGTCATCATTGGCGGGATGGGCAGCCTGCAGGGATCGGCACTGGCTTCCCTGATCGTAGGAGTAGCGGGTGCGTTTATGGCTTATTATATTCCTGATTTGTCATTGGCATTGAATATGCTCCTATTGGCCATCGTTTTATTAGTAAAACCAACAGGGCTGCTGGGAGAAAAGGGGAGTGCCGTATGAGAGGGGTATTTCATAAAGTGCCGCTGTATTGGGGGCTAGCGATTCTGCTGTTCATGCTTCTGTTTCCCTTTGTAAACGACTCTCGGAGCACTCTGATTTTACTGACGCAAATCTTCATTTTTGCTATTTTTGCGATGAGCTTCGATATTCTATTAGGTTATACCGGCATTGTTTCCTTTGGTCATTGTATGTTCTTTGGGATTGGCGCTTACAGCACGGCCCTTATTTTTAATAAGCTGGATGCAACTCTGCCAAACTTTTTAATAGGATTAGTTATCGGCATCCTCCTGTCCGCTTTGGTTAGCTATATCATTGGTTTACTATCACTAAGGCTCAAAAGCCACTTTTATGCCATGCTGACACTGGCTGTATCACAGCTGTTTCTTGTACTGGCAGAGAAGTGGAGGGGGCTGACGCATGGTGGAGACGGTTTTACCTTCAGTGTGCCTGACGTATTCAAAGACCGTACTTCTTTCTATTACATTACACTTATTAGTGTAGCCATTGTTTTTATTTTGCTGAAGCTTTTTACAGAATCGTCCACTGGCAAAGTGTTAAAAGCCATTTCCCAGAATGAAGATCGGGCAGAAGCACTGGGGTATCAAATACTTCATTATAAACTGATTGCCAGCGTAACGGCCGGAGTGGCAGCTTCCTTAAGCGGCGCACTTTATGCAGTGTCACTACGGTTCATTAATACCAATGTCTTTTCTATTGAAGTTACCCTTGATGCTCTCTTAATGACGATGATCGGGGGAATGGGAACCCTGGCTGGTGCCATAGCAGGAGCAGGGATCATCGAGTTTTTAAGACATTATCTTTCTGAGCTTGCGATGACTTTCCCCATCTTTGAACGATGGACGATTATCCTCGGATTCTTATATATAGTGGTGCTCCTTGGGTTCCCTTCCGGCTTGGCAGGAGTTATTAAAAAGTTCACGTTGAAAAAGGGGAGGAGGGAGAAGAAGAAAAGGGAAATAGAGAGGGCTGCATAGTGTGGGATAAGAAGATTCTGGAAACCTTGCCATCATGGGTAAGGTTTTTTATTAATTGCAAAAACACCTATTTTTTTCGGGATATTGACGGGGGGTTAATATCAAACCATGATCTTTAATGTTGTGAAAAAACGTTCTTAAGCTGGTGTGAGAGCTGATAAATCCAATGCGGATCAGGCTATGGAAGCGGTCATAGTTATCAATAGAACATAGAAAAAGAATAAACCTCTCCATCAAAATCAAGGAATTTCAGGAGAGGCTGGTACTATAGGCTGTTCTTGGAAAAGTATTTCCGGGTTTCTTCACGTGTTTGATTTGGCAAGACACGATCCAGCTCTTCATTTAACCATGAAAGTGTTTTACTGCGCAGGAAATCACGCATTTTTTCTTCGGCTGAGAGCATAACTAAATTGATGGTACAGGAGGAGGTACCTGAAGAGCAGATATTTTCTCTATACAAATAACCATTATCTTTAATGTTTTTACATTGAAAAATTGGCTTGGGACCTTCAACTGCTTCAATTACATCCCAAAAAGATATTTCTTCTGGAGATTTAGCGAGTTTATAACCACCCTTAACTCCAGGAACTGAACTAACAATTTCGTTCTTAGATAATTTACTGAATATCTTTAGTTTGAGAAGTGTGCTTACATACTAATAAGTGTGGTGCTGAGTTATAGTGAATGTTAACTTCAGTCAATAAATAGATGGATGCTCTTTAAATGGACACATATAAGAGACATGGCAAGGAGCTTGAATAGAATGGAGACATCTATAGAAAGACTATTATGGAGTATTGCACTTCCTGGTTTTGGGCAATTTTTAAATGGAAAATTGATAAAGGGAATGGTTATTGTATTTTTAGAGTTCCTTATAAATGTACAAGCGAATTTCAACGGGGTCATTATTTCTAGTTTTCATGGAGATATTGAGAAGGCAATAGCAGAAACTGATTATTTGTGGCTCATGTTTTACCCTTGTTTGTATTTCTTTGCGATGTGGGATTCTTTTAAAGATGCAGGAGGAGGGAAAAACAGTTATTCTTTTCTACCGTTTGTGTCTTCAGCTTACTTTGTTACAGTGGGGTGTATGTATTCCTCTACCTTTAAGCTTTTTGGAGTACTATTAGGACCTATTTGGCTTCCGATATTGTGCGTTATACCAGGTGTCAGTGTGGGCGTTATTTTAATGAAGATAATAAGAAAAAAACACTTCGAACCATTTTAACCAGGGCAGCCATCTTATTGTTAAGCACTTTAAGTAAGCTGTTTAGTCACTGTATAATGAATAATTACCATGTTCAATTACAAACTAAGAAAAGAAATAATTTTCAATATACAGACTTAACCGTCCCAAATACTCGATAAGTTAATTCAAATTGATATTTCTATTTTAAATTTGCTGGAGCAAAAAAGTTTACTGCAAAACAGGTTTTTTTATACAAAAATGCTGAAGACAGAGAGAGCAAGTTATTCAAAGTGGCATCAACCCAGCAGAGGCCGCTTAATGCTGTTGAATTAGAAAGTATGTTTGGTTCCTTTCAATGTAATAATGTTGGTTTAGCTTTATGTACTGCTTTTTCGGATGTCGCAATGGATGAAGATACAAAGAGTTTTTTAGAGGATGGAACCAAATTGTCATACCATCAAGTTGATGTTTTATCAAAAATATACAGAGAAAACGGAGTGCCGACAACCACTGGACTGGAGGCTCACGTATATAAGGTGAATAAATCCCCATTTTCAGATAAACTAATGGCTAACTTAATCATGTTTTTGAACCCTATCGGAATAGGCAATCTGCAAACTGCTGTGGTTTCAAGTTATAAAAAAAGTCATGTGAAAAGTCTAAAGGAATTAATTGATCAGGTAGAAAGCTATTCAGAGCAAGGGTTTAAGTTATTGGTGCGGAAAAACTGGCTTAATGAACCGCCGGTAGCCAATAGGTCAATTGATAGTTAATCATTTGAGTCAAACAGCCTGAAACATTCCCGAAAAATTGTGAGAGTGAACAAAAAGCCGATTTCATGATTATAGGAAAATCGGCTTCTTGACATTCATCATTTTGTTGATGGGAATTACAAGTTCTTATTGAATGAATTCAGTTAACTTTCTATAAGAAAGAACATTGCCATTTGTCATTTGATGAAAGGTCTGGTTGTTTACAATCTCTTCACCGATAGACCGTAAATAGGTTAAGGTCGCTCTAAATGGTCCGGATCCACAGCTTAGCCTTTCGATTCCGATCTCAGATAGCTCTGATAAAGAAGGCATCTCTGGGTCAACCAATAAGTTGATAGGACAAGAAATTTCCTCTCTTATTTTTTTAATACTCTTCCTATCAGCTAAGCCAGGAATGAAAATGCAATCTGCCCCTGCATCCTGATAGGCTTTTGCCCGTTTTACAGCTTCTTGTAAACGCGTTGAAGAATCCCCAATTTTTAACCAAAATAGATCTGTTCGTGCATTAATAAATAACCGCATATTGCTGGATTCCGAAAGTTCTTTGATAGCTGCTATTTTTTCCTCTTGAGATGAAATATCAAATATTGGACTGTTAGGATCACCTGTACCGTCCTCCAGATTTATCCCGATAGCTCCAGCAGCAGCTACTGCTTTTACGGTCTCTAAAACTTCTTCAACAGTCACTCCATAACCTGCCTCAATGTCTGCGCTTACAGGAACATTTACTGATTTGGCGATATTTTCAATCGTTTCAACCATTTTGTTAAGAGGCATACTTTGCCCATCCAAGTACCCCAAAGAAGCAGCAATACCGGCACTTGTTGTTCCAATCGCTTTAAAGCCGCATTCTTCAAACATCTTTGCACTGATTACATCCCATGCGTTTGGCAAAACAAGGGTGGATGATTGCTGATGTAAGCGGTGAAAAGTATTTGCCTTTAATGATTGTTCTTTGCTACTCATAGAATTAAGCTCCTTTTCCTATTTTGGTTAAAGTATCTTATTGCTTCATTTTCTATTGTAAAGGCTAAATAATTCATTATAGAAATATGGAGTGCATATTGATTTCTCAACTGAAGCCGCTGTGGATGCCCTCTTAAGTAGATGTTCGGAGGGCTTGAAAACTCTGGATGATCCCTAAGATCTCACTTTGAAAAAAGGGAAGTGGAGAGCGCTGCTTAGATAGCCATTTATCCAGAAACCAAGAAAAACGCTCGGCAATCTCGAGCGTATTACTGCGGCGGATTTGTAACGCCTAAATTAACCCAATCCTCTTTTGACGGACCATAAACCCCAAAAGGCTTTAATCCTGCCTGGCGGATGAGAATGGTTAATTGGCCGCGATGATGCACAATGTGTTTAATTAAGCCCATCAAAATTTGAGCATTGGTTTCCTCTCTTCCAAATGCCTTCTGTGTCTGGCTCAATGAGTCATCTGACCATTGCTGTTCGATCGCCAGTGCCGCTTCCTCACTCAGCTTTTTAAATGTATCCGCAATTTCTTTGGCAGAAGAGGGGCTATTTTCTTCATTTTCAGCTCTCTGCATTTTTACTCCGAAATGAGATAAATAATCAGGAATATTCGTGGTGAAATGCCAGGCAATTCGCCCTAAGGTGCGTCCTTCAGGATAGACCTGCTGCTTTAAAGAGTTATCTGTTAAACTGTCCAGTACTTTTTGCGTCAGCATTGCTTCTCTATTCCATTCTTTAATAAAATCTGTGACTGTAACGTACATAGAGTATCCCTCCGTTCATGGGATAAATTATAAAACGTTTGTTCGTATTTTTCAAGGGTCCATCTTATGATTATGGTTATAAATGTTACATAATTTTCACAATTCATTCGACAATCTTCGCGCGAAACTGGCCGCTGATTTCTATATAGTGAAAAGTGTCAGGTTTTAAAGAATGGGGTGTAAAGATGAGAACTTTAAAGATAAAAGACTTAACCCTGGACGCGCTGGAAGAGCTGGAACATGATCTTCATGAAAATGGGGAAAAAAGCGATTACGGCTATTACATGCAGCTGGTGACCCTCTATGAAACGATGTATAAAAAGCTTACAAATCTCGCCAGAAATAATGGCCCCTATTATGACAACGCCCTTCAGCAAACGAAAAAACTGCTGCTATCCCATCTTATTAAATATGGAACCTACTTAAAAATGAATCACTTCAGAGATGACGGGGATGCGGTAGAGTCACTCCTCAAGGCAATTCGAGTGGAACAAAAGCTTCCAATAGCGTATTACCGTCTTGGCTGCCTCGCCTATAAACATGGCAAATACGGTTCAGCTGTCCGCTATTTTCAGCAGTCCCTAAGTCAGCAGCTCTCAGGTGATCCAAGCTACAGCCTCAATCAGCAGCAGGAGCTCCACGCCCATATGTATTTGGCCAACAGCGGGCTGCATATTGCGGGCGAGACCTATGAAACGATGGGAAAACTCCCATATCCGGATCAGCTCCCGAACGCAGAGCTGTCCCCATTATTTGAAGCATTATCAGCCAATGAAACCTACCTGCATAACCACGCCTTCTACAAAATGACCAAAAATAAAACGGAAACCTGTTCAAAGGATGCTTGCGAACACCTCTTTGAAAACAATGAAGCAGGTGAGCTGGTCCTGTACTTTAACGACCGTGAAAATATACTATTATTTAATGGTCAGGATGCCATCATCACTCCAACCGATGCCAATATGATCAGACATTTCATGCTGTGCTCAAGCAAAGAAAAACCAAGTACGAGAATCACCATGCGCGACTTCTTCGGAAGAACGGGGCGTGAAGGGGAGGTAAAAAAGAGCACCTTTATCAAATCCATAGAAAGACTCAGGGTAAAATTACGGGATATGCCTGAGATGATTGATGTAACGGAACACAGGGGAGAGACTGCTTATTATTTTAATGACACCCATCCATATACCGTCCTATTCAGGGTGGATGATGCTTTTGCGAATGAGTATGTGAACTGAAAATACATGAATGAGGAGCCTAATGAGCGGTAATTTAATACTGCTCATTAGGCTTTTTTTAAGGACTGTCACATCTCGGTGTTAAGATGATGTGTCCTTCTAAGTGCCTGTTTTAGTCTTGGAACAAGGAAAAAGGACAAAGCTGTTACAGCAAGGTCGAGAGGAAAATAGGCAAGCATCCAGCCCCAGGCCATACCGTAGCTAAATCCTGCCGGTGCATCTGCCCAAAGCAGAAGAGCAAAATACATCCAGTTGGTTCCAATTATGTAGTTGCAAAAAAGGCTTAAAGTTCCTGCCATAAAATATTGCTTTGGATTAATCAGTTGAGAATCCCCAACCCATTTTCCAGCAACATAAGCAACAGCCACAAAAGACAGCACAAAGCCAAAGGTCGGGCTTAATAACTGGGCAGGCCCTCCTTTAAACTGTGCAAAAACAGGTGCACCTATTAAACCGACAAACACATAGACCAGCATAGCAATGGATCCTTTTCTGCTTCCTAACACTGCCCCGGCTAAAATAGCAATGAGAAGCTGCAAAGTAATAGGAACACTCCCGATCATGAGAAATGGGGATAGATTTGCGCCCACGCCCATCAAAGCCGCAAAAAGACCGCAAAGAACCAAATCTTGAGTCTTTAAATCTTTCATATGAACCTCCTCTTGCGTTAACCAAAAATATTTTAGGTTAACAATAAGTTGAATATAATATTCTCATATGTTAACTTATTTGTAAATATGGTTAACATATAAAAGGAGGAATAGTTATTAGAAGTCTCTTTATTACAGGCACAGATACTGATGCAGGAAAAACGACAGCTGCCGCTCTTCTTTTAGCGTATTTAAAAAAGAAAGGCATCCAGACGGCTGCATATAAGCCTGTGCAAAGTGGTGCTGAAATCATTGATGGCGTGCTTTGCGCACCTGATGTCGAGTTTTATAAATTGGCCAATCCGGAATTAGCTGCTTCCACTACATATCTTTTAAAAAAACCATGTTCCCCGCATCTGGCCGCAAGGGAAGAGGAAATAGAAATCGAGATTGATAAGATCATTGAGCATTATCAGCGGCTGTCAAGGGAGAATGAATTTGTATTAATAGAAGGTGCTGGCGGAGTCTTCGTTCCTTTAAGGGACGATGGATACAGCATGGTTGATTTAATGAGAGAACTGTCCGCCCCAGTTGTGATGGTGGCAAGGACCGGGGTAGGCACAATCAACCACACCGTTCTGACCGCTGAAAGGTTAAAACAAGAAGGAATAAATGTGATCGGCGTTATCATGAATCAGATGACAAAAGAGGATACAAAGGTTGAGCAGGACAACATACGAATGATTGAGCTTATGACCAGGGTTCCTGTTTTAGGGATGATCCCCTATTTAGAAAATCCATTATCCGCCTTTGGTGATTCAGACATGCTTGACCATCTATTTTCAAAGCTGATGGAGGTGGACAGTAATGAGTGAGCAGGCAAATCTGTTAGAAAGCAGCAGGAAGCATTTATGGCTTCCGTTTACACAAATGACAGACTATGAGAGAGATCCGCTGATCATTGAGAGCGGAGAAGGGATCATTCTGAAGGATATGAATGGGAAGGAATATCTGGATGGATACTCCTCACTTTGGCTAAATGTGCACGGCCACCGGAAAAAGGAATTGAATGAGGCGATAATGGAGCAGCTTGATTTAATCGCACATTCCACACTTTTAGGAGCAGCGAATGTACCTGCTATCCGGCTTGCTGAGAAGCTTATCGAGATTACACCGGAAAATCTGCAGCGGGTATTCTATTCTGATTCCGGGGCAACATCCGTAGAAATCGCCATCAAAATGGCCTATCAATATTGGCAAAATAAAGGAAAACATAAGAAAAAGAAATTCGTCACGCTCACGAACAATTATCATGGAGATACAATTGGAGCCATTAGTATCGGGAATGTTGATTTATTCCACCGCGTGTATGGATCCTTAATGTTTCAAACCTTAAAAGCTCCTTTTCCTCTCCAATACCGGAGTCCCTATTCAGGTGAAGCAGAGGTTAAAGAAAGGGCATTAACAGAGCTGAAAGCCATTTTCCGGGAATATCATGAAGAAATTGCAGCCATAACACTCGAACCGCTTATCCAGGGAGCAGGCGGCATGAATGTCATGCCTGCTGGCTATCTTAAAGGGGTGGAAGAGCTTTGCCGTGAATTTAACATCCTTCTAATTGCGGATGAGGTAGCGACAGGCTTTGGCCGAACAGGAAAGATGTTTGCAGTCGAGCATGAAGGCGTTCAGCCGGATATCATGACCGTTGCGAAAGGGATCACAGGCGGTTATCTTCCGCTTGCTGCCACACTTACGACAGAGGAAATTTATCAGGAGTTTTATGGGGAATATGAAGAAATGAAAACCTTCTTCCATGGGCATTCCTACACAGGCAATCAGCTCGGATGTGCAGTCGCCTTGGCTAACTTGAAAATCTATGAAAAAGAAAACCTTGTCGAACAGGCAGCCAAAAAAGCAGAAGTCATTCAATCTGAATTAGCTGCATTAGAAAGCCTCAAACATATAGGAGACATCCGCCAAGTGGGACTGATGTGCGGCATTGAGCTGGTTCAGGATAAAGAAACAGGGAAGCCTTTCCCATGGGAAAGCCGAATGGGGTACCATTCAACACTGGAAATGAGAAAAAAGGGCATGCTGACTAGACCGCTTGGGGATGTAATTGTCTTTTTGCCGCCTCTGGCAAGTACTGATGATCAGATCAGGAAAATGATTCAAATCATGAAAGATTCAATTGTAGCTGTGACTGAAAAAGAAAATTCGTTTGTTTGATTAGAAACAGCCCCCTTATTCATTTAATATAGGGGGCTGTAAGTGTTGAGGGTTATTTAGTAAATCCTCCAGTGCCAGATCCAGGGTGGAATGATTCTCAGATTCCAGCCAGTTTTCTGGAATGAGGAGATAAGAGCAGCTGCCGCTGTGTAAATAACGGTAAATAATATGTGCTGCATCGATTTCATGTTTGCTAATGTCTCCGGCCGCATTTGCTTCTTCATTTTTAAAATAAGCTAAAATGTCCGCTTTTATTTTTTCCTCCATGCTGTGTGCTGCTGCAAAACTGTAGCTGAACAGAATCTCCGTCCTTTTTATAAGGAAAAGTTTAATCGCTAAATCTGCTAATCTTTCGATAGCAACGATATTATGATTTCCTTCAGTGAATTCAATCACTTTTTCTTTTCTTAACAGGGAGCTTACTGCCTGTATATGATCCCGGTAGGCGGAGGCCGATTCAAAATCAAATGCTTCAGAGGCGTTCAGCATCATCTGATTAAGATCCTCCAGAATACTCATGTCAGTGCCTTTCAGAAAACCGATAAACCTGTCCAGGATGTCATTGTACTTTTGTTCCGCAGGCCCGCCAAGACACCGGCCAAGGCATGAGCCTAAGGAATAATTCAGGCAGGCGGAGTTCGTTCCATTGGTATTGCTGCAGTTCAGCTTAAAGCAGTCCTTTAACCCCCGAAGAGCTCTTTCTACATTTCTTCGGCTGGTAAAAGGGCCAAAATAAACCTTGCCGTCATTTTCAATAGGATTAAAGGCAATATCAATTTTACGGTGATTGCCGGTAAGGCTGATCGAAATATAAATGAATGACTGCGGACTCTTCATCATTCGATTATAGAGCGGCTTAATGCTTTTTATTAATTGGCATTCAAGCATAAAAGCCTCGAATTCAGTATCTTTCAGGATATAGTCAAAATCTCTTAAGTGTTTGACCAGCTTTTTAATCTTTGGTGAATGATTTGTGGAGTCTCGAAAATAAGACTGAACCCGATTCTTTAGATTTTTCGCCTTCCCCACATACAGAATTTGACCCAGCGAATCCTTCATCAGATATACGCCGGGAGTTAAGGGCAGGTTTTTCACCTTGTCAGGGAGATTAATAGGGATTCATTCCTTTACTGGGATATTTATTTAGTATTTTATCATGGAATGGGATTTGGGGGCGCTATTTCTCTGATTTGGGTGTTGGCATGGATATGTACTGCTTGTGAAGGCATGAATTTGAAACTTAGTTAGTCAATTGCAACCGGCGGCCGTCAGGCAGGAGAATGGCATACCGGAAAGCGGTATGGCCGAAACATCAATGGTGACTTGAACAATCATCTTGAAGCATGGATTGACTGGAATCTCGTGCTGAATGAAGAAGGCGGACCGAACCATGTGTGGAATTATTGTGATGCGCCAGTGATTGTGGATACGAAGAAGGATGAGGTTCACTATAACAGCTCCTACTATTATATTGGGCATTTCAGCAAGTTCATTAAGCCTGGAGCCAGGCGAATTGGCAGCCAGACATTGAGTAACCGCATATTTGCCACCGCCTTTGAGAATATCAATGGTGAAACGGTGGCGGTTTTGATGAATGGGAATGACAGAGAAGAAGAAGTATCTATATCCCTTGGGGGTAAAAGTATGATGCTGGTGCTTCCGCAGCATTCTATTGCGACGGTTATTATTCATTGATTGAATGGAAGGGCATGACCCCGGCTATTTAAATAAGTTGCAGGTTGGATTTCTATTTTTTCGGGGACCCTTAAGACAATAAACGTTAAAAGCACCCTTTTGCAGGGTGTCAGACTGTCGACAAACTCGGTGAAAATCGTGCTTGTCTGCAGTCTTTTTTGTTTTAAAATAGAAGTAATACAATGCTTGAGGTGATTTAAATGCTTTCAAAACATAATCCAATTCAACGGGATCAAATTGAAATGGTTGCTTTAGACGAACTTGTACCAGCGGACCATTTGGTTCGCAAAATTGAAGCAGCGATTAATTTCTCATTCATCTATGACTTGGTAAAAGATAAGTATTCAGAAAAAGGGCGCCCAAGTATTGACCCTGTAATATTAATTAAACTCACATTCATTCAGTATACCTTCGGTATTCGCTCCATGCGTCAAACAATTGAAGAATTGAAAACGAATATGGCTTATCGATGGTTTTTAGGTTATGGCTTTCACGATAAAGTTCCTCACTTCTCAACTTTCGGTAAAAATTATGAGCGTCGATTTAAAGACACCGATCTCTTTGAACAAATATTTTATCGAATCTTAAAAACCGCAGCTGAAAAGAATTTAATTAGTGTCGAACACGTTTTTGTAGATTCTACGCATGTAAAAGCGAGTGCAAATAAACGCAAATTTGAAAAGAAAGTGGTTCGAAAAGAAACCCGTGCCTATCAAGAACGCCTTCAAGAGGAGATTAACCAAGACCGTGAGGATCATGGAAAAAAGCCGTTTCCACCAGATAAGTTTGATAAGGAAGAATACAAAGAAATCAAGGAAAGTACAACGGACCCAGAGAGTGGTTACTATGTAAAAGATGAGCGTACCAAACAGTTCGCCTATTCTTTCCATGCGGCCGCAGACCGCAACGGCTTTGTTCTTGGGACAATTGTAACTCCTGGTAACACGCATGATAGTCATATTCTAGAGCCATTAGTAGAACAGGTCATTGATAAAGTTAGTAAACCAAAAGCTGTTGCGGCAGATGCAGCCTATAAAACACCTGCCATCACGAGCTACTTATTGAAAAACGACATCACTCCTGCCTTACCTTACACACGACCTCGCACAAAAGAGGGTTTCTTCAGAAAACATGAGTATGTTTATGATGAGCATTTTGACTGTTACATTTGCCCGGATGGTGAGATATTAAAATATACAACAACTACAAAGGAAGGGTATCGCCAATATAAATCAGATCCTCGAATTTGTGCTGGATGCTCTTTCTTGTCTCAATGCACACAGAGTCAAGCACATCAAAAACTGATTCAACGTCATGTGTGGGAGGAGCATGTGGAAGAAGCAGATCATCTTCGCCATCATCGAGACGTCAAATCGATCTATGAAAAACGCAAAGAAACAATTGAACGAGTATTCGCAGATGCAAAAGAAAAGCATGGCATGCGTTGGACAACCCTCAGGGGACTTAAAAAATTGTCGATGCAGGCGATGCTTACTTTCGCTGCCATGAATTTGAAGAAAATGGCCAACTGGACTTGGCAAGGTCCAGAAATGGCCTAAATGATAACCTCGGAGAGGTCTGTAATTGCTTAAAAAACCATAAAAAATCAAAAAAGGGTCCGGAATGAGACTAATCCGAACCCTTTTTGTCTACAAACTGGCACCCTTTTGCAGGGTGTTTTTAATTATGGGTTATTCCTAAGAGTAAGGGCCTGATCTCGGCTGTTTAAAAGCAGACAGGCCCCCCTTTTCTTTATAGCAAAAAAATAAATTCCTTTTTAGTAGATCTGGTAATTCACACTTTAAACAGCTAGTAAAGTAGGGGTGCTAGTGAATACAAGTTGAGTAAGCTAAAAAAGCAAAAGATAGTTTGGTAAAAAATGTGCCTTCAGCTAGGAAAATGACTTAAACAAAACATAGATATTTATATAACAAAAATTAAATTGTTATGTTTTCAGTTCACCTATACTTGTTTAATTATATTTGGTTTTCCCCCATAATACTAGGTGGTCTCCCATATCTGCAAATTGAATAAACATTATTGTTATTTTGGTAAATGATGTCTTTTGTTGTATAAAAAGGATTGATGTATACAGGTGATCATCCTGTTCATTTATCCTTTTTCTTTTACACCTATAAAATGCGTGACTTTCTAATCAAGTATTTAGTTCTAAGGTATCCTAGAGATTTAATATAAGCAGATGATTTAGCTGCCTATTTTGTAGGCCATTGAACGACCATTTGCCAACAAAATTCTATACAGTATAATATGAGGATAGAAAAATACAGCAAAAGGAAGAACTCTTGATTATTTTTAAACAAAAGTCACCAGTCTCTTTTATAGTTGAAAAAGATTAAGTTAAATAGTAAGTCGAACTTCTTAACAGGAGGGAAAGATGAAAATTTATGTGGATGCAGATGCTTGTCCGGTGAAAGATATTATTATTGCAGAAGCAAGGGATTTTGAAATTCCGGTTATTCTTGTTACAAGCTTTTCTCATTTTTCTAATGCAGAACAGCCATCAGGAGTGAAAACCATTTATGTTGATTCTGGAGCAGATGCTGCAGATTATCGGATTGTGAAGTTAGTGGAAAAAGGAGATATTATCGTGACGCAAGATTATGGTCTTGCGTCACTAGGTTTAGCAAAAGGAATTATCGTCCTCCACCATAAAGGATTTAGATATACAAATGAAAATATTGACCAATTATTACAAACACGTTATTTAAGTGCAATGGCTAGAAAAAGCGGACAGCGAACAAAGGGACCAAAGCCTTTTACAGCAGAAGACCGGGAGCAATTTAGGGATCTTTTTAAAAAGGTTATTTCACGTAAAATTTAAGCTAAACTTAGAGATTCAGAAAGGAGCTAAATATTTTGAAGTATTTAAAATCGCAAATGCAACAACTAATTAAGGAAAATAAAGAACTCCATACACGCTTTAAAGAACTGAAGGCTGAGCATGGTCTTGAGAAAAACAATGCCCTCAAGGCCTTGTACCATTCAGAAGTTGCGGATGGAGGAAAGTATCAGGTAGCTTACCAAGCACTTGATCAGCCCAAAAAGTAGACTCTTATATCTAATTATACTTACTAAAAATTCTGTTATAAATGCTAGATGGTTATAAGTGGATTAAGTTAGTGACCAAATTATGAAGTGGGTTGCTACGCAGTACAACGATACTGCGTATTCGAACGACATATATTTGTTCTCTTTGTAGAAGAATGTACTTATTAACGAGGGCTTGAGTTTAATAAATAGTAATCTTGAATCACAGAGGGACGGTATTATTCGAAGTACATAGCGGCGATGGAAGAGGAAGGGGTGCTCATCTGGGGAATCACCATTTAGAACGAACCGGAAGCAAAGCAGGTCTGGGACTCCTGCCTCTATACAGGTGAAGAAGAGCGGGATTTCATCAAAAACCATCTTGGTCCATCCCTTGAGAAAAATGGCCATGGTGATGTGAAGATTATCATCTGGGATCATAACCGCGATGTCATTGTCGAGAGAGCCCAAGCCGTTCTGTCCGAACCAGAAGCAGCTAAATATGTGTGGGGAACTGGAGTCCATTGGTATGTATCTGAGGAATTTGAGAATCTTTCCAGGGTTCACGATGCCTTCCCTGACAAGCACTTAATTTTCACAGAAGGGTGCATAGAAGGCGGCCCTCAAGTAGACAAATGGCATACTGGAGAGCGGTATGGCCGAAACATCATCGGCGACTTGAACAATCATCTTGAAGCATGGATTGACTGGAATCTCGTGCTGAATGAAGAAGGCGGACCGAACCATGTGGGCAACTATTGCGATGCGCCAGTGATAGTGGATACGAAGAAGGATGAGGTGCACTATAACAGCTCCTACTATTATATTGGGCATTTCAGCAAGTTCATTAAGCCTGGAGCGAGGAGAATTGGCAGCCAGGCATCGAATAATCGCCTATTGGCCACCGCCTTTGAGAATATCAATGGTGAAACGGTGGCGGTTTTGATGAATGAGAATGACAGTAAAGAAGAAGTATCTTTATCCTTTGGAGGAAAAAGCATGATGCTTGTTCTTCCGGAGCATTCTATAGCGACGATTATTATTCATTGATAAGAGGACAGCCCTAATTGGGGCTGTTTTTTTATATGGAAATATGTCTTTGGTTCTAAAATACCAGAATATATTGGTATGAACAAAATTTTATGTTACTGCTGTAGTTGAAGAACACAATAAAACTTCTGGAATTTCATACACTGAAATAAGATAAAGCTCATGGGACCGCTAGTAGTAACTAACGGTTATTTTGAATTGTAGAATGATATAATTTAAGAAAAGAATCTACTTTTTGGAGGTAAACTATGAATGATATTGTTAATTCTCAAAAAGAAAAATATAAAGTTTGGGTCACTGAAAATCTGGGTGAAAAAACTGGAATATGGTATTCACCCTATCTTGAACAACTTGGTTATCTTCTAGATAAGTTCGAGCTTGGTACTGGATATAAGCAAAATTTCTTTGATTACAAGTTGTATTCAGAATTTAAAAATGTATATCAACAGATGACAAAACAAAGTGATGAAGATATAGAAAAATTAGTGATTGGTAAGGGAATACCTCGATATCCAGAAGAATTTGGAACTAGAAGAATACAATTCAGACAGAAATATGCCGAGGACGAATTTAATCGTGGCGTAAGAAGTAAGCCTGACAATTTAGGTGGGATACCCGACTGGGGTGTTTTACTTAGATCCTACCTAATATTTTTATACTATAATGAAAATCCTGCTTTAATTTACCCTAAAAAGGAAAAGAAAATTGCAAATCAAGAAGGTGAAATTGATAATAGCGTAAACTATTGGGTTATTTCGCCTGGAGAACATTCAAGATTATGGGATAATTTTCATTCTGAAAGTGTGATTGGGCTTGGTTGGGATTATCTAGGTGATTTAAATAACTACGATTCTAAGGAAGCGGTTGAACGAGAAATATCAGAGCAGAGAGCTGATGGAAAGCGTCCCATCAACGATACAAAAGCTGTGTGGGATTTTTATAATGAAATGCAGATAGGCGACGTTATTTACGCTAAAGAGGGAATTAAAAAAATCATCGCTCGTGGAGTCGTTTCTGGAGATTATTACTTCGATAGTGGAACAACTGAGTACAAACATAGAAGAAAAGTGGAGTGGTTGCAAGTTGGTAAGTGGGAACTGCGTCAGACTTTTGCGCAAAAGACTATGACATATCTGACTCCTTACCCAGATCTGATTCAAGAAATTGAGCAGGTGATAAATGACGACATAATTGATCTAACAATTGCGGAAGTAAATGAATTTCGTACTTGGTTATCAAATCAAGTCACAGACAATGGAACCAGTTTGACCGATAAAACGGTTACTCAAAAGGTGAACGCATTAAAGGATATAGAGAGCTACTTTGGTACTTCAATATTTGGAGAAACAGATACTGAGCAATTAAAGCAATTGAAAGATGTAGTTGTATCAGATGAATCCTACAGAAAATATAAAGGAGTATCTGGGAGTTCTATTGAATATTACATTCGTTTTATTGAATCAAAACCTACTGTTCAAGAAAATGAACCTTTTTCTACTAATGACTTTCTTTCCGATGTTTTTATCGAAAAAAAGGAGCTGATCCGGCTAATTTCTGTACTTGAAAATAAGAAGAATCTCATCATGAAAGGTGCCCCAGGAGTAGGAAAAACGTATATTGCAAAACGTCTGGCTTATGTGATGATGGAAGAAAAGGATGAGACTCGTATCCAAATGGTTCAGTTCCACCAAAGTTACAGTTATGAAGATTTTATTGAAGGTTACCGTCCGAAAGCTGAAGGTGATGGTTTTGAACTTAAGCAAGGTCCATTTGTGAAGTTTGCAAGAAAAGCAGCACGCGATCCTGAGCGTGATTATTTCTTCATTATTGATGAAATTAATCGAGGAAATATGAGTAAAATATTTGGTGAATTGATGATGCTTATTGAAACAGATAAGCGAGGAGAACAAATCAATCTCCTATACTCTAACGATAAATTTTCAGTTCCATCCAACTTATATATCATAGGCATGATGAATACAGCCGATAGAAGTTTAGCGCTGTTAGACTATGCTCTTAGAAGAAGGTTCTCATTCGTCGAAATTAAACCGGCATTTGAAAATGATACCTTTAAGTCGTATGTTGATAAATTAAATAATCCAGAAGTTTTGCTTCGTGTAATCGATGAGGTCAAGAATTTAAATAACCAAATTGTTGAAGAACTCGGTACGGGCTTTCAAATTGGTCATAGTTATTTTGTAGGGAGTGCTTATAAAGTTGATTCTGTAAGTCGGGTAGAAGAAGTTGTTGAATTTGAAATTATTCCTCAACTATTCGAGTATTGGTTTGATGATGAACAGAAGGCTAAGAATTGGGCAGAACGACTAAGGGGTTGTTGTGATGGAGAGAAATAGCAATATTCCAATTCGTAATATCTATTATATGCTTTCATATGCATATCAAACCTTGAATCTTTCAGAATATAAACATATTGGAACGGAAAAGTTTGAAAACGTAAAAGACCTTTATGCAGAAATTTTATCTATTGGAATACCTGTATTAATTCGTGGGGGATTAATTAAGGATTACGTATGTATTGAGGAGAGTTCAACTGTTATAAAAGGAAAAATTGATATAAATTCTTCAATAAAGAAAAATGCGTTGGTAGATAAGAAGCTCGTGATCATATACGATGAGTTTTCTGAAGATATATTGTTGAATCAAATTATTAAAGCTACTCTTGTTTTCTTATCTCATTCAACAAAAATAAAACAAAAAACTCGAAGATTATTTTATGGTTTTCTCCCTTATTTTGCTGAGGTATCAGACATAGAGATGAACCTGAAGCTTTGGAAAAAAGTCAAGTATAATCGTCAAAGTATTCGCTATCAATTTATAATTGATATATGCAGATATCTTTTTGAAGAGCTACTACTTGATGAAAATTCTAAATATCAAGTTATAAAGCAAGTACAGGATGAACAAAGGCTTTCAGCTTTATACGAAAAATTCATCTATTCATTTTTCAAACGTGAAACGGATTATTTTGTATCACGTCCTCAAATTCAGTGGAACGTTGATGATGGATTTATCGAAGCATTGCCAATCATGCAAACTGATATAGTGCTTCAAAAAGGTAATAAAACACTGATCGTGGACACGAAGTTCTATTCAGAGAATATGGTCGCAAGATTTGAAGGAGGGGCGTCAAAACAAAAATCAGGTAATCTCTATCAAATTTTTACTTATATTAATAATTGGAAGAATAAATCTACTGAAATAGTAGGTGGTATGTTACTTTATGCTACAACAACAGCATTAAACCAACCAAACCATACGTACAACATTAAGGGAAATAAAATTTCTGTATTATCTCTCGATTTGAATCAAGACTTTCATGGTATTAAAGCAGATTTATTTGCATATGCTATCCAATTCTTCAAATAATACTATAAGAGGATAGGTATATTATATGCATATTGGGGTAGGTTAATTTTAAATTTAGCAATATGGAAGAAGAGGAATAATTGATAGGGAGGTACTTGTAAGGGAATTAGAATGGTTATTATCAGAAAATGGTAGTCTGGTGAAAATTTTACTAATTCCACCCATTACTAGATAATTGTATTTAAGAAAAAATAAAAGTTCTGTTGGAGGTATTTAAATGAGCCAGAATATAGAGGGTTCCCAAGAAAAGGAATTATCCTTGATAGAAGAAGCAATCGAATTATTGCAAGATGCAGATATTGAAGTTTCACTGGATGATGTAAAAAACCTTTTGCAATTCTCCCCTCATGTCAAGGAGTTATTTGTAAAGGCAACAGAATTATCGCATGATTCTGGACAAAATGTATTTGGCGTTATAAAAAAAGCTATATCCATTTATGAAGAAGAGTTAAAGAGAGATGACCTTACGTTTGAACAAAGGACAGCCATTTATGACCGTGTGGATAAACATGCTATGAATGCAATGCAACAAGACGATAGTAATAAAAAGTTTATTGGAGGAGCAATTGGTGTTGTAATTGCAGCATTAGTGGGCGGTGCAGTAAAATTTGGACCTAATATAGTTAAAGCTATGGTCAAAAAGTAATACATGGGATAATATATGTGCTATTAAATTCTAACGGTTATCAAGTTGAAGACTTCTATGACAAAAATACAAAGATACTTCGGCTGAAATAAACTTATCAGTTTACTAGAAGGATTGTTTGCTATTACTATTTTAAAAGTCCATTAAAAAGGCCATGAGAAAGGCTATGTCTTTGATTTTCTACAATAATATATTTAATCAAGTCTCACATATATAGAAATGAAAAAAGAAAGGTCGTGTTTTTCTTGTTATTTGAATTAGATGTCATTGATGCCGTATGTGAAGATTTAGAAGAAAGGGGTTATGTGATCATACAACGAAAGGCTGAAATGAAGCATTCAGGAAAGGATGTTATAGCAAAGAAAACTAACTCTAACAAGGACATAAGACTTTTTATAGAGGCTATAGGAGAAACCAGTGCCGATTCTTCTTCAAATAGATATGGTAAACCATTTGATAAAAGTCAAATAAAGGTTCATATATCAGAACTCCTTTTTGTCACAGCCGAAACACTCTCTATGACCAAGTTAGATGAATACATATATAAGACTGCCATTGCAATTCCAGATAATAAAGATCATAGAGAATTTCTAAACAAAATTAAACCTTTTCTTGGTTCTATAGACATTGCAGTATTTTTTGTAAAAGGAAGTAAGGTATCTGAAATTATTAGTAATTGGGAAGTGTAATTTCAACACTCAAGTATAATTTTATTACAGCTAAACATCCATAAGCTATACTTAATAAACTATAAACAACTCACCCTGCATGAAAAGTAGTGTGAGTTAATTTTTATTTTACTCGTATTTAATTAACAACCATACTCCGCAAATAACTAAGATTGATGCAAGTGTTTGGCACCAACATCTTTTATATATTATAAACCACATTATCAATTTCGATTTTAATTATGCTTACATATTCTAAAAAGTTTTTATCGTCTATTTCTCCTCTTACTCCCCTAGTTCCTTAATCACGGGAAATAGTGTTTGTAAAGCCGTTTCGATATTGCTATGTCCGAAACGCTCACTAAAGTAATTAATGTCAACTCCCCTATGGAATAGAACACTTGCATTAGTGTGTCTTAAGCAATGTATCGTAATTGGATTGATACCAAGTTCTTGTAAGGTTTCATGTAAAGTGTTTGTTGGCATTGGTGTTGCTAATTACTTCTTTATTTGGACTCTTGTCTTTAAAAGACTAATCTATAAAGTAAGAAGAAATAAGATTGTCCTTATAAGCTAATGTATTTAATATATTTATTCCGATAGTCAGTATAATGAATAGAATTGACAGAGTAGTAGGCTATGATGAATTTGAGTACTTAGTTAATCAATTGTTATAAGGTACTAGTTGGTCAATTAAATGGTCGTAGATATTTGGAGGATGCCACAATTTAGTGGACCTATAGGGGACTTTTAGCAGTGCTGATGATGTAAGAGTTTTAAAGGGAGCTATGGAGTTACTTTCTGATCCTGTTATATTTACGGTTGCACTTATCTAATTATTTTGGAAGTAATTTGTTTGAACGTATCAATCTCCATAATTATAAGGTTAATAGAATGGAATAGGCTAGTCGAATTCGGCTTCGGTACATATTGAAAGAGAATAATAAGTCATACACCTTACATATAATGCTATTTAAAGTTTATATGTTATAATTCTTAAAATAATGTAATAGGGAGTGTGAACTTTGGAACAGTATATTGAACAATTAAGATCTACAAATATAGGAATTAGAAAAAAAGCTGTTGAAAGTATTATTGAAGAAAAAGTAGTGAGTTTGGTACCAGATCTTTATAATATTTCTAAAAATGGCCCTACTTATGCAAAAGTTGATGCATTAAATGCCTTAGGAAATATTTTATCAGAAGATGAAGTTAATATGCTTGATGAATTTCTTAAAGACAAAGACTGGCATATGAGGTTGCAAGCAATAACTTGTATATATAATTTATTGGGAAAAAAATCATATGAAATTCTTACACCGTTTCTTAAAGATAAAGCATATGGTGTAAGAAGTGAAGTAGAAAAACTATTGCATGTAAATCAAGAGTAGTATTTCACATTTTGAAATATCTAAGAAAGATTTTGTCAACTAATCATTTCTGAAGAAATAGAACATAAGGGCTTGTAGAAAAATAACAATTTAAAAAAGTATACTTAACAAACGATTATTCTTCAATAAATGTGGGGGCATCCAAAAAGTGTAATGAAAACCGATGGTCATATTACGTGACCATCGGTTTATTTAATTCTACCTCATTATTAATAGAATTTTCACTACCTACTTTTATAAAACTGACATTATTAGTTTATTTAAATATGGCTTACGTTTAACACGTATTATTTTTTTAGGGGTAGCAAGTAACAACTGCCCACAAGTTTTTGTCAAACAACTAATGTTATTAATAACTGGCTTCGATATACAGGAGTATTAAACAAATTCACAGAAATAGCTTTGCTGTATTAGGTATTCCAAATTGGTGAAAAAGAAGATTTTATTCTAAATATGACTTCTATTGTGATTATTAAGCGATAATCGGAAAAAGTAAGATGGTTAACGTCAATTGGATATTTGTCAAAACAACAGATGAGGTTTATTTCAAAAACAATTGTAAGGGTTACCAGAATAGTATGAAGTCTCAAGCGATAATCGAATGAAATTATGAATAATCGAGCATAATTTACCGGGCTTGATAGAATGGATTAATATAATAAGGTAACACTTACATAATTTATTACATAAATAGATTATTTTGGATGTTGTAGTGAGAATACCAATAGGGTCTTTAACTAAAGTTCTTCGGGACTGCTCTGTCATTAGAGCTGCCATTCTGTTATTCTGGAAACAAAAAGGGATCAGTTTGATTTTTTATCAATAACTATTTTTAAAATAATATCCAAAATATGCTAATATAATGAGAAAGACATAATGCTTAAATTTATGTCAGTCAATGTTACCTAAACAGTAAGGATATTTGTAATATTTACTCGGAGTAATGCGCATAAATGGAAAAGTTATTTGAAATGAAAGTTGATTATTTAAAAGGTAAATGTAATTAACAGATTATAATAACCAAAAGTAGTGGCAAAGAAAGGAGGACACTAAGTTTGGAAGAAGCGATAATTAAATCTAAGCTTCGTGTTCAAAAGCATGGAGAAGTATTTACCCCCAAAAAAATAGTAAATAAAATGCTAAATGTACCAGAAATAAAAGAGGCTTGTGAAAATTTAACAGCTGCGTTCCTAGAGCCGTCTGCTGGGGAAGGAGCTTTTCTTGTAGAAATTCTTGTGAGAAAACTAAAAATGGTAACTGAAAAATATAATAATGATTTAACTACATATGAAAGTTATTCCTTACTTGCCTTAACGACACTTTATGGAATTGAATTATTAGAAGATAATGCTCAAACTTGTGTTATGAATATGTTTCAACTGTATTATGATAACTATCAAAAACAAGTTCAACGTCATAATGGAACAGTAAAGAAAAAGGTGTTAGATAGTGCTAAAAAAATTATTTCATCAAATATCAGCCAAGGGAACTTCTTAACGAGGAAAGCAGTAGATGGTAAACCTTTAGTGTTCAGTGAATGGTCTCCACTTAATATGAGGAAAACAACTAAAAACATTAAAATACAACGAACAGAATATACCTTAGACGAGATATATGAAAACGTAGAAAAAGAACCTGGAATGACTATTAATAGCGCAGAACACCGCCACCTGCAATTAGATATATTTGATTTATTAGAAGCAGATGAAATTGATGATGAAATTCAGAAAGAAATGCGCTATGTACCAGTTAATATAATTGATGTTTATAAAGAGGAAATGGAGGAAGTATGATGGATAAAACTATTATTAAACCTTTTTTTGAAATTCAATATAAAGTGTATGGTTATACATTACCTGAAGTTCCCAACCATGACGGCTATGTAAAAATAGGCGATACTACACGTGAAGCTGTAACAAGAATCTTCGAACAAGTTGGTACAGCGGGTTTAAACCCTGCAATATTATTTGAAAAAATAGCTCGGAAATCTGATGGTGAATGGTTTCGTGATAAAGACCTACATAGATTCCTGATATTAAACGGGATCAAGAAGAAAGATTTTAATGGCCGTGCTGATGAGTGGTTTTATTTTAATGGAACAATAGAAAAGGCTGAAGAGCTAACAGATAAGTTTATTAATCTTGATTATGACGAGAGTCAAATTGATGATAAGCGTTCAAGCTATGTTTTACGGAATGAACAACAACAAGCCGTGGAGAAAACCTATGAGTATTATCAAAGCAAACAAGAACCAAGAGAGTTCTTATGGAATGCAAAACCACGTTTTGGAAAAACGTTAACTACCTATGATTTTATAAGAAAATTAAAAGCAAAAAATGTTTTAATCATAACTAATAGACCAGCTATTGCAAATTCATGGTTTGATGATTTCCATAAATTTATCGCATGGCAAGAGTCGCATATGAAGTTCGTCTCAGAAACAGATGCATTGAATGGAAAAGCTATGAACAGAGCACAGTATTTAGAATATCTAGATAATACATCCTATCCTGATCCTTCACATATTTCTTTTATTTCCTTGCAAGACTTAAAAGGAGCAAAGTTTGCAGGGGGTAAGTATGAAAAATTAGAATGGGTAGCTGGCTTAAAGTGGGATTTGTTAGTTATTGATGAAGCCCATGAAGGTATTGATACACGCAAAACTGATATAGCATTTAGCCAAATAAAAAGAGACTTTACACTTCATTTATCTGGTACTCCATTTAAAGCATTGGCAAATAACAAATTTTCGGAAGACCAAATATATAATTGGTCTTATGTAGATGAACAACAAGCTAAACAAAACTGGGATTCAACGATTAGTAGCAACCCTTACGAAAGTTTGCCAACTTTAAATCTTTTTACTTATCAAATGAGTAAAATGATAGAGGCAGAAGTGTCTAAAGGGATAACATTAGAAGATGAAAAAAACGTTGATTATGCATTTGATTTAAATGAATTTTTTAGAGTGAAGGAAAATGGAATGTTTGAATACGAAGAAAGTGTAGTACGTTTTTTAGACAATCTTTCAACAGGGAAATTTCCATTTTCTAAAAATCAATATCGTAATGAACTAAATCATACTTTTTGGCTACTTCCACGTGTAAATGCAGCGAAGGCACTTGAAAAATTATTAAATGTTCATCCCACTTTTAAAGATTATAAGGTGATATTAGCAGCAGGAGATGGGGTTAGTTTCCATGATGGTGTATTAGCTGAAGCTCTTGACTTCAAAGAGAACATCAAGAGTTTTGACAAAGTAAGAAATGCCATTGAAAAATATGATAAAACGATAACATTATCAGTTGGGCAATTGACAACAGGTGTAACGATTCCTGAATGGACAGCTGTATTAATGTTAAATAATATTGAGTCTCCTAGTTTATACTTTCAAGCTGCTTTCAGGTCACAAAATCCTTACGAATACGAAAAGGATGATAAATTATATAGAAAAGAGAATGCTTATATATTTGACTTTTCACCTGATAGAACTTTAAGGCTTTATGATGATTTTGCTAATAATTTATCTGGAAGCGGTTATAAAACAACCGAAGAAAGAAAGAACAAGATTAAAAAGTTATTAAATTTCTTCCCAGTTATTGCCGAAGATGAAGATGGTACAATGCATGAAATTAATGCTTCTGAAGTTTTAACAATACCTACTCGAATCACATCGAAAGAAGTAGTAAAAAGAGGATTTATGAGCAATTTATTATTTGCTAATATATCAGGTATTTTTTCAGGGGATTCACCATTTAAAGAGATATTAGATAAAATACCACCTGAGAAAAATAAAAGGTTGGATAAACCGAGAAAAATATCTGTTACAGATCCTCATTTAAATGAAGATGGGGAAGTAGAAATACCAAAGGAAGTAGTGATAGGTAAATCGAAGGAACTCTTTGGAGATAAGATATATACAACAGTAGAATTTGTTGATAATATGCTATCTTCTTTAGAAGAAGCTGAAGAAAAGCAAATAGATTCTATTAAAAATTTAGCAAAAGAAATAACAGAATCATTTTCAGATGGCTTTACAAACTTGAAGGATTCATTTAATTTAAACAAAGGACAAACAGATAAATTAAAGGACTCAGTTAATATTGCTCTCGAAGATATTATAACTGAAAAGAGTTTAACATTAAGTAATCAAGTAAGAGAATTAGAAAAAGAATATGAAAGAAAAAAACAAGAAGTAAAAACAGCAAAAGATAAGAGTGTATTAAATGCAGTAACTCAACAATATGAGAAAGAGAAAAAGGAAATTGAAGAATCTTTTGCAGAAGAACTTAACAAAGAAGTAGAAAATACAATCAATACTGTTGTGGAAGAACAAATAGAAAAAGTAGAAGAAAAGAAAAAGAAAACAACTGAAGATGATGTTCGAGATCATTTAAGAGGTTTTGCACGTACAATACCTGCGTTCTTAATGGCATACGGTGATGATAATACAAAATTAACAAATTTTGAAGAGAATATTGATGGCGAGACGTTTGAAGATTTAACGAGTATAACTATTGATGAATTTAAGCAGCTCCGTGATGGCTTTGAGTATGTTGATGATTTCGGGGAAACAAAGGTGATTCCTGGATTATTCAACGAGGTCATTTTTAATGCCAGTATCCAAGAGTTTTTAGATACAAAAAAACGTTTAGCAAATTATTTCGACGATAGTTTACAAGAAGATATATTCGATTACATTCCACCACAAAAAACAAATCAAATTTTTACGCCAAAAAGAGTAGTTAAAAAAATGATCAGTTTTTTAGAGGAAGAAAATCCCGAAATTTTTTCTGTCAAAACAATAAAGTTTGCTGACTTATATGTGAAAAGTGGTTTGTTTATGACAGAAATAGTCAAGAAATTAAACGATGGATTAAAAGAACAAATTCCGAATCAACAAGAACGTATTAAATGGATACTTGAAAATCAAGTATACGCATGTGCACCTAGTAACATAATATATAATATTGTTAAGAATTTCATATATAGTGATGTAGTGGATGTTTCCACAAAAAACCTAATAGTAGTCGATACCATGGTTTTAGCTAGTGAAGAAGAATTAGGAACAAATATCTACAAAGCATTTGGAGATGATAAATTGAAATTCGATGTAATAATAGGAAATCCACCTTACCAAGATGAAACAATAGGAGAAAATAAAACTTATGCTCCACCAATTTACCATAAGTTTTTGGAAGAGTCTTATAAACTAGCTGATAAAGTAGAAATGATTCACCCTGCTCGATTTTTATTTAATGCAGGAAGCACACCTAAAGCATGGAATAAGAAAATGTTATCTGATGATCATCTCAAAGTTGTAAATTATTTCGAAGATAGCTCAAAAGTGTTTCCAAATACTGATATTAAAGGCGGAATTGCTATAACGTATAGGGATAGGGAAAAAGTCTTTGGAGAGATTGGGACTTTTACAGTTTATAATGAATTAAACTCAATACTGAGTAAAGTCTCTTCTAATACTGTAGAAACATTGGATCGTTTCATTTCTGGTCGAGGAGTTTATAAATTAACAACAGTCGCTCATGAGGATTATCCAGTAATTGAGGGCATACAGTCAAAGGGACATAAGAATGATATCGGTTCGGGAGCATTTAAACTGTTAAAAGATATTATATTTTACAAAGATAAGCCTAAGCATGATGGGGAATTTATTAAAATTTTAGGCCTTGAGAATAGCCAGCGTACGTATTATTGGATGGATAAAAAGTATCTGAATGCTCCAAGTAGTTTTGCAGAGTATAAAGTGATTATACCCCAAGCTAATGGAAATGGGACATTCGGTGAAGTGATAAGTTCACCATTAATTTTAGAACCAAATGTTGGTGCTACAGAAACATTTCTTTCTATTGGTGGGTTTTCAACTAAATACGAAGCAGAGTCAGTTTTAAAATATATTAAAAGTAAATTTGCAAGAGCGATGTTAGGTGTTTTAAAAATAACTCAAGCTAATACTCGGGATAAGTGGTCGAAAGTCCCGGTTCAGGATTTTACCGAGAAATCAGATATTGATTGGTTAACATCAATATCTGAAATTGATAAACAGCTATATAAAAAGTATAATTTGAGCCAGAATGAAATTCAGTTTATTGAAGATAAGGTAAGGCATATGGAATAAAAGTAAGAAAGAAATTGATTATTGTTGTTTTCAACATCTACGATATTATTTCAAATTGGATCAAGTGTACTTATATGAGCATTTTAAAATCTAAAATTAACATTCCTCATTTAATATCCCACCTACTATATTAATAGTGGGTGTATTTTTTTGATGGGAAGAAAGGGCCTGACCCCGACTGCGTTAAAACGTTATTTAGTGAGGGAACAGGCCCCTTTTCTTAGAAGTTATTAGTTCGAAAGCCAGGTGGAGATCGTACAATTGTGCTCATCGACCGAAAAGACTTGAACAATCAAACTACTACTGATTTCACCAAATTTGCGTCAGAGTTTAATACCGGTATTTCCTCGGGTAATGCCAAGTCTAATAGCTTGATTGGCGGAACTGGAAGTTGGAAAGAGTTAACCCAAACCCGTACAAAGTACGCAAACAACCCGTAAACTATCATTTTGCTTCTGATATTGCGGTGATATAATAATTTAAAAGGATAATATTGTAAAAGAGGGGGTGTTTGAACGCAATAGAGCACAGTCTGATAGTATTGAGGTTTCTAACTTAGTAAATAAAGAATTTGATACAAATAAGCTGGTGTAGACGTCAAGTCGAATTTTACACTTTTTGCTCGTTTCCTTTTGACACTTCTGCTGAAAAAATGCTTTTTCGGTTTTTCATCCGATGACTTTCCTCATCCTCTCCACCATGTATGACTTCCACACGATGAAGTAAACGGTCCAAAATAGCTGTCGTAATGCCTTGATCTCCAATTAAATTACCCCATTCATCTGGACTTTTATTTGAGGTAAGGATGATCGAACTTCGTTCGTATAAATGATTAATTAAATGAAAAAATAAGTTTGCTTCTCTCTGATCCATCGCCATGTACATCAAATCATCAATAATCACAAGATCGGCATTTCTAATTCGTTTGAGTTGGACTTTAGATTTATTCAGATATTCTTCTGTCTTTAAAAGCTGCACAAGCTCACCCATTGTAGTGAAGTAAACATTGAATCCTCTGTAAACGGCTTCGAGTCCCAGCCCAATTGCGATATACGTTTTCCCAATGCCAGGGGGACCTAGGAGAATTAAATTATACTGTTGCTCTAACCAGCTTAATTCTCTAAGTTGAGAAAGCTGGCGGGCTGTTAGAACGTTTTGACCTTTAAGTTCAAACTCATCTAATGACTTCAAGAAAGGGAATCGTGCCCATTTCATTCTTTTTTCAAGGCTCTTCGCTTCACGTTTTGCTAATTCATACCGTGTGATAGATTCTAAGAATTCCAAGTAGGTCCATGATGCTTTTTCAGCTTCGCGAAGAAGCTGTGGCAGCTCCTCCGCAGTCTCTGATAAACGTAACTGACGAAATTGATCTTGTAATTCATGCACCGTCTTGTTCATTATGCTCGACCTCCTAAAATGCTAGTATACACATTTAAAGAACGGGTAGAGGCCTTAATATGAGGATGTTTTGCTGGATTGGCATAAAAGGATTGTACCTCTTTAACTGGTTCATCACGCAATGTATCAAGATGATGAGCGATATCACGAAATTCATTCGCATTGTATAGTTTCTCTGTCATGCACTTGGTCATCACAGTATCAATTAATGCTGGATACTGTTGAATCACCTTGTAGATGATCGCAAACTGGTCTCGACGATACCTCGGGTATTTTTGGCTGATCTCATCAAAATAAGCAGCTGCCTGAGTCTGATCTTCAAAGTAAGAGATGAGACGTTGCTTAAGCTCTTCAACCCCTTTTGAGCGATCACGAGTATGATGACGGTTTTGAATGAGTTTTCCTTTTTCTAAGCTAACAAAGTGTTCGGTAATTATTTCACCATTTGCTTCTTTACGTATCACAAGCGTTTGTTGTTCGTCGTCTGTCACTTCAATCCATACAAGATTTTCAGACATTGTTTGATAAGTCCCTAGTGGAACAGAATAACGGTTTGACTTATAACGGATCGTGTTGTCCTTGCTTACACTTCTTGTTATACTTTGGTTATTGGTACTTTCATATGAAAGTAACGAAGAGACTGGCTGTAAGTGTTGCTTTTCGAGGAGAAACACTTCTGCTGGTCTTTTTTTCGTTGTCTGGTGAACCTGATGGTTCCCCGTACGTTGAAGCCACTGTAGTGCTCGATCATTCCAATCTTCTATGTCTCTAAACACTCGACTGTCTGCGAAATTGCCTTTTATGTATTTCACTACATTTTCAATCATGCCTTTAGATTCCGGATCAGCTCTTCTACACAAGTGAACTTTGAATTTACGCTCATTCACATAGCTTTGAAATTCTGCTGTTAAAAGCAGCTGACCTGCATTTTCACTCACTGTGATTAAGTGGTCCTGATCATAGACGATTTCTTCTGTTCGTCCTCCGTAGAATTGAAATGCATTTTCATGACACCTGATCGCATCTCTTGTAGTAAATGGACGTGCCTGCCATTCCATATACTTATGTCTGGAGTGAGCGAGTACAAAGGCAATAAAGTACAGTTTGATTTCTTTATTGTCCGTCGTCTTCTGTTTTGTTTCACCCCAGTCTACCTGAAGTTGTTTACCCATTGGTCGTTCAGGAACAGCTTCGTATTGACGGACATTGACCTTTTTCTCAATCTGATAGACTTCACGAATATCTTTCACATAAGATCTCACAGTACTTGCACCGACCAATAGGTCGGGATATCTCTCCAAAAGCCAATCATGAATTTGAGCACTACTCAGGTGAGGATACTCTTCTAGCCAGGCAAGTATCCAGTCTTTATAGTGATCTAATTTTTTCTTCTTCCCCAAAGGCTGTTCGGTGTATGCTCTTGCTTCATCAAATGTCATTTCCAAATACTTATAGACAGTTGGTCTTGAGATCTTAAGCTCCTTAGCGATTTGTGCTACTTTAAATTTTCTTTTATGAAGTTCATGAATCATTACATATAACACTAACTTCTCCTCCAAAAACCCTAACCTCCAGTAAAATAACGTCACTATCTATTTTACTAAAGCAGTAGGGTGATTGAGCAAAAGTGTAAAATCTTATCAAGCAAAAACTGTCAACTTTATTCTAGCGTTTACAGCTGGTTCTGATTAATGATGGAATTGGCAGAAACCGAACCTTTTTAAATACCAATTATTTCCATTTTTTTACATGTGAATGGAATCAATAACTTTGAAGTTATTAACTACAAATAAAAAAGACGGGCTTGCGTAATTGCTTGCCCGTTTCTTTGACGACTATAGCATTATTTTAAATCGCCAATCTTTATGTAAATGATTAGGATCAAGTGGTGAGTTGCCATTTCCAAAACTTGAAAAAACAACTGAGCCGTTCTTTCTGATAATAACGTAGTCATCCTTGCTATTCTTATCAATAGCCACTGCTCTTTGACCTTCCTCTAATATAGATTGTATTTCACTAGCACTATATTCTTTTTCAAGTTTAATTTTTAATTTCTCAAATTTTTCAGTTTTATCAGCTGTATATAATTTATAAATTATTACTAGTACTACAGAAAGAATGGTTAAAAAATCACTAAAATTTTTCATAAATGTAATAAACCCAATTATATATGGATAAGATGAATTTTCTTTAGGAATATCATTTTTAAAGAAAACTAATATTGCAATTCCTAAAACAATCGTAGCTAATATGTTTACGCTATTTTTTAAATTAGGCTTCTCCTTTAAAAAATCCTCAATAACATAAAGAAAACCTGCAAAAGTAATTATAGGGGTTATAACATTTACATCAAACCAAAATAAATCTGCAATTGCTATAACAAAAAAAATGCCTGGGATAAAAAACTTATCACCTTTCATTAATCAAAAACACTCCATTTCATTAACTTACATCATAAGCCATGTTAATAAGGCGTTTAGCCCTTTCTATATCTTCTCCGTTAGAAATCGTTACTTCCAAGTCACCCGTGCCAAAATGCCCAATGTTTGATACATCACGGGTAAAGCCATTTTCTAACGTAATACTACCTGGCTTAACCTTTACAAAAAGTAAAATCTTACCCGTTCCTGGATGTACTTCAACGCAAGCAAAATTTTTAATGCGTTTAAACGCTATATAATGTTTGAGTATTTTCATTTGGACGTCATCACCTAACGCCATCATATAGGCTTTTAACGTTTCAAATCTATCAGTTAGTTCTGTATTAGCCTGATTTAAATAATCAGATACAGTTTTTACCTTAGTATTACGGTTAGTTGCCGTAGTTGGTGCGGTAGATTCATCACTAATATGTACGGTTTGTGCCGTTGTAGCGTTAACTAAATCTAGTAATAATAGACCGTCACGATAATGTTTGTACTGATAAAGCTCTATATTACGGTTTATTTGTTGTACGGCGTGTTCGTCATACTTAGTAAAACCTCCCGCAATACATAGTAAACGTGGGCTGCTCCAATCAATAGTGTCTGAAACGTTTGCACCGTACCTACGCATTACCATCAATTCGAATTCCGCTTTATGGTCTAGTAGCCAATCCAAGTAAAACAAGCCTTGATTGATAACATTTTCGTTCATAGATCGCTTATATTCAATTATTACGGGTGAATTGTTTTCATCAATGCCCAACGTATCAATACGCCCTGCATGACGTTTACCCGTACCATGTTCAGAGGCCAAAAATCGTACACCTAAAAAGGTTTCTAAATGGCGTTCTATTATATGTTGTAACGATTTTTCAACCGCAACTGATTGCCCTTCTAGTTCATTAACGCTATCCCCGTTTAACCTAAATAATTTAATATCACCCATAGTACGTTACCTCCTTACCGTAAAAATAATTATAACATTTCGTATTTGTAAAATCTTCCTGAAATTTATTTTTGCACTTTATAATTCGGCTAAAAACCAATAAGCCTTTAGCGTTAAATTTGGGAACTCTTCGATGCAGTAAATCAAATATATCTAGGCATATGTCGAACGGAAAAGTAAAAGAAATCATTACGAATAAGGTTGCAAAGGTTATTTTTTTAAGGTGTTCTATCTGATAGATCCAACTTAAACCTGCCGGAACAAATAGCTCTGGAAATCGAAAGATTAATAACCATCAATTAAAAGAAGAAAGGGCCTGACCCCGGCTGCGTTAATACGTTATTTAGTGAGGGGACAGGCCCTCCTATTCTTCAGAATTCACTGTTTTAGGTTCAGATCCTGATATAAAGTCATTACTACAAGATGAGATAAACTCAATATTGCTAAAGACTTAGCAAAGACGATTAAAGAACATCGCTCTCATGAATGGAATAAGAAAGAAAGTGCTCAAGCAAGAATGAGGTTATACATTAAAAAGGTATTACGTAAATGGGATTATCCACCTAACAAAGAACCTATAGCTGTTGAGGATTTATTAGAGCAAGCTAAGTTGCAGGCTGTTAATATGTAGACTTTTTTTGGCTAACTAATATTTCATTAGTTAGCCTTTTAATTTACGCACAAATTGCAGTTTCGATATGTATTTATTTTTAATTTAGTAATATTCAGTGTTTAAAGGTTACAATTTTCGATGAATTTTTAAAGAATCTTACACTTTTTGGCATTTTGTATTAGAATTGTGTAGAGGTGATATTCTTGTTTAATGGGATGAAATGGTTAAAATGTGATTTACAAATGCAAACACCAGGAGACCCGCATAATTGGGTAAGAAATTGTGATGCATACATTGGTAGTACGTATACTGAGGAACAACTAAATCAATCGGTTGATTTATATTTAAAAAGATGTCATGAGGTAGGATTAAAGGTTATAGGTGTTACTGATCATAATTTTATTGGTAAAGATTATCTAAAACGATTAATTGAGAGAAATCAAGAAGTGGCAAGGACCTTGGATAGTGAACCTTTAGTCATCTTCCCAGGTTTTGAAGTGGAGATTTCACAAGGTTTAGGGGTGCATGTCTTATGCTTATTCGAATTCAATACCCCTTTAGATGTAATAGATGAAATGGTTACAGAACTTGGCTTACCAAGTAGAAGAAGAGTAATTAATGGTTCTATAACTCCTTTAAATAAAGATTTTAATAGCATTCTTACATTTATACAAGAGCATAAGGACTATCCTGGAATTGTAGTTGCTGCTCATCCGCTTGCTGAAAGTGGAATGTTGAATGACAGCTTTATGACGGATCACTTCCAAAGAGAAATGTTTAAAGACCCAAGATTATTAGTAATGGAAATCCCTAGAGTAATAGAAAGCTTACCGAGAGGTATAAAAAAAATAATCCTATCTAGTGATGATTGCCATGAACACTGGAAACGTGATAGAGCTATTGCGACCGTAATGTCTTCAGATTGCTATAGTTTAAACGAAAGTGACAAAGGTTTCATAGGAAAGAGACACAGTTGGATTCAATTTTCAAAACCTTCAATCGATTCATTAAGGCAGGCATTTATTGATCATAGCTCTAGGATTAAATTGCAGGTCTCTTCTCCGAATGAAGGTAATAATTATGGAAAGATAACCTCGCTAGAAATTAGAGATGTATCTTTCTTAGATAATCAAACTATTAATTTTTCACAAAATTTAAACTGCATAATTGGGGGAAGGGGTTCTGGTAAGTCTTCAATATTAGAGTATATAAGACTTTGTACAAATTCCTTATCTAAATTCAATGAACAGTTATCTAGAATACAAAACACACTTCAACAAGATACTATATTAAAATTGACTTGGCAGGACCCTAACGGTCTCACAGATGTCCTTCATTTTTCAAATGGACAAGTTACAATACCTTCTAGAACAGAAGTAAAAGATATAGATGTGATATTTAAAAGCTTAGGTATAAATATTTATAGTCAGCGCGAAATTACACAAATGGGCCAAGACTCGCCCTCACTAATGCCGTTAATCGATAGAATTTCTGAAAATGAGTTGAAAGAGGAAAATAATCAAGAAAAAGAAGTAGCTGAAAAACTTATTTCTCTAATTCAAAGTGAGCTGAAATTTTTGCGTCTGAAGGAAGAAAAAATTGAATTGGAACAAGAGTTTGAAGAATTAAAAAGAAAGTGGGATACATTTACTTCGGTTAAGGAGTTTAGTGAAAAGAAGAAAAAAGTAACACTAACTAGAGATTTTGTATCTAAAGTTAGAAGTGATAAAACTGAGATTGATGGCAGTTTAGAACAACTTGTAGAAACATTAACAACCATAAATGAACAATATGAAAATATGGTAATAGATAGTGAAAACCTAATTAAATCTGAATATATTAATTATATTAAGGAACAATTTGTTCAAGCTATTAAGTCAATAAAAAGTGAAATTCAAAAAACGAAAGAGGATTTAAATAATAGTTTACTAAGTGCAATTGACAACCATGACTCATGGGATAGTTTAAAAAATGAATTTGATATAAATGAAAAAGAATTCGAAGATGCGTGTAAGGCGAAAGGTATTACAGAAGAGGAATTTGAATTACTAAAAGATACAGAGCAAAAGTTGAACAGAAAAGACCAGGAAATAGTAAAAAAGGAGGAGGAACTTACTCGAACTTTAGAATTAATAGCGGAAAAAGGAAATTTACATGATAGATTAAATGAGATCTGGAAAAAGCAGCATGAAATTAGGCAAACAAAGGTAAATAACTTGATTAGCATTGACACAATTCCAAAGGTTACTGTTGATGGAAACGATGTTCCATTTTTAAAAATAGATATAATTTACATGGGTGATTTCAATCACTATATGAAATTGTGGATGGAATTCCCTATTGATGGTCGGTCTAAATTGGGACGGAACTGGGAGTTCATTGGAGAACTTGCGTACTCACAGTTTCAACAACATACTACAACACCTTCGCCATGGGTTATTATACAAGAATGGTTAGAGAGTGAAGCTAAAATACCAAGTGAATTAAATCCTTTTTATGAAGAATTAAAATCTCATTTGAATGATCATTTTGAACAATGGGAAAAATTCCGAAACAAAAGAATTCAAGATGCAATTGATATTACATTATATAGAGCAGATGGAACAAGAGCTGGATCACTTTTAGACAATGGCCTATCAGATGGACAAAAAAATACAGCGATACTGACTTTGTTATTTACAGAGGGCACAGGGCCGATAATCATTGATCAGCCAGAGGATGAGCTTGATTCTGATTTTATTTATAATGAATTGGTTCCAATCATCAGAAAGATGAAAAATAAGCGTCAAATAATTCTTGTTTCACATAATGCTAATTTGCCAGTGAATGGAGATGCCGAATTAATCTATGCATTAAAAACTGATGAAGGAAAAGGGAAACTTAGAAAAGAAGGTGGATTAGATAATCCAGATGTGAAGCGAGCAATTTTAGATATTATGGAAGGTTCAGAAGAGGCATTTAAAAAAAGAAGCGAAAAATATAATAGTTATTGATAATTGAATATATAGTTATACTTTTTATCACGGAGTGAAATTAGCTCTAGTGAAAGAACTGAAGGATTTTAAGGAGACGGTTTATGCCAAGAGTATCAGAAAAAACTGCTGAACTAAATATAACTTCAGAGCTGCATTATGAAGCTGTTACTAGTGGATATGATGTTTGGACTTATGGACCGACACAACGGCGTGAAGCTATATATGGTTTTGATACTCAACTAAAACAGTATGCTTTTCCCTTGTACTTGCAATATAAAGCTCCAGACACTTTTAATAAGGGTTCAAATACTTATAAATTCAAAATTGATAACAAAGCTAAAATTAGATATTTAAAAATTAAGAAGAAGTTGAAACATATTGGCACTTTTGGTCAAGTGGATCTATTACAAAGGTGGGCTTCGGGAAGGTCGCATGTAGGGTTGGTATTTCCGTGTTTCGAAAATTATGGTGTTATTAGGCGTAGAAATAACTGGTTAGACTGGACATGCTTTTTAGATGTTACAAAGTTAAAAAGACTGAGTGCAGGAAATCATGTAGCAAATGTATCTCCAATATTGGGGAGTGTTGGAATTCCTACAGGCTTAAAAGTTGTTGTAAATTCAGAGGTACAGGAATTTGATTCTGTGCCTACTTTAAGGGAAGTAATTAATCAGGTCACAGCAATTAATTTTTTCAATGAAAATAAAGGTAAGGATCCTGATGGCTTCTTAAATGATGCAGATTTTGAGATTTTTGACAGAGATATTGATCTAGAAGATTTAAAGAAATTAAAATTAGGTTTACATATGTATTTAATCGGAGATGATTACTGACAAATAAGTTTTTTTGATACAAAAAATACTCACCAGCACCCATGTGTTGCTACATACACTCTGGACATGTCGAGTGAGGGAACAAAAGAGCAGTTGAATCTAGCTACTTTCTTTAAGATTAATTACAATTACTAACACCCACTATATACATAGTGGGTGTTTTTTGCTGGAGCTTTCTCAATTATATTGTCTATCCCTCCTACTCATCATCAACTAAATGCTTTACAATAATGGTAATGATATACAGGAGGAATAACTAACATGTCAACTTTCATTCAAAGTTTAGAAGATTCCTTGTATAAAGGATTTATTAACTCAGATAGGATTGATAAAGGAAATTACCCGCCTAAATTACTGTTGAATAATAGTGATCATAATGAGTATGTATTAAATTCGTTACAGGAAGAACTAGAGCAATGTGAATCATTTATTTTTTCAGTTGCTTTCATCACTGAAAGTGGGTTAGCAACTTTAAAGTCCTATTTATGGGATCTTAGGCAAAAAGGGATTAAAGGGCGTATTTTGACATCTACTTTTTTAAGCTTTAATCATCCTAAAGTTTTTAGAGAGTTAATGAAGATTGAAAATGTAGAGGTTAGATTAACGGATATTAAGGGTTTTCATTCAAAGGGCTATATATTTAAACAAAGAACTCACTTTTCTTTGATAGTAGGAAGCTCTAACTTAACCGCTAATGCAATAAAAATGAATTACGAATGGAATGTAAAGCTTACCTCACATGAAAATGGAGAATTCATTCACCATTTTAAGCAGCAATTTGAGGATATATGGGAAAAGGCAGCACCGCTTACTGAGGATTGGATTAATCGCTATGAGGAACAGTATACGCCTTTGGTAAACAGTAAGGTTATTGACCGAATTGGAGAAGCTTCTTCTCAATATGCTGGCAATGCTATAGAGGATTCACTTAAAATCGTTCCAAATAAAATGCAGCAGGCTGCCTTAGAACAGATTCAGGCTTTAAGAAATGAAGGCAAGCAAAAAGCATTAATTATATCTGCAACTGGTACAGGTAAAACATATTTGTCTGCATTTGATGTACGAAGGTTCGCTCCTAAACGAATGCTTTTTATCGTCCATCGTGAACAAATATTAAATAAAGCAAAGGAAGATTTTAGAAGAATTCTGGGCGGTCTCGAAGAAGATTTTGGTATTCTTTCCGGTTCAACTCGTCAAAAGAATGCTAGATATTTATTTGCTACAATACAATCTATTTCTAAAGAAGAGCACTTGTCTTCGTTTGCTAAAGATGACTTTGATTATATTTTAATAGATGAGGTACATAAAGCGGGAGCAAGCTCTTACCATAAAGTTATGGAGTACTTTACTCCACAATTTATGATGGGAATGACTGCTACTCCGGAACGAACAGATCATTTTAACATATTTGAGCTATTTGATTATAACATCGCATATGAGATTCGTTTACAGGAAGCACTTGAGGAAGATATGCTCTGTCCCTTCCATTACTTTGGAGTAACTGACTTTGAGTATGATGGGAAATTAATTGATGATGCTTCAAAGTTGAGTGACCTGGTAACAGAAGAGCGAGTTAAGCATATTATTGAAAAAATCATTTATTATGGGGCTTCTGGAGAAAAGGTCAGAGGGCTTATGTTTTGTAGTCGTAAGGATGAAGCAAAAGAGTTATCGCGCTTGCTCAATGAAAAAGGCTTCAATACCGTTGTATTGACAGGAGAGGATTCCCAGGAAGAGAGAGAAAGAAGGGTAAATCAATTAGAGGCTGGTATAATCGATTATATTCTCACTGTGGATATATTTAACGAGGGAATTGATATTCCGAGTATAAATCAAGTCGTGATGCTAAGACAAACCAAATCAAGTATTATTTTTATTCAGCAATTAGGTAGGGGTTTACGCAAACACGATTCTAAAGAATTTGTCACTATCATTGATTTTATTGGTAACTATAAAAATAACTTTTTAATTCCGATTGCTCTCTCAGGTGATAAATCTGTAAATGAAGATACAACACGCAGATATACTAAAAATACCAGTTTTATTAAGGGAGTTTCAACGGTTAACTTTGAAGAGGTAGCTAGGAAAAGAATTTTTGATGCAATTAATGATATGGGATCCCAGACAAAAAAGTTATTAAAGGATGCTTATTTAGAATTAAAGAATAAAATTGGCCGCGTTCCAAGATTAGTTGATTATACAACCTATAACTCAATCGATCCAAATGTCATTATTAATGAATATACAACCTACCCAAAATTTTTAAAGGTAGTAGATAAGATTTCTACAAGTCTTTCTGAGTACGAATTAAAAGTGATTAGTATGCTGTCAATTGAAGTGATGAATGGAAAAAGACTGCATGAGGTTATCTTGTTAAATGAATTATTAATAAATGGTGAAATAATCGTTCAAGATTACCTGAATATCTTAAAAGAGAATAACTGCTATGTTGACGAAAATACATTAAAATCAATTGAGCGTATATTTAACTTATCCTTTTTTACAAAAACGGACCAAGCTAAATATGGTGGAGAAGAAATCATTGTATTGGAGAATGGAAGCTATAAATTCGGAGAAAAGATAAATAATTATTTTATTAAAAATAAGGAATTAGAATTACATTTGCGTGATATATGTGAGACTGCTTTCGAAATCAGTAAAAAATACATGAGTAACGAACCCTTAAAGCTGTACGAAAAATACTCGAAAAAAGACGTGTGTAGGCTATTAAATTGGGAGAATGACGAAAAAGGAACTATGTATGGGTATAAAACGAAGCATGGTACTTGCCCTATCTTTATCACGTATCATAAAGATGAATCAGTTGAAGCGAGTATTGCCTACGAGGATGCTCTCATTAATCAAGAAACATTATTGTGGTTTTCTAGAAATAGCCGCGTGATTGAATCGAAAGAACTGCAGCCGATTATTCATGCTGAGGAACGAGGTATTGAAATTCATATCTTTATAAAAAAAGACGATGATGAAGGTACAGATTCCTATTATCTTGGAAAAGCTTCACCTATTATTGACACTGTCACACAAACTACTATTCATACTGATAAAGGGGAAAAGCCAATTGTCAATATGAATATGATCATGGAAACCCCAGTGGAATATGATATGTATAAATATCTTACTGCTGAATAGGGTGAAAATAGTCTTCTTAGATAAGAAGACTATTTTTTTCTTGAATCAGTTGTTCAACCGCGGGTATGTCTGCTGGTGCCCAAACTAGAGATTTAAGATTTTCTCGTTTAAACCAGACAAGCTTAGAATGCTCAGTTGCAGTTGGTGTTCCTTCAATTAATTTTGCCTTTATTGCAATTAAATTAATTGTGAAATTATCGTATTCATGTGTATGATCATTAAATATTCCTTCTGTATGTATGACACAATTCATTTCTTCTTTGATTTCTCTTTTCAACGCTTCGTAAAGGTCTTCACCTTTCTCTACCTTACCGCCTGGAAACTCCCACATATTTGGAATACTCATTTCCGGGGACCTTAAGGCACATAAAATTTCATTTTCATCATTTTCAATGATCGCTGCTACTACCTTGATTGCTTTTTTCACTATTGTCCTCCAATTTATATTTTCTTTTTTACTTGCTTTAAGTTTAATGAAATATAAATTAGTTGTAAACCTAATGATGGATCCGGCATTTTTATCTAGTCGTTATATAGAAGTGACTTCAGCGAATTGGTTATCACCCTATCAATTATTTGCGACAGAGATTTGAAGGGGAAGAAGTTAGCCAATCAACATTTGACAGAATTAAAGTATTCGAAGATGAAATAGTAAAAGGATTTGGCAGTGGGGCAGCAATTTCATATAGCACCATATAAAGTTTTCTTTTTGTCGAGTTTTGCTAGCTTTACTGTAATATGAAGCAGGCAATTTTTATTGAATATATTAAAATGTGAAGAAGAAAGAACCGACCAATATGATCGGTTCTTTCTTTTACCCCTGATAACTAGTAAACCAGGCAGGCCTTTTATTGGTTGATTTACTCCCATTATATGCAAAGGTGAAGGTTATTTTTTGATTTCTCAGCTCTTCTATCAAGTCAGTTAACTCTTGATCGCCGATTAGCCATAGTGCTCCGCCTTTTTCTCTTTTATCAACCACTTCGTACCCTAGATTTTCAAGGTATTGTTTAAGACCTGTTCTGGATGTTGCTGTTTTATCAATTACAGCTGTGCTGTTTTTTGATTCCCTAGATGAATTATCTAATTCCGTTTGGGTTATTACTGTCTTTTCATCATCGTATTGTTCACGTAGTAATTCGTTATTGGAAATATTCTTTTCCGTTTGTGGTGAGATGACTAGTTCTAATCCAGCAGCAATCTCGCCGCTTGCAGTTAATGTTGGCTCCGTCTGATGAGATGAACTTTCCTTCATATTTGATTCACCATTTTCTTTAGCATGCATAGGTTCAATATCATAATATTTTAATGTATCCCACAAAGAGGAAAGAGCTTTTTCAGGGTTAAAGTAATAATCACTGCCTCTGACTCTCCAGAATGTCCATCCGCAGCGTTCAAGGATACGCTGGCGGTTCATATCATAATCGTACCGGTCAGGACCATGCCATTGGTCTCCGTCACATTCAACTGCTATTCTGCCTTTTTGCCCTTCAATGACCATGTCAATTCGGTAGCCAGCTACTTCATGTTGAGGGATGACTTTGTATCCTCTCGCAGTGATTTGATCAAAGACTGATCTTTCAAAGTCACTTTCACAAAGGGAACGGTTTGCTTCCAATATTTCAATGGCTGGGTCTTCACAATAGGAGATTAACTGATAACGGAAACATTCTTTATTTCGGAAATCATTAACTGTCGGTGAATGGAAGAGCCATAACTGGTCTTTTGCACGGCTGACCGCAACATTGAATCTTCTTTTATCTTTTTCAGTCGCTAGTGCTCTCATCGTTGTTTGACCAGTGGCGGCTACCATGCTGATGAACATAATGTCCCGCTCATCCCCCTGGAAAGCATAGGCATCTCCGCAGATAATATTTCTTTTTTCAATTTCTTCCGTTCCGATTTCTTCAACCAGAAGCCTTTCGATTAACTGTGCCTGCCCTTCATTTTGGAGCGAAATAACACCCATGGATTTATCTTTGTAAATATGGTTATTTATACACTCCTTCATTTGGCTCACTAATGCTTCTGCTTCAGGCTGGTTAACCACTTTTGAACCAGATCCTTCCCGATAGCCGGACGGAACATGAACAGATTTAATTGGTTCTAACCTGTTAGGCGGGTATTGTCTTAACGGAATTAATGGTGTATTTGAATAGCTGATCCTGTTGGAGAATTCGATAATCTCCGGCATACACCTGAAATGTTCTCTTAACGTAATTCTTCCGCCAAATAACACGTTTGCCAAATCAAAGAAAGAATTTTCAATATCTAGCATGTCAGCAAGTTTGAAGTCACTAAGATACTGGTTGCGCAGATATTGAACATCTTCACGTTTAATCCCTACATATTCAGGACTGATCTGTTTGTCATCCCCAACGACTATCAGCTTCTTTGCAATATATTGCAGAATAACTGCATCTGGACCGGATTGGCTGGCCTCATCAATGATGACAACATCAAAGAGGTTAGGTTTTACATCAAACGTTTCAAACACTCGATATAACGGCATGATCCAAGCTGGAATGGCATCCCGGCATTCAGACATATGTTTTTGGGCATCTTTGAGATGGATGTGAGCATTTTTCCCGGTTCCTTTCCCGACCTTTCTCATCGAGGTAGTCCAGGCAAGCAAGTGCTGCCTCTGTCCTTCAGTCATGGAACCTAATGTAGAATACCAGGCTTTTTTAGCTCCTAACCTGCTTATTGTCGATTTTATTCGTTTGTCTAAATCATTCAGTTCTTTTGTAAGTGACTTTTCATCTGTATTTGAGAAATCAATCAGCCAACTTTTTGCTTTTGCCCATTTCATGGCATTTGGCAAATGTATAAACCGTTCCTTCCAAACAGGTTCCTCATAAGAAACAAGAAGATCTGAATATAGCTTAGGAAGCGAAATCTTAAGCTTCTGTAATAATGCTTCACACTTGCTGCTTTTTCTTCCATACTCATCTAGTTCATGGATGAGTTTAATATTTTTTGTGTATTTTTCAGAATCTCTGTTCCGAATTGAATCAATTAAATCACCAACAACCTGATGTTGTTCGTTTGTACCTACCGACTGCTGAATGTTTCCGATAAGAGAGTTCATTTTCAATTGGATTTCGTTTAATTCTTCTTTTAGATTCAACAATTCAAGCTGAGTTAGTAGAGAAGCAATTTCTTCATTGGTAATAGCGAGTTCCTCAAATAAATGAATATGCCCGAAATCGTTTGTTATTTTTTCCATTAATTGTTTATAATCCAATAATAGGTTGAATGGCTCGATTAAATCTTCTATATTCGCTGCATTTAGTGATCTGGACTGTCCAAAGTTCTGTTCAATCTTTATTTGATCCTGGACCACTTTACCAATCCGATTTAAAGTATGATCTACTGTTACTGCTTCTTCTAAAAAAGCTACCGTTTCGACGGAATCGCATTTTCGGCCATCAACTCGGACATCTTTCACGATATACCAGGCATCTTTCACGACTTTAGGTCTCATTAAAGGGACGCCGAGTCCTTTTCCTTCTTTCAAGTGAGCATGAAGTAAGGATACGTCCGACAGAAGCTGAGATAATGGAACTTGGTCAGTACCATGAATTTCAGTTAAACTATGCTTTGATGCAAGACCCTTGATCTTACTAAGTGATTCGATGACCTGTGTATAAAACTCTTCCCAGGGTCTGAACCTATTCCCTATAAGATCCTGGAAAGCTGAAGATAGCCACTGCTGCTTTTTCATTGCAATCTGGTTGGATAGGGAAGACATCTCATTAAGTAATTTATTGAGCAAAGCTTGCTGGTCTTTACTTAAGCTTGAAAGTATCTCAAGTTTATCTTGATTTGCGATTTCGTAGTTTTTAATTTCTTCATTTAAGGAAGATTCACGCTTCACATTTCTTGTGAATGTTTCTTCATCATCTAATAGATCATGAGGTGGAAATGATAATTGAATTTCCTCCTGAATATTCTCATTTAGAAGAGATAATAATTCCAGGAGTTCTGCTGCCTCAGAGCTGGTAATAGGGCATTCGGCATCCATTTTAACCTGGTCTTTGAGCCAGGAGTAGTAGTCTTGTTCTTCGTTAATAGTCATAGCAATCTTTTGGGCTGTTCCCTGGTATTTTCCATCTAGCAGATTATGCTGAAATGTTTCTTTCTCCCTGATTGATCGCATTTTGTTTTGCAGGATTGCTTTCTCTTTACGCATTTCTTTAAGTTGAGTTGTCAGTTCAGCAATCTCATTGGACATCAGTTCTGAATTCCAGGTATCACGCTTGTTTGAAATCGTTTGAACGACCTTTTCTAAATCTTTGAAGGATTTGGAATCGGCGCCAAGTAAGCTAACACATAGACTTTGCAGTTCTTCTGGAATTTTTCCTTTTAATACTTTAAGAGCTCTTGCCGTTTCACTGGTTATGAGCACTCTTTTCCCTGTAGAAAGCAAATGAGAAATCAGATTGGCAATTGTATGGCTTTTTCCTGTACCAGGAGGTCCCTGGACTAAAACTCCATTTCTGGTTTCCAAATTCTTGATTATCTTTTGTTGATCTTCATTTGCTTCAAGAGGGAAGTAAATAGTCGAATCAACTGGCAGGGTACCGGCTGATTGGTTATCCTGGGTGCCGGCAGACTGATGGAAATCATCAATTTCTTCAAAAATCCTCTTTATACCTTGAGGAACTTCTTCTCCTGACTCCTTCACATTTTCTACAATTGTATTACAAGCCTGCTGAAATCCTTTTTCAGTCCGCTTCCTTAAAATAAGGGCAGGACTGTAAAAAATGCTAGGTTCTTTATATGTTTCCCTGGTATTGGCCAACTCATTTTCATGGAATGTTCCATTTGACGATAATGAAAAAGCAAAGGACCTGCAAATTGAATTTAATAAATTTTGATTCCAGAAAGACTCCTGTAATTCTTCTAATTTTTCCGCAATAGGCAATAAAGATTTGTTATCTAATCTGCTGCTTAATTCGAGCATATCCTGCTCTAATTCAGGCTTAATTCCTTCTGATGATGGCATTACTCGTATAATTCCATTATTGGCATCAAATTGAAACGCACATGAAGCGGTTACTATATGCCTGTGGATGACTTGGCCATTAGGATCTTTCCAATTCAATAGCCCAACAGCGGCTATAAGTTCATACTGATCCCCGAGCTTTTTCTGTTTTTGATAAATGGAGAATAACTTTGTGTAAATATCCTGGACTTTTTCATAGCGTTCGAATTCCTCTTTCCACACATTCCATTTACCTGCTAAGTAGAAATCAAACGTACGCTGTATATCTGAATGATCTTCCAGGTATAAATATTTTTGCTCAGCCTCAGAATCAGCTTCAACCTGTTCTTCATCCTCCTGAAAATCAGGATTCGGGATTTTCTCCAGAAGGGCAGGTTCAGTAATGTCTTCCGGTTTGTAAGAAGAGCTTAACCAGTCCATTAAAGCTTTAGGCGGATGAGGAAAAACTGGCTTCATTGGTTTTTTGATTTCCACCCAAGTATCTTTTACTTTTGAAATAAGCGGTGAAATACAACCATTTTCATCTGGGATTTCATTTAAAAATACGTAGTTCTCGTAGTTTTGTAGATCTCTAACCAGTGGGGCTTTTAATAAAGAAAGTTCCTTTAGATATGTAAATAACCTGACTGTTTTATCTATATGTAAATCAGTGTTAATCAAAATAATCATCCTTTCAGCAAAAACTACATTTTTTTACAAAAAATGCATAATACAACTGTATATTATACCATGGGAAAAAAGATATGGATTATGGGAGTTTTTTCTTTAAAAAATATCCTTAGCCAATTAAAAGTATATGAAGAGGGCTTAATTATATATTACTAATTGACCGTATTGAAAAATTGTACACGTTGGTTAGTAAAATGGCAGAAGAGATGGTTGTTAAGCAGAGTTAATGGTGGACTTTAGCATAGGTGCGAAATTAAAAAAACCAAATTTCTCTGTTGAACGGATTTCCTTTTTGCGCAATAAATTTCATTGAGATTGTATAATGGGTTTTGTATACAACCTCAGAGTAATCATAGCGCTTAAGAAATTTTCTGAAAGGAATTACCCACTATTGAAATAAAGAAAAACATCATAGAGAAGTATGTCATTTAATATAGCATGCTATTAAGTGAGTATTAAAAGCCTGTTTCCAGAAAAAATATCTTCAGGGAGCAGGCTTTTTTATTTTTAGGCTTTTAGATTTAATAAAAGATATTTGATTTGGGAATTTCTTTATCACAAATGGAGTGAACAATAAAGTTAAATCTAGCTGACCACCGAACACTTTATAGAATGTAGATATAATCAAAAGATAATTGTTTCTTGTTTCTTAATTTAAAATTTTCTTTCAATTCAAAAATTAATATGCTATCATACTCTTAATTACAGTAATACTTAAATCGTTTACACTAACACTATAATTTTACAGTTTTGCTTCAAAGGAGTTCATTATGGATGAAATTTACAAGAAAATTAAAGATTTAAGGCTTCAGAATGGCTATACCTTAAAAGAATTAAGTGAACGCACTGATTTATCAATCAGCTTTCTTTCCCAAGTTGAGAGAGGAACAACTTCCCTAGCTATTACTTCATTGAAAAAAATTGCGGATGCACTGAATGTAAAAATTTCTGAGTTTTTCGAAGACGAGAAACCGAATCAGAATTTCATGGTGAAGTCCAGCGAGCATAAGCCATTTAATATCAAGGGGTCGGAATTTACTTATGTCCGAGTGAATGGTGATTTTCCAGGCAGAAGCCTTGAGCCGCTTTTGGTTACATTAGCACCCAACCAAAAACAGACACAGCAATTTGGCCACGCAGGCGAGGAATATTATTACGTATTAAAGGGCCTTGTTATTTTTCACGTAGATGGAAAGGAATACATTATCCGAGAAGGTGATTCCATTCATTTCCCATCTACTTACCCGCATACAGTTGAAAATCCGATAAGCGAAGAATCAAAATTACTTTGTGTTTTAACGCCAGTTATTTTTTAATTGGCCTTTATAAATAAATCTATAAATACAGAAAGGTGGAGTATCATGCGTGTAGCTACTGATATTGGCGGAACTTTTACTGACCTTGTTTATGTCAATGAAGAAGGTGAGATTGGGGTTGCCAAAAGCCATACCACACCTCCTAATTTTGAAAAGGGAGTTATCGATGTTATTGAGAAAAGCGGGATAGATCAAACAGCTATCCAGACTTTTATTCATGGCACCACTGTTATTATTAATGCCCTTACTGAACGAAAAGGTGTAAAGACAGGTCTAATTACAACTAAAGGCTTCAGGGATGTACTAGAAATTGCCCGTGGAAATCGTCCGGATTTATTTAACGTCAGGTATCAAAAGCCGGTTCCATTTGTTGAGCGGTATTTACGTCAGGAAGTAGAAGAGCGCTTAAATTATAAGGGAGAAGTGCTGTCTTCGTTAAATAAAGATCAATTAAAAGAAATTATTCACTATTTCAAGGAACAAGAAGTAGAAGCGATAGCTGTTGCCTATTTGCATTCCTATGTAAATCCAGTTCATGAGATTGAGACTGTAAATTTGGTAAAAGAGCTGTTGCCAGAAGTGGCTGTCACGGCATCACATGAGGTAACAAAAGAATGGCGGGAATATGAGCGAACTAGTACGACTGTTCTTAATTCATATGTAAAGCCAATTGCTGCATCCTATGTGAACCGGTTACATAATAAATTAATAGAAAACGAGACTGATAGCCAAAATTACATTATGCAGTCAAATGGCGGTACAACTACCTTCAATAGTGCAAAGCAAACGCCTATTAATATGGTAGAGTCTGGACCTGTTGCCGGGATATATGGTGCAGCTGTACTTGGTGAAATCCTGGATGAAAAGAATATTATTGCCTTTGATATCGGCGGGACTACAGCAAAGTGCTCCCTGATTAATCAGGGAGAGGTAAAAGTTTCTACTGATTATTTCATTGAAAAAAATGAGCGCAGTGCTGGGTATCCAATAAAAGTGCCGGTTGTTGATATCGTGGAGATTGGAAATGGCGGCGGTTCGATTGCATGGATAGATGGAGCGGGTTCTTTAAAGGTTGGTCCTCAATCTGCAGGTGCTTTGCCTGGACCAGTTGCCTATGGTCAAGGTGGTACGGAGCCAACAACCACTGACGCTAACCTGATTACGGGAAGACTTTCACCAGAAAACTTTGATTATGAAGTAAATTTGGATAAAGTGAAGGCTGCCATTAAAGAGAAGGTTGCCGATCATTTTGGAATGTCTGTTGAGGATGCTGCATTAGGCATTATTCGAATTGCAAACTCCAATATGCTGAATGCATTAAAGCTTATTTCTGTTCGAAAGGGCCATAACCCTCGTGAATTCTCGCTGGTAGCTTTTGGCGGCGGAGGATCGATGCATGCACCTGCACTGGCTAAAGAGCTGGGTGTTAAGAAGGTTATTGTTCCTGTTGCTTCCTCGGTATTTTCGGCATGGGGCATGCTCATGACTGACCTAAGACATGATTATATCCAGACATATATAAGAAGATTAAATCAATTAGATCCTAGTGAGCTAAATAAAGAATGGAATTCAATTGAAACTCAAGCACTTAAGCAATATCAAGAAGAGGGAGTTTCAGAAGAAGATGTGTTATTTACAAGATTTGCAGATATCCGCTATCTAGGTCAAGAACATACTGTAAAGGTTCCTGTTCCGAATGGGGAATGGTCTGAAGAAACCATTTCAGAAGTAGTTGAACGCTTTGGAGATCTGCACGAACAGCATTACACCTTTAAGCTTGAAGGGACTCCGACAGAGATTGTCAACCTGCACCTAACAGCATTCGGGAAGGTATTAAAGCCTGAACTAAAAAGATTAACCTCTACAAGCAGAGATGAGCAAGAGGCTTACAAAGAAACTCGTCCAGTATATTTCGAGAACAGCGGATGGGTTGAAACGAAGGTTTACTACCGCAGTTTATTTGGTAAAGGCATGAAAATTTCTGGACCTGCCATTGTAGAGGAACCGTCTGCTTCTACAGTTATCTATCCTGATCAATCCTTAACTGTAGATGAGTATGGGAATTTAATCATTGAAACAGGGGTGGAATAAATGACACAGATTGTTCGGAGTAAAGTAGATCCATTTACACTTGAGATTGTGAAAGACTCACTGGTTGCTATTGGAGATGAGATGTTTATTGCCCTTGCTAAAACCTCAATGAGCCCGATTATTTACGAAGTATTGGATTACGCCAGCGGCCTGACCGATGCGAAGGGACAGCTTTTGACACAGGGAAATGGTGTAACCGGATTTATCGGGATGCTTTCTGACATGGTTAAGCAAACACTCAAGAAGTTTGGTGATGGAAAGTTAAAAGAGGGCGATATCATTATCATTAATGACTCTTACGGTGGTGGCGGTTCACACCTTTCGGATGTTGGATTGGTCATGCCAATATTCTTTGATGGGGAAATTGTTGCTTTTTCGGCCAATAAAGCACATTGGACAGAAGTTGGCGGAAAAGATCCAGGTTCCTTCAGTAACGATGCTACAGATATTTTTCAGGAAGGCTTACAATTTCCGAGTGTAAAACTTTTTAATGAAGGTGAAATAAATCAGGCGATTGTCGATATCATTGAAGCCAATGTGCGTTTTCCTGAATTATCTTTAGGGGATATGTGGGCACAGGTTGCAGCACTGAAAACAGGTGAAAAACGAGTCAAGGAATTATGTGAAAAACATGGGAAAGAATTATTTTTATCTTCAGTAGATTATCTGCTTGATCACGGCGAACAGCTTGCACGTCAGGAACTAAGTAAATTGCCAAAAGGTACTTTTAACGCAGAAGGGTTTATTGATGATGATGGTTTTGGAAATGGCCCTTTCAAGATAAAAGTGAAAGTAACCATAACAGATGATAAATTCGTTGCAGATTTTAGAGGCAGTCATCCTCAGGTTCCAGGACCTGTTAACTGTTCTTATACAGCACTGGTTTCTGCTGTACGAACGATTTTCCTTGCGATTACAAATCCTTCGCAGGATGCAAATGATGGAGTTTTCCGCCCATTAGAAGTTATTACGGATAAGGGATCTGTTCTTTCCGCCGAACGTCCTGCGCCTGTTTCAATCTATTGGGAGAGTATGCTAGCGGGAGCAGATCTGATATGGAAAGCTCTTGCACCGGTTGTTCCTCATAGGCTTAATGCGGGACATTTATTATCTGTTTGTTCAGTTGTTTTATCAGGGCAGCATCAGGATACAAATGAACCTTTCTTAATTGTTGAACCATCTGTTGGAGGCTGGGGTGCTTCTGAAGGTCAGGATGGAGCCAGAGGACAATTCTGTATTGGGGATGGAGAAACCTATAATGTCCCGGTGGAAGTTGCAGAAACAAGGTATGGTGTAATGGTTGACGAGTACAGCCTTCATACAGATGGTGCCGGAGCAGGGGAATATTTAGGCGGTTCTGGTGTCATTCGTTCCTATAAAGCATTAAGTGACAACCAAATGGTTTCCGTAACATTTGGACGAAATAAGTTTGTTCCTTGGGGAATGAAGGATGGCCAAGAAGGTTCAGCGAATGAGGTGTATATTGAAAAAGCCAACGGGGATGTAGATGGTCCTTTTGGAATTTATCCGAGGTATCCGCTGAATAAAGGTGATGTCGTTAAACTGGTAACTGCTACAGGCGGCGGCTATGGAGACCCATATAAACGCCCTGCAGATCAAGTAGCCCAGGATGTGAAAAATGGCTATATTACTGCTGCACAGGCAAATGAAAGCTTTGGGGTAATAGTAAATGAGAAAACATATGAAGTTGAAGGTTTAACAGAAGATCGTCTGCAGAGGGGGAAATAAAGTGGAGGTATTAAATATAGAGAAAATTAACCCGGACCCAAATGCGGCTGTTCCACTTAAAACGGTATTTTCACAAAAAGCTCTGGCTGGAGACTTGAAAGTGGGTACAGTTGTTATTCCACCGGGGAAGCGAGTTCCGCTGACTGGAGTTTCTAATCATAGTGAGAACGAATATTCCATTATCGTTAAAGGTTCTATAGTAACAGAAACCAATGGAAAAACGTATCGGGTGTCAAGTGGGGAAGCAACTTATATTCCTGCAGGGCAAGAGCATATTGCCTATAATGACAGTGAAGAGGATTGTGAAATTGTTTGGGTGCTGGTTGGTTAGCATCATTCACCATAAAGACCTTGCTTGGGCAAGGTCTTTATTATAAAAGAATTTTACAGAATATTCCGATATAAATTTGAAGGAGTTGAATAGAAATGGAAGATGTGTCTTTAAGGAAAAGCAGTGGAAAAGATGAAGCTCTTGCTTCCGTTCCAATGAATGAGAGGCAGCACTGGATTTCACCCGCTGTTATATTTGGGGGACTGGAATTTACAATTCCGGTATTAATGGTAGGTGCCACGTTAACAGCCAGTTTTGGACTCGGAAAGCTATTTTGGATTTTGGCAGCAGCTCTCTTTGTCTTCCAATGGATCGGTAATGCCCTCGCAGGCTATATTGGGGCTAAAACTGGCCGTTCCTCTTCCGTAATTGCCAGAACCAGCTTTGGTTCAACCCAGGCACGGTTTATCGTAGGATTGACTATCTTTATCGTTTCAATGGGCTGGTGGGCTTTGCAGACGGCAGTTGCCGGAAATGCCATTTCAGCAATGTTTGGAATTGACTATAAGACGCAGTGGTTCCTTTGGGCACTCGTAACAATCATAGCTGGTCTGCTATTTGCACTTCCGTCCATTATTGGCTACTCATCTATGAAATGGACTGATTACTTAGCTGTCCCAGCTGGCCTTCTTTTAATTGCGGGCGGTATCTTCTATGCTTTAAAAAATATCGGCTGGGAAAAGATCTCATCCTGGAGCCCTGAACCGCAAATGACTTTTCTTGCTGCCGTTAGTTTAGTCATCGGTATTAACGTTTCTCAATGGGTTATTGCCTCCGATTATACTCGCTATGCAAAACCGAAAGTAAAAGACAACGTACTCATTCCATTAGGAATCATTGCAGTAGGTTTCCCGCTATTCTATGTTGGTGCCATTATGTCCATAGGAGTAGGCGATGCAGATATTGTCAATGTCATGATGAATTTAGGATTCCCGATCTGGGGCTTCCTCATCTTATGGTTAGCAACCTGGACGAGTCAATTAGTAAATAATTATAGTATGGGCTTGGCTTTAGCTAACATGCTAAATGTGAACTCTAATAAGGGAAGAGCACTTCTTACATTAGCTGGTACTATTGTTTCTATAGGAGTTGCTTTGGCGGGGATCCTTGATTATTTTATGGACTTCTTATATATGACTGCTTTAATCTATCCAGCCATAGCTGGTGTTATGATGGCTGACTTCTTCTTTATAAGAAAACAGCAGTGGGTCGACAACAAAGGATGGAACTGGATGGCAACCATCGCATTAGTAGTAGGAACTCTGGTTGGATACTTCACACAATACGTGTATTCATTTGGATTGCCTGCCGTTCAATCCATTGTTGCTGCAGGAATTGTGTATATGATTGCTATGAAAGTTAAAGCAAGAATTGCACCTGATCACTTTACAGAGATTAATAACCAATCAGAACTTATAACTTCAGATAATTTAAAAGCTCAATAAATGAAGAAGCTTGAAAAATGTTTTTTGAGAAACAATAATAGATACAGCGTCGGACCTAAGTAGGGTCCGACGCTTTTTTTGAGTTGTTTTAGAATCAAAAGGATGTGGAAGAGTTATAAAAACCAAAAAAGGAAGTATGATACTAGTGTCTAGAAAGAGAACACTTTCAGATGAAACTAAGATATGCGGAACTGATAAAACGTTAAACGATTTCTGGAACTGGGGTTTTTCTGATTTGCTAAGCAACTCATTAAGAGGAGTATTTGCGGAGTTTTTAGTAGGAAGTGCTCTAGACTGTCTAAATCAGTCAAGAATCGAGTGGGATGCTTATGATTTAATTTATCGAGGGAAAAAGATTGAAGTAAAATCTGCAGCATATGTACAGACCTGGCATACTGACACATTTTCAAAAATCGGCTTTAACATAGGAGCAAAAAGGGAATATAGTTATACAACCAGGAAGTATAGTACAGAGATTAAAAGACACGCTGACATTTACATCTTTTGTTTATTGAAAGAAAAAGATGTAGATACTCTTGATCCATTGAATGTGAGTCATTGGGAGTTTTATATTGTCCCGACTAAAATCTTGGATGAACGTTTTCCTGCTCAAAAAACAATTAGTCTATCTGCTTTGAGTAAAATAGCGAAGCCGGTTAGATATTGTGAAATAAAGCCAAAGATAGATGAGATTATTTAAATATTCAATAGTGTAATGAAAATAAACATAGGGGCGGTTCTGGCGATTACTTAGATACGCCGGAACCGTCCCAGTTGTTTTTTACAAGCTTAAATATTGGCGAGTCTTTTTTGTATTTTAAAGCCTGCTTCAAACTGAGTGCCTGTCCCCATGTTCAGTAAAGCTTTACCATGCTAGGGGACAGGCACTTTTTATCTGTATCTTTTTTTTAAAAAAAATAAGGTTGGTTGATTGGAGCGTAAGGTGCGAGATTCCAGCCGGAGGCTCACCGCCCGCCCCGCGGTTCGCTGAGCAACCTGCAGCGGAAATCAACCTCTCCTCATTCTTTGTTTTTTAATTACAAAATCATAAAAAAACAACAATATTTTAGAAAAGAGCTGCAGCTTATTCGGGTAGCTCTTTCTCGTATACATTCCACTTGAAGAAGTGTCTGTCTGGCCATTCCATTGAAAGGGCTGGCACTAAGATTTCAGCATTACTCCATGTTTAACTATCCCATAAACCAAAATAAATAACTTTATAAAAAATATGCTTTTAAATCCAGAACAATAAGTCTATTATAGTTATTAAAATTAAAAAAGGAGATTCATATGAATTCATCTATTCAAGATCAACTTCAATTATTTAGAGAAAGTCAAAAAAACAGGGGGCGGCTGCTTATCAATTGTCCCGATCAACCGGGAATTGTGGCTGCTGTATCCCAGTTTCTGTTCCAGCATGATGCTAATATTATCGAATCGAGTCAATATTCGACAAATCCAGAGGGTGGCACCTTTTTTATTCGAATCGAGTTTGAATGTCCTGGTTTACAGTCGAAGGAAGAAGAGTTGAAGAGTAAATTTAAGGAAATCGCAGAAACATTTTCAATGGAATGGAAATTAGCATTTGTTTATGAATTGAAGAAGACAGCTATTTTCGTATCAAAAGAACTTCATTGTTTACGTGAGCTGTTATGGGAATGGCAAAGTGGTGATTTGCTTACCGACATCGCTCTCATTGTGAGCAATCACGAGGAAGCAAGACAAATTGCAGAATCCTTGCATATTCCATTCTTTTACATACCAGCAAGCAAAGAAAATAGAGAGGAAGTGGAAGAAAGACAGCTGCAGCTTTTAAAAGAATTTGATATTGACTTAATCATCTTAGCAAGATATATGCAAATTTTGACGCCAGCCTTTGTTGAGGCTCATCCATTCAAGATCATTAATATTCATCACTCTTTCCTTCCTGCATTTGTTGGTGCGAGGCCATATGATCGAGCCCATCAGCGCGGAGTAAAAATAATTGGGGCAACGTCTCATTATGTTACAAACGATCTTGACGAAGGACCAATCATTGAACAAGATATCAAGCGTGTTGACCACCGGGATCATATAGATGATCTAAAAAAGAGTGGACGTTCTATTGAACGAAGTGTTCTTGCCAGAGCGGTTAAATGGCATTTAGAAGACCGGATTATTGTTCATGAAAACAAAACAATTGTTTTTTAAGGAAAAGGAGCGGTAATGAGTGCCTGTCCCTCAGTTTAGTAATGCATTTTCATGTGATCTGCCCCCTGTCAAGCAGACAGTGGAAATAATAAAAAAGCTTTAGGCAGCTTTAGCTCTATATCCATAGGGCTAAGGTCGTTTAAGTGTTTTTGGTTTTTTGCTGAAAATTTTACCGAAATGTAATGGGAAGAACTTGTACGACGATTAGAATAGGGATTAGCTTAGTGGCAAAATGAGATTGAGGCAGCCACGGAATCAAAATTGCATGAACAAATCCCCCATTTTCCTTTAGATGCGCTTTGGTGGGGGGAGTTATCAAATTTGAGCAGACATAACACTTATCAAATTGGACAGATCTTCTATATTCGAAAAGTCCAGGGTTCCAGGCAAAGTAAAGAGTAGAAAGAAAAGAGGACGGATACAGTGGAGCGGAAGGAATACGAATGGGTCAAAGAGAATCGGGAAGTGCTTTTGGACTTTTGCAGTAAAATGGATCCAAAAGATTTTACGAGTGAAATGGGATTCGGCTGGCAGAGTGTGCGTGACACACTTGTTCATGTAGCGAATTGTTATCATGGCTGGCTAGGATCATTTGTTTTATTAAAAACGAAGAAGCCTATCACACCTAGAGAAAACATTCCGACAATCGGCATCGAGGAAATCAGGACACTTTTTGAACAAGCAGATGCTTATGTGTATGAAGTTTTTGAGTCATTTTCTCAAAAAATGGATGAGTCAATCGTGCAGCCTATTCCTTGGAGAGAATCAACTGAGGAGATTTCAATGACTCCTCGAAAACTGTTCATGCATACTGTCACTCACGAATACCATCACAAAGGAGATTATGGCGATGGCCCGCCAGTTGGGGTATGAACCGCCAAATACAGATGTTCTGGGGACGAGAGACTAGATATAGATAAGAAAGGATGCCCTATGGTGCTGTTCGTAATATCAATGGGCACCCTTTGTAACTTTTAAGATTAAAATTAAAATAATCTTCCTATTTTAGTTCTTTACTCCTGTATGCTGAATAACCCGTTCCATCGCTTGAATATGCCCCAAATGGTTTGCCTCATGAAACAACGCAAATTCAGCTAATTCACCAAAGGTTTCAAGCCCCAAAAATGGTTTAGCCAGCTTTTCATTTAACCGTTCAGCTGGAATTTGCTGGATTCGGCCCAATTGATCCTTCAGCTGTATAATGAGCTCATCTGTTTCAGGTATATCACCTTTCCAATCAGCCGGCTTTGTACCGTTCCCAAATAATTCAATATAGTTTACAGGGATATGGGTCGTTTTGCGGGGAAAGCCGAACATAAACTGTTCACAGACCGTTAATACATGGCCTATATGCCAATGGATCGTGTTGTTAAAACCGTCTGGCTGTATACTTGCTACATCCTTTGAAACTGACTCGATCTTTTTAATAAAATAACCTCTTGTCTTCTCAAACTGTTTAAACACTAGTTCATTCATTCTTTTCTCCCCTTCCAAATATTCTCATCTGTTAATATACCAAAAATCAGGAAAGATTAGGAGAGTCAATGGACTGAAAAATTGATTATTGTTTTCTTTTATATTCGGCGAAGGTTTAGTTTGAAATTAATAAATTTACATTTTGTAGATGGCAGGACTTTACATCCAACCAATTATTAATGTCACTTACACAACGTTAAGCAAACCGTAAGCTTTTCTTTATCAAACCGGTTGATGATATGCTGTGGGGAACATTAACCGAGGAAAGCAGCCCCGGGAGGCTGCTTTTTGTGCGGAAGGGTTTGTCAATTTAAGATTTCAGTTAAATTTACGCCAATCATAGAAATGCTTTTATTCTGCCGGATAAAATAAAATCATACTGACACGTGCCAATGATTTCCCTGAATTATGATAGGTATGGGGCCGATCCGCTTTGAATCTGATGGAGTCACCGCTTTCTAATGTATATTCATCGTTATTAACCCGTATGGTTATTTCCCCATCAAAGACAACGATCAACTCTTCGGTTCCCTCGATATGTGGTTCAGCACTCAGGTATCCACCTTTGTCAATTTCGACGGTATATACTTCAAATCGTTTATCGTTTTCGAAAGGAAAGTAAGGGTATACCCGATACCTGCCTTGATCCTCTGATAATGTCTGAATTTCCTTCTTTAAAACAAGCTGAGTATCCGGCTGAGGATGATTAATCAATGAGGTAAAAGAGATCTTTAGACCATTTGCAATCTTCCAAATGGTTGTGATGGTCGGGCTTGATTCGCCCCGTTCAATTTGGCCGATCATCGTTTTGCTTACTCCCGTTAATTCAGCCACCTTCTCTAAACTTAATTTTTTGTTTTCTCGAAATGCTTTTAAATTTTTAGCAAGAATTAAATGAATTTCCTCCATACTTGCAGTCCTTTCGTATGTACAATATAACGTCCGTAATATACAATATGTAGTAAATCGTTATATTGTCGTTTCTGTACATTATAACATACATGCAAAGGAGGAAAGCAGCTGTGTCTTTATTATCTTTTTTCTTATATGTTTTTGTTACCAGCTTTACGCCAGGTCCAAACAATATTATGGCGATGGTATTCGCTAACCGGTTCGGTTTAAGAAATACGATTCGATTTTGTTTGGGGGTAAGCGCAGGATTTTTTGTCATTATGATCCTTTGCATTTATTTTAATCTATTGCTTCATCATTTCATTCCAAGGGTTGAATTGATCATGACAATCATTGGGGTCATTTATATGCTGTTTTTGGCCCTTAAAATCATGACCAGTAAACCGGATGACCAAAACAATAATGATGCTAAGCATAACGGATTTTTAATCGGAATGCTTTTGCAATTTATTAATCCAAAGGGGATTTTATATGGGGTTACCGTTATATCAACCTTTATCTTTCCATACCATACCTCACATACGAGTCTGATATTCTTTTCCATTTTCCTTGCCTTTGTTGGTTTTCTGAGTACCTTTTGCTGGAGTGTCTTTGGATCCATTTTTCAATCCTTCCTGGCGAAGTATAGAAGTCAGTTTAATGTGATAATGGCTTTGATGCTGGTGTATAGTGCCGGGTCTATTCTTGTGGGGTACTTCATTCGGTGAATGATTGAGTGGTCATAATGATGAGGTAAAGCCAAATGCTGTACCCCATACATGTTTAAATCACCAATAGGTTTTATCCATTTTATTTATCATAAGTTGCCTTTATAATATTAACAAACTATTGAAAAAATAAGAATTTCATAGAAAAGTTTTATTGTTTCCTATCAAAAGGGGGGATTATTATGATTACAGTCAAAGACTTTGCTGATGTGTTAGAAAGGGATCATATTTTGCTGGTGAGCGGCGGCAGGCAAAATATGAATAAAGAGATTGCCTACCTAACAAGCATGGAGCTTACGGAAAAAACATCCCGTATGAAAGAAAAAGGGTTTGTTATGACTACGTTTCATGCATTTAAAGATGTGAAGCAAATGATTAGCCATTTAGAATGGATGCAGGAAATCGGAATTAGTGCTATTGGTTTTCATACAGCAGCATTGAAAACAATTCCGAGGGAAGTTATCGACTACTCCAATACCCATTCTTTCCCGCTTTTTGAAATCCCCCAAGAGGTCCCATACTATAGCATCCACGAGAAATATAATCAGCTGGTAAATAAGAAGGAAAATGAACAGGCTTCGAAAATACATAGATTAAATGAAAAACTGATGGAAATTGTTCTCCTGGAGAAGGATTTGAATTCAATTGTAAAAGTAATAGGAGAATATATTAACAATGTTGTGTGCGTGCTAGATCCGTATTTTGATTTGATTGCGTATTGGAAAACGAAAGAGCAAACCAGAGATGAGATTAAGCACCTGATTAATTTGATCATAAACCAGCATAAAGAGAACGTGTTAAAAGTGCGCTTCACCAATCGTGAGACGAATATAGCTGTTAAAATGGATTCTCTCTCTGATCAGAATTTCAAGGTAGCGCCGCTGTTTTCTAAGATGAACTTTCTTGGCTATCTGATCATTTGTCAAAATGGAACACCGGATAAGTTTTCAGAAGAGGTTATTAAGAATGGTATACGTGCCTTAAGCTTAGCAGCCTATAATAAAAATACATTGCTTCACTATCAAAAGAGCAAAGATATCGAAATGCTTGAAGGTATTTTTCAAGGTGAGTCCGATGATAAGAGCCTATCTGATTTTTATATGGACCTTAAGAAAGTAAGATGCATTTTCCAGGTGCAGTCCTCCACTCCGGAAACACTTCAGTCAAAACTTCAAATGTTTTCTGAGCTTTTAATAGAAAATGAAACAAATTCGCGATTATGGATTTATAACAGAAAAATCGTCGGGGTGATCGATTCGATAATAGACAGAGAGAGGGTAGCGGCCATTCTGACAGACTACCCTGGAATCCGTATAGGTGTAAGTGCGATAGAGGAGGTTAACACTTGCAGTAAAATTAAAGCTATGTATGACCAGTCATCTATGGGACTGCTGCATGGTCACGTTCATGATGTACAATTGGTGTTTTGGGATGAAATGGGGATTGAGAAAGTCGCCTACAATTTACAATCCCATCATTTGTTTCAAAACTTCGATGAAGAATTACTGGGTCCATTGATTGCCTATGATCTGGAAAAGAATGCTTCCTTAACCGAGACACTATATACATACTTGAAACACTTTTTTAATCTTCAAAAGTCGAGCAGTGAATTATTTGTGCATCCTAACACGGTAAAATACCGATTGCAGAAAATAAACGAATTGATGCAGGTGGATATTCAAAATCCATCCCATTATTCAATGCTCATGCTGGCCTTTTCCATATACAGATCTAAACAAAAAGCAGATCAATTCCAATAGAATTGTTTAAAAGGGACAAAATACTGTCTCTTTTTTGTTTGTAGTATACAATGATAAATAATCTTTCTATTGTTATGATTTTGAATAATCACACAATAGGAGGGCTTCAAAATGCCAACAGACACGAAATGGATACTAAAGGGCGGCAGCATTATTGACGGACTAAATGATGAGGTGGTGGAGGATTCGTACATCAAGGTTGAAAACGGAAGAATAACGGAGGTTAAGGAAGGGGAGCCGGGTGAAACAGAAGGGTTTGAAATCATTGATTGTACCGGAAAATATATACTTCCCGGACTGATTGACTGCCATGTACATCTCGTTTGGAATGGGAGTGCAGATCCGCAATCCGTCATCAAAAATGAAGAGAATGACAGAATCGCTTTGGAAGCCTATAAGCATGCATTGGATACACTGAAATTAGGCGTCACTACAGTCAGAGATTTGGGTGCACCGGATCGAACCGTATTACATGTAAGAAATGTCATTGATTCCGGCTTGCTTTCAGGGCCTACCATTATCGCTGCTGGTGCCCCTATTTGCATGACAGGCGGACATGTCTATTATTTAGGCTATGAATCTGACGGGCCGGATGAAGTCCGCAAGAATACTAGAAGGGTGCTCAAGGAAGGAGCAGACCTGGTGAAGGTGATGGCAACGGGCGGTATTTATACCAAAGGGGAAGAGCCCGGTTCCGTTCAGTTAACAATAGAGGAACTGAGTGCTGCAAAAGAAGAGGCTCTAAAGAAAAATAAGAAGGTCTCTGCTCATGCAGATGGAATTGAAGGGATCATGAATTGTTTAGAGGTCGGGATTGACACAATCGAGCATGGAATTTACGCAGATCGTCAGGCTCTTGAAATCATGAAAAATCAGGGAACCTTTTTGGTGCCGACAATGGCCGTCATGAGACAGCTTATAAGCAGCCCGGACATTCCGGCATATGCTCTGGAAAAAGCTAAGCAAGTTGTGGGACCGCATTTCTCCATGCTGCAGGAAGCTGTTCAAATCGGAGTGAAGATTGCAACAGGAACTGATTGTGGCTCTCCATTAACCCCGCCCCGCTATTATTTTGATGAATTAAAGATTATGCATGAAGCGGGAATGTCAGAAATGGAAGTCATTAAAGCATCAACGAGTGTTGCAGCTGAATGTCTCGGAATTGAAGATCAGCGCGGCAGTATTTCTCCAGGAAAGTTCGCAGATTTGCTAATTGCAGACAGCAATCCTCTAAATGATTTAAATAGTTTGCGGGGAGACAAGCTTGTGATGAAAAATGGTGTTTTGGTCAGCTGACCTGCACTGTTCAAGCTAGCTGTAACGGGGCTCTGCGATTGCGGAGTCTCCCTTGGATAAATTCCAAAGAAAATTTAATAGGAAACATGGATCACTGTTCCAAGATTAAATCTGCATTAAGCTTCCACACAGCCTTATACAAAAAATAATTAAAGGGAGTGAGCTTATTGAACATTTATTTAGTTGCAGTTGTTCTTTACCTGGTTTTCATGGCGTTGATTGGTGTGTATTTCGCAAAAAAATCGGTGAAAAATAGCGACGACTTTATGGTTGCGGGCCGAAGCCTGCCACTATTCGTCGTTATGGGTACTCTTCTTGCAACGTTTGTTGGATCTGGAACTGTTGTCGGCGGAGCGAGCTTTATTTACCAATACGGACCGTTTGCCGCTATTTTCAATCTGTCAGGCGGAATTGTTGGAGCTATTATTTTGTATTTTATCGCTTCTAAAATCCGCCAGATTGAAATCTATACAGTACCAGATCTTTTGGAACGGCGCTTTGGAAAAGCAGCTCTTTATATATCATCCGTTATTATCATCTTTGCCTTTGTCGGAATCACAGCCTACCAGTTTACAGGCGGAGCCTATGTGCTGCAATTAACCACAGGCATTCCACTGGAAATAGGAGCCATCATAATGTGTGCACTGGTTATCTTCTTAACGGTAAGCGGCGGGCTCTTTTCGGTTGCGTATACGGATGCACTTAGTGCCATTTTAATTATTATTGGCTTTCTTTTCGGGGTTCCCTTTGCACTGAATGCTGTTGGGGGATTTGAAGGATTATCTCTATCTTTGCCTGAAATGAATAAGACCTGGAATGGCGGATTATCATTTCCTCAGCTTCTCGGCTTCTTCCTGCCATTGTTTTTACTCGTTCTGGGTGATCAAAACATGTATCAGCGATTTTCCGCTGCGAAAGATCCGGACGTAGCCCGGAAATCCACTATCGGTTTTTTTGTTGGCAGTGTGTTTGTCATTAGTTTAACCATCATCTTAGCAACTACCTCTATTGTGCTTTTTCCAGAAATCAAGCCTGATACAGCCATATTATCACTTGCGATTGATGGGGTACCCCTTGTAATCGGATTGCTTATTCTCTGTTCAGCCGTTGCCTTTATTATCACAACAGCTACCTCTTATCTTCTATCTGCATCAGGAAATATTGTCAGTGACTTAATCCAGCGCTCAAGTAAAAGCAAGCTATCAGAAAGCAAACTTCTATGGTACAACCGTGTGATTGTCGTGGTATTAGGAGTCCTTGCATATGTGTTAGGGCAATTCTTCCCAAGCGTCCTGGCCATCCAAATGTATTCCTATACAATGTATGGCGCGTCCTTAACTCCTGCAATTCTTGCAACCGTATTATGGAAGAATGCAACAAAAGCAGGCGTCATCAGCTCCATGATTGTGGGTGGTTCTGCAACTATGATTTGGGAAATCGGTCTTGACCGTCCCTTAGATTGGAATAGTGTCCTGTTTGCCCTTCCATTATCAGTTTTAACACTCATCATTGTCAGTTTGGCAACGAGAAATAAAAACGTCACAACAGACCTCACTACTGATCATACAAGCTAATACGACTTTATAAGGAGTTGGAAAGCGTGAATTCAACGAAACGAATCAATCGATTAAAAGAGTATATGAAAGAACAAGCAATATCTGCCGTTTTTGTATTCAATCCTGACCATCAATTTTATTTAACAAATTTTAAAGCTTTAATTTATTCACGGCCAATCATCTTTCATTTACAGGAAAAGACAGCCATGATTGTTCCTGGCCTTGAAGAAACCCATGCACTGGAACATTCACACGCAGATGATGTCCTGGTCTATTATGAACATCCTGGTGCCGGCAGGGATGAGACTTCGCATATGGAGCATATAAGTAAGTTGGTAAAACAAAGTCCAGACTCATCAAAAATTGGTGTAGATTTAGCCTTTATTCCGGGTGAGGTTCTTCTTTATCTACAGCAATCAGGCTATCAGGTGGTGGACATCGGGCAATTCATTTATCAAATGCGATTTATCAAAGATGAAGAAGAAATTCACATGCTGGAGCAGGCCGGACAATTAGTGAATCTGGCAGTAAGCAAGTCATTAGCGCAAATTCAAGCGGGAACTACAGAAATGGAAATTGATGCAGCGGGAAATGCAGCACTGTTTGAAGCAACTGCTGCCCAATATCCGGATTCGGTTATTGATATTGTGGTTATGTCGCCTTCCGGGTTAAAAAGAAGCATTATGCCGCACGTATTCTCTAACACTAGAAAAATCGAAGCGGGAGATGTCATTATTCACAGCAGGCAGGTCGGTCTAAATGGGTATCGTGCTGAATTAGAGAGAACCGTCATTGTCGGGAAGCCAACACCCCAACAGGAAAAGGCATTTCAGGCAGCTATAGAAGCGCACCAGCGTGCGATTGATTTTATTAAGCCAGGTGTGAAATTTTCAGAAGTAGATGGTGTTGCCCGTGAAGTGTTTGAAAGGGCGGGACTTGAAAAATATGCGATTCACCGCACCGGACATGGAATAGGTGTATCAGCACATGAGCAGCCATTTTTGCGTTATGACCATCATGATGTGGTAGAAGAAGGAATGGCATTTTCGATTGAACCTGGGATTTATATACCTGAGGTTGGCGGTTTCAGACACTCTGATACTGTTCTTATTACATCTGATGGATGCCGATTAATCACAGAATATCCGCGTGATATGGAGTCCCTGCTTTATTAAGTTAAATATCAAACTTGAAAGGGAGAAGTATCACACTTCTTCCTTTTAAAATGTTAGGAGGAACATGTGATGGAGTTTGTGATTTCGAATGTGCAGCTATTGTATGGGGAAGAATTGGATTGTAAGAAGGGGTTAGCTGTTTGGATAAAAGATGGTTTGATCAAGGAAATGATCCCTGAATCCAAACTGCCAGCCGGCGTAAAGGTCATCGATGGAAATGGAGGATTTCTCGCTCCAGGCTTAATAGATTTACATATTCATATGATGTGGGACGGTTCATTAAATCCAGTTCAAACCTCTGAAACAGAAGGCTATGAACAGATGCTGATACGAGCAGTTGCCAATTGTCAAACTTATCTCCAGAGTGGAATAACGACTGTCAGGGACATTGGCTCCATTGATGATATTGCTCTGCATGTAGCAAAAGGGATCAAAAGGGGGCTTATTCCAGGGCCTGATGTGATTGCCAGCGGAAAAACCTTAACCATGACAGGGGGGCACGATCCGTTCTGGGCAAGATTTGTCGATGGGAAGGATGAGGCGTTAAAGGGTGTACGCGAACAAATTTTTAAGGGTGCTGAAGTCATTAAAGTAAGTGCAACTGGCGGGGTCTATGGAAGAATAGAAGGGGAACAGGTCGGCCATGCAGAGCTTAGCCTGGAAGAGCAGGAAGTCATCTGTAAAGAGGCACACCGTTTTGGACTCAAAGTGGCGTCCCATGCGATTGGCCGTGAGGGAATACTTAATTCGATTCTTGCGGGTGTGGATACAATTGAGCATGGTCATTTTCTGGATGATGAATTGGCTGCCTTAATGGAAGAACGGAATACCGCCTGGATTCCGACATTGTTCGTCTACAAGCAAATTGCCACACAGGATGGGATTCCTTCTTATGCAAGAGACAAAGCTGAGGAAATTGTCAGCATTCACCGGAATGCATTTGAAACCTATTTTAACCGGAATATTTTAATTGGGGCCGGTTCAGATGCGGGTTCACCATGCACTTCTCACAGGGCGCTGCTGGATGAATTGTATACCATGAATGAGATTGTTCCTGATGCGAAAAAAGTGCTTAAAACAGCTACAGTTAATGCCGGGAAAATTTTAGGACGAGACGTTGGGCAAATTAAAGAGGGATACAGGGCAAATCTGATTTTGCTTAAAGAAAACCCGCTTGAGTGCCTGAGTAATTTAGAAAATATAAAGATGGTTGTAATCAGGGGAAAGGCTGCTTATGAAGCTAAGAACCTTGATAAGCAGGCGAAATAAGCAGTGTCCAGGTGACTAATGTGCCGGACCCCTGAAGGTTGATATTATCTAGCAAAATATATTTTTAATATAAACACTTTACAGATACTATTAACTATGATAAATTCTATTTATCAAATCATTCTGAAATTTCAAAAAGATGGTGTGAGTGAATGAGTTGGACTGCTGGCCCATTTAAACAGGAACTGATCAAGGATTATAACAATATTAATCTTCTTTTGTTTGATATTGGTGTCAAAAGTCAAAGAGTCGATTTTTTGGGGGATAAGATATTAATCTTCGCCAACCATAAGAGAATTCCATCTCTTAAACATTTGGACGAGATTAATCGCTTTGTAACCCGAATGACTGACATTGCCATCATAGATAGTTATAAGGAACATTTAAGAAATGTCCTGGAAGAAAAATATGGGATGAAGGTACTTTCTATTTTAAAGGACTATGATCCCGTTACTGAACTTTCAGGAACGATCATTACCCTGGATCGTGATACAAGTGCCTATATTTCCAGGTAATTAAATAAATTGTGACTGGTCCATTGAACTCTTAAGAGTGCATAAAAACCGTCAGTACAAGCTTTCAGACTAGCGTCTGTTTGTTTTGTGCTGACGGTTTTTTTTATAAAAAAATAGAGGAGGCAACAACATTATGAAAACAGTTGAAGATGTATTGATTGCGCTGGATGAACTGACAGGAGGCAGAGTGATTAAATCGCTAAACGATATTACGAGAGGTGAGCATCCCTTTGTCATCATGAAATCTTCCAACATTCCCGGCAAAGAGATCATTGAAACGCCTGGTCTTGTCTATGGCGATATGAAAAAAGAAGTAAAAAAAGTAGCAGTTTCTATGACAATGACAGAAGGAAGTATCGAACTTGCCGGCGCTACTGGTGTCGATGCCATTGTTGCTCATCATCCGATAGCTGAAGCGGCTAATTCAGGTGGAGTAATCTTGAAAAACTATCTGGATTTGTATAATGTAGCTGCATTTGAATTGCATGAAGCTTTCCATGGATTGCATCCTGGCATTCCTTTTTTGCACGGCCATCAGGTATACCGTACAGAGGTTTCTTATGGAGGAGTGCACGGAAATATTTTATATGCAGGGAAAGTACTCCCTGAGGTGAAAACGCTGGGAGATATTTTAACACGGCTGGACAATTATATGGGTCTGAGAGATGAAGAGGAACTGTTACATACTGAAAAGGAAATACGCAATAGTTCATCTCTGTCTGAAACGAGTATAGTGACTCGCGGGAGAATTGTTCATGGAGAAGAGACCAGCCCCGTGAACAATATTGTGCACATTTTCCCGCATACGGGATTTTCTCCTGAACATTTGCGTCAAGCCATCCAGGAACACCCGGAAGCTGACACAGTTCTCGCTAGCATTAGCCGGGTTTATGTTGGACATCCGCTTATTGAAACAGCTAAGGAGTTAGGCCTTAATTTTATTATTGGAAACTGCCATGTGTTAGAAATACTCGAAAATGGTTTGCCTTTAGCTTATGCCTTAGACAGACTGCTGCCTGATGTTGAAGTCGTTGTTTTTCGAGAACGTGTGACAAGCATATCCCTAAATGAAATGGGATCTCCTCAGTTAAAGAAATATGCAGAAGAAATGGCTGAGGGTTATCTATTGAAAAAAACGGCTGTCCATACACTATAAAAAAAGGAGTGCAGGTAGATGAGCGAGGTTAAATCTTTAGTACAAGAAAATCTAGAAATAGAAGAGAATAGTGTCCCGATTCCGTTAACGAGAAAATGGACACGAATTGAAGCAGTCGGTCTTGGTTTAGTCATCATCTCACTGCTGGTATTGTTAATCACGCCAGGTACATTAGCCGGGTTATTTACTTCCATTGTCGATCAGGTTTTCCCGGTTATCGTAGAGATATTTTTAACCGGCACGGTAGGGGTTTCCATTATTGTTAGTGTCATTATAGGCCGGGTACTGGAAAGGCTGGGATTTACGGATGCGTTAATCCGGATATTCATTCCTGTTACAAAGCTGATGAAAGTGAATTCGGCGGTAATCATTCCAAGTATATATAATATTCTTGGTGACATTAATGCTGCCGGGAAAATTGCCGGACCGATCTTAATCCGTTCGGGAGCAACAAAAGCAGAGCAGAAAATAGCGGTAGCCACCATGGTTCAATCCCAGCAGTCCTTTGCTACCTTTATGTTGGGCATGGTTGCTTTAACGGCTGTAGGGGCCAATGCCTTTGTAGTGGTCGTGCTGGCTGTCTTCATGCCTGTCATTGTTGTTCCGTTCCTGCTTTCTAAAACCATTTACCGGGATACGAAAGCTGTCCAAATTGCAAAGCTGCCTCAATTTACGCCGAAGACTGGGTTTTTACCCACTTTGTTTAATGGAGCCAGGGAGGGAGCAGAGCTATTATTCCTTCTCATTATACCGGCTGCCGCCGTCGTGTTTGCTGCTATTGGCGTTTTGGATTACATCGGCATATGGTCAAAATTTGAATCCGGCCTATCAGCCGTTTTGTTAGCTCTAAATATTCATCCTGAGACCGGAATTCTCTCCATATTAGCAAGCCCGGCGCTGGCCATGGCCCAGTTATCAGAAGTTGCGGGTTCTTTGGATCCGCGTTTGGTCATTGGATCATTTGTATTAGCTTCATCCGGCTTGCCTTTGTCTACTATCTTTGGTCAAATTCCGGTTATATGGGCAGCTAATTCTGATCTTAGTGAAAAGGATGCAATGGGAGCGGCTGTATTAGGAATCGTCATGCGTATTTTGACAGCCTTTTTGATTGTTTATTTCTTAACGCCGATATTAGTCTAATGCTCTGAGCAAAGGTAAAGAAAGCAGTTTTTTCTTGGGATAAGGTCTAAATTTTACCCAGTAAAAAAGAAAGATCGATAAAATATTTATTTGGTGGGATCCTGTCAATTGAATGGGGATCCAGGTGGAGCTCTGTTTTTCTTAAAAGATTGTTTTCCTCGCTCCACAAGAAAAGATTGGCCGTTTGATGAAAGGGTTCCATAATCCCTTTCATCGGCGCAAGAAGTTCAATCTTAAGATCATCCAGGGGAAAGTCAGGCCGGCAAATAAGCTTACAAGGTGCTGTTTGTAAGGATTCATAGGGATTTATTGTATGATCAGACAGATGATGAATCCTCCCGGTAGCTGCAATTCTTTTATCAGGGAGGATCAGTCCAGATTCATGATAGATATCTCTTCCGATGGAGGAAGGGATCTTTTTTTTGTTCCATAAAATGGACATCGAAAAAGTGTGGCCAGGCAAAATCGTCCATGCTCTTTTGGCTATCAGTTCAAATCCGATAAAGGACATGGCTATCCCTCTTTCCTGCTGCTCGATACTGATGTTTATGCTCAAGGAAGAAAAAATATCTGCTATGTATCCATCAATTCATTATGATAGCTGTTACTCACGAACCCTCTTTTTGTTGAGAACTGGCCTGTTAAGAGTTGCCAACTAATCAAAAGCACCAATCCGTTAAAAAACATTAAAAATAGGTTTAACCATGAAGCTAGCTATAATCAGTTAAAGCCAAACGGATATATGATTTTTACTGCGGTTTCAAAAGAAGCCCCCATGTATGGAAAGGGTAAACAATTGGGCAAAGACTATTTTGAGATCATGGAAGGAGTAAAAATGTTTTTCTATGATTCCGACTCAATCAAACCTTATCCCTTAAATGAATAATTACATTCTAAATGTAAAAAATATATTTGTTAAAAATAAATAACTAAGGAGATGATACAAATGGCATTGATACCTTATGATCCATTTAGACAATTAACTAACATTAGGAGAGATTTTGACAGATTATTCAATGATTTCCCTTTTCATTTAGACAATGAAATGAATCAATTGGGGAATATAAGAGTGGATGTTCATGAAACAGATAAAGAGGTAGTAGCAACTTGTGACATTCCAGGCTTGCGGAGTAAAGAAGATGTAAACATTGATATTGAAAATAATGTATTGAGAATTAGTGGCTCAATTAACAGAACTAATGAGATTAAAGAAGAGAATTTGCATAGGAGAGAAAGATACACAGGTAGCTTTCAGAGAGCTATTACACTACCAACTCCTGTTTCTGAGGAAGGTATAAAGGCTTCTTATAAGAATGGTGTACTAGAAGTTATCATGCCTAAACAAACTCAAACAAATAAAAAGAAAATTGATGTGGATTTCCATTAAAAATGAACAGTTTGCTACCTGTTATGAAAGAGTTTGGCAGGGATTACTTGCAGGAAATTGCTGAGGAGCAACCTGACCTAGTTGATTTGCTAATTTTAAGCTGCCATTTACCTCAGGCAAAGAAAAAAATTATTTTAAATGAGCTGACTAATAATATTAAGAATTCCTACCAGCATTACTTCCTTTGAGGTAATGCTTTTCTTTTGTAAGGATACTGATGTTTATGCACGAGGAGGAAAAAATATCTGCTATGTATCCATCAATTCATTATGATAGCTGTTACTCACTAACCCTCTTTTTGTTGAGAACTGGCCTGTTAAGATGTTGTTTGCCAAATAATCAAAAGCACTAATCCCTCAGAAAACAGTCTTCATAAAATATAATTTAGCTTTCTGCAGTATGCAATAAGTATGCGCATGCTGCTTTTTTTTCCTACCCACTCGATTATTTGTGCGCCCTCCTTGTTTTGATTGATATGTGCCAGATAAAATTCGGGACTGTTTCCCTTGGATTCAGTCCCGAATTTTTTCTATTCATCGCTAAACCGAAATGCTAGAAAAACCTAGGGCTGTAAAATTAATTCTGAAAATTTATAAAAATATAAATTTATGTATTGAATAGGTAACAAATTAGTAATATAATTACAAACAATAAAACGTTTACTTCATTTTTAAAACAAATTAAAGTATCTACTTCAAAAAAAGGCGGGATAACAATGAGAATCTTGATAGGTGGAATTGCACACGAGACCAACACATTTTCCAATGTGAAAACAACAGTTGAATCGTTTAAGCAATGGGAATGGATACACGGAGATACAATCATACAGAAACATCGAAAAGTAAGAAATTACTTAGGTGGTATGATTGATCGTGCTGAAGAAATTGGGGTGGAAATTATTCCGAGTTTTTCAGCTTTTGCCATGCCCTCAGGGTTAATAACGAAGGAAACCTACGAGAGGCTGATTTATGAATTAACGGATTCTATTAAAGCAGCGGGTGAATTTGAGGCTGTTTGTCTGGCACTTCATGGTGCTGGAGTTGCGGAGGATGCTGATGATCTTGAAGGGGGTATATTATCTGCTGTTAGAGAAATTATCGGATATAAAATCCCTGTTGTTGTCACACTGGATCTTCATGGCAATATAACTGACCAGATGGTTAAAGAAGCTGATGTCCTGTTAGGTGTTAATTTCTACCCTCATGTCGATTGTTATGAAAGAGGAAAAGAAGCCATTGATATTACGAAGCAAATTCTTTTAGAAGAAATACATCCAAAGATGAGCCTCAAAAAACTGCCACTTATGATTCCCACTTCCACCACGAATTTACCTCCTGCGAAGCACATTAATGAATTATGCTGGACACGCGAAAAAAACGAAAAAATTATTGATTGTACATTCTTTCATGGATTTCCTTACACCAATATTCCTGAAGTCGGTGTAACGGTTGTAGCTATTACTAATAATGACCAGGAGCTGGCAGATCAAACAGCAGAAGAAATTGCAATAGAAATTTGGAATACTAGAGAGGACTTTTTTCCAGATATCGATACTCCTGAGGAAGGTATAAATAAAGCGTTGAGGATGGAAGGCAAGCCAATCATAATTAACGAAACCTCCGATAATCCTGGGGGCGGTACACCAGGTGATGGAACTCACTTGCTCTCAGCTATGTTAAAAGCAAAGCTTGAAAATGCTTGTTTCGGCTTTATATATGATCCAGAAGTAGTGGATATTGCACATGAAAGTGGAGTGGGGACGGTAATCGAAGTACTGCTCGGCGGAAAAACGGACGATATGCATGGGGAGCCTATACATGTTAAAGCATACGTAAAAACTCTCACTGATGGGCAGTTTATCCAATCTTCGCCGATGGGAAGAGGTGCAAGCATCAATTATGGCAAGTCTGCGAGAGTCATAGTTGATGGGATCGATATTATAATTTGTTCTAAAAGGTCACAGACACTGGATGAACAAATCTTTTTGCTGCATGGGATTGATATAAAATCCTATAAAATCGTGGCCTTAAAATCAAGCCAGCATTTCAGGGCAGGTTTTGAACCGCTTGCAAAGGAAATCATTTCAGTTGACTCTCCAGGATTAAGCAGCTTTAATCTAATATCCTTTAATCATACAAGACTCAGAAAAAAAGTATATCCATTTTATAAGGAAATAACGCTGTTTCAAAAAGAAAAATTCAAGTGAAAAATGGGGGAAAGAAAGTGAAAAAGAAAGTATTAAACATGTTATCCATCACTTTGATAAGTTTCGCAGTCATTTTAACAGGCTGTAATCCAGCTTCCGAAAAAACTGCTGGATCTGACACAACGGGTTCTGCACCACGGGACACGCTGGTAATATCCTCTGTTCGTGAGCCTGACAGCATTGATGTTCATAAAACAACATGGGTTGATGATACCAATGCCCATATATATGACACTTTACTCAAAAGGGATTTAGATGGAAATTTGGTTCCTGGACTTGCTGAAAAGTATGAGGTTTCAGATGACGGGAAAGTTTGGACAATCGTATTAAATAAAACGGCCAAATTCCATTCCGGAGAACCGGTTACTGCTGAAGCAGTTAAGAAAACATTTGAAAGATTTCTGCAGCATTCTGCAGTTAAATTCATAGCAGGGCCACTGGACAAAATTGACGCTGTGGACGAACAAACATTAAAAGTTTATTTCACTGAGCCTTTTGCCCCTTTTGCCAGTGGATTAACTACTGCCTATTTAGCACCGATGGATCCTAAAGCACTTGATGAGTATGGAGATGATTTTGGAGAACAGCCGGCTGCTGCGGGATTATTTAAATTTGGAGAACATAAACGAGGATCCTCCATTACTTACATGAAAAATGGCGATTATAGCTGGGGCCCTTCTTTTGTGGACAACAAGGGTGAACCGGCTTATGACAAATTTGAGTTCCGCTTTATTACTGATGATGATACTAGGGTGCTTGAATTTAAGAAAGGTACCACACAAATAATGACAAAGGTACCGCCAAACTATATTCAAGATCTTAAAGAAACAGAAGGTGTAGAGCTTAATAGCATGTACGAACAAGGCATAACATACTTAGGCTTCAATAATAAGAAACCAATATTCCAGGACAAACGTGTCAGACAAGCAATTGCACTTGGGATTGATAGGGAGCCAATTGTTGAGTTTGCTTTGGAAGGATATGCCAAGCCGCTCTTTGGTCCGCTTCCTCATACAATACCTGGTTATAGTGAAAAAGTTGAAGCAGAAGCAAAACAAAAATATAGCCAGAATATTGATAAGGCTAAGTCGCTGCTGGCAGAAGCCGGGTGGAATGATACAGATGGTGATGGAATTGTAGATAAGGACGGAAAGCCTTTCTCCTTTGAATTATGGTTATCGGATGAACCTGTTATGCAAAGAGTTGTCCAAATTATTCAAGGCCAGTTAAAGGAAATCGGAATTGATGTAAAAATTTCAGTTCAAGAAGCAGCGTCCATTGCTGCAAATACACCAAAAGGCCTGCATGATGCCATCCTTAACATGTACGGATGGTCTGATCCAGATATCTTATACATGCTTATGACCAAAGGAAATTCAACCAGATTGCATTACGAATCTGACCAATTACAAGAGATGCTTACTAAAGGCCGACAAACGATGAATCCTGAAGAGCGCATGAAAATCTATGAAGAAGCACAGCAATTTATTGTGGAAGAATCTCCGTGGGTTCCACTATTTGTTCGTGAGAGTATAACGGCTTACCGTGATATTGATGGATTCAAACAAAATCCATATTCACAAAACATTATATTTAATGATATCACTCCGAAATAAAACCACAGAGAAAGTTAGGGATGTTCAGTCATCCCTAACAATCCTATTAATAAAAGGAGGGATCTGAAATATGTCTAAATATATTGTGAAACGTATCCTATCAATGATTGTTACTCTTATTGGGGTGTCTTTTTTAGTCTTTTTGATGATGCATCTTATCCCTGGTGATCCAGTAACCTATATTCTGGGGGATTTTGCCTCAGAAGAATCAATAGCTGAACTGAGAAGTACTCTAGGACTGGATCAGCCGCTGTATATTCAATATTTCGATTATATAAGGAATGTGCTGCAAGGGGACCTGGGAACCTCGTATATAACAGGACTGACAGTAGGAGAAGAAATTTATGCCCGATTTCCCATAACATTTCAATTAGCGGTCTATAGTTTGATTATTGGATCTTTATTTGGAATCTTAATGGGGATTTTAGCTGCTGTTAAACAAAATACAATTTTTGACCAATTAGCCATGGTCATTTCTTTAATAGGAATCTCTGCACCAGGATTTTGGATTGCCCTATTCTTGATTTGGATTTTTTCCTATCAGCTTAACCTTTTTCCTATTTCAGGATACGAAGGCTTTCATTCATTAATTCTGCCTTCCATTACGCTGGGTTTAGGATCAGCCGGAAATATAGCCAGAATGACAAGGTCAAGTATGCTTGAAGTCATTAAACAGGATTTTATGAGAACAGCTCAAGCTAAAGGGCTTGCCCTGATAAATATGATTTTTCAGCATGCTCTCCAAAATGCCATGATACCGGTTATTACTTTAATTGGTCTGCAGTTTGGTTTTTTATTAGCAGGTGCCGTGGTCATTGAAACCGTATTTTCACTCCCGGGATTAGGCAGTTTTTCAATAGAAGCCATTTCGAAGAGGGATTTGCCAACCGTACAAGGGCTGGTTCTATTTATGGCATTTCTTTTTATCATAACTAACCTAATAGTGGATCTTGTTTATAGTATGGTGGATCCACGTATTAAATATTAGAAAGGGGTGCAGGCTTTTTGAATAGTACAGCACCTAAACTTACAAATTCCGAAACTAATTTAACTCCTCCTCAGAATAATAGAAAGGAAGAAGTAAAATCCAAATCGTACTGGTCTTTAGTTGGGAAAAGGATCATCACGAACAAGAGTGCAGTTATCGGCGCGTCCATTTTATTGTTTTTCGTTTCGGTATCTTTGCTTGCCCCGCTCATTGCCCCACACCCAGTAGATGTAATGAAATTCGAACAGCGGTTCCTGCCTCCAGGGGGAGAAAATTTATTAGGAACAGATGAATTCGGGAGAGATATTTTTTCAAGAATGTTATATGGAGGCCGGGTCTCCTTAATGATGGGGCTTGTTGCAGTACTAATTGCAGGAACAATCGGGGTTATTTTAGGCATCATTTCGGGCTATTACCGACGAATTGATATTTATATTATGCAAGTTATGGATATCTTATTGGCGTTTCCTTCCCTTCTTCTTGCTATTGCCATTATAGCAGTGCTTGGGGTCGGTTTAACTAATGCCATGATTGCGGTTGCAATCTCTGTTATTCCTTCCTATGTAAGGGTGGTCCGGGGAACTGTCTTGTCCATAAGGGAGAAAGAATATATTGAGGCAGTAAAGGCACTGGGAGTATCGGATTTTAAAATCATTGTAAAGCATGTTTTTCCTAATATATTATCACCAGTTATTGTTCTATCCAGTTTACAATTTGGGACTAGTATTCTTGTTGCAGCAGCCTTAAGCTTCTTAGGGCTCGGAGCTCAGCCGCCAACTCCTGAGTGGGGGGCTATGGCGTACGTAGGAAAAGGTTTTTTAGGGCAAGCGTGGTGGATGTCACTTTTCCCTGGTCTGGCCATTATGTTAGTCGTACTTGGATTTAATTTATTAGGTGACGGACTGCGTGATGCTCTGGATCCACGACAAAAATAACTGCTTGGGAGTGAATGGGATGGTGACAGAGTTTGCAGAAAAAGAAGCACTTTTAAAAGTGGACAGCCTTTCTATTAAGTTTAAAACAGGGAAAAAAGATTATGTGAATGCAGTTAGTAAGGTGAATTTTACAATTAATAAAGGTGAAACTCTTGCTTTGGTGGGCGAATCAGGGTGCGGTAAAAGTGTTACTTCCCTTTCCATCATGAGACTAATTTCGAATAGTGTTGGGAAAATTGATGGGAAAATCATATTTAAAGACACAGATTTGAATCAATTGTCAGAAAGAAAAATGCGTTCAATTCGCGGGAAAGATATTTCTATGATTTTCCAGGAGCCGATGACCTCCTTAAATCCTGTCCATAGAATTGAAAGACAGATTAGTGAAGTTCTAAAGCTTCATACAGATCTCACAGGGGAAGAACTACATCAGCAGACTGTTGATATGTTAAAAAAGGTCGGGATTCCACGTCCGGAAAAAATTGTAAACGAATTCCCCCACCAACTTTCTGGAGGAATGAGACAGCGGGTGATGATTGCAATGGCTATGGCTTGTAATCCTAGCCTATTAATTGCGGATGAGCCGACAACTGCATTAGATGTGACCATTCAGGCGCAAATTTTGGATTTAATGAATGACCTCAAAACTAATTATGATACAGCCATATTATTAATAACTCATGATTTAGGTGTAGTGGCAGAAATGGCCGATCGGGTTATGGTTATGTATTATGGACAAATCGTTGAAGAAGCTGATGTAAAAACGATATACAAAAATCCAAAACACCCTTATACAATTGGTCTATTAAACTCGATTCCCAGTCTGGAAGAGGATCATGATACCCTTCAGCCAATTGAAGGCAATGTACCTAATTTAGGAGAAGTAACGAAAGGGTGTCCGTTTTATTCCAGATGCACTCATGCTCATGCTAAATGTTCTATAGAAAACCCGCCTTTAATAAAAGCGAATAATGAGCAGGCAGTCAGATGTTGGCTATATATTAAAGAGGAGGCATTAGCATGAGTGAAATACTGCTTGAGGTACATGACCTAAAAACATATTTTCCTATAAGCAAGGGCTTTATTTCTAATAAAAAGGACTATGTTAAAGCAGTTGATGGTGTAACATTCAACTTGTTTAAAGGAGAAACATTAGGAATTGTTGGGGAAAGCGGATGCGGCAAATCCACAACTGGAAGAAGCATCCTAAGATTAATTGAACCAACTAGCGGCAAAATTAAATTTGAAGGCAGAGATACACTAAGCTTGAAAAAGAATGAGATGAGAAAGCTGCGAAAACAAATGCAAATTGTTTTCCAAGATCCTTTCGCTTCTTTAAATCCCCGTCTCCGAATCTCTTCCATTTTAGAAGAAGCATTGTCAACACATAATATAGGAAAGAACAAGAAAGAACGAAGCGAAAAAGCGATAGAGATATTGGAAATGGTAGGGTTAAACGCTTATCATGCCGATCGCTATCCTCATGAATTTAGCGGTGGACAAAGACAAAGGATTGGAATTGCCCGCGCAATCGCGGTGAACCCGTCACTTATAATAGCTGATGAGCCAGTTTCTGCTTTGGATGTATCAGTACAAGCACAAATACTTAATCTGTTTCAGAGTCTTCAGAAACAGTTGGGCTTAACATATATTTTTATTGCCCATGATTTGAGTGTTGTTAAACACATAAGTGACAGAATAGGAGTAATGTATCTAGGGAGAATGGTAGAGTTTGCAGATAAGAACCAATTGTTTTCAGAACCGCTGCATCCTTATACTAAATCGCTTATGTCATCTGTTCCCGTTCCGAATCCTGAAGTTGAAAAGAAAGACCGGATTATCTTAACTGGTGATGTTCCAAATCCAGCAAGTCCTCCCCAGGGCTGTTCATTCCACCCGCGTTGTTTCGCATGTATGGAAACATGTAAATCCAAAAAACCTCGTAACATTGAGGTTAATCCAGGCCATTTTGTAGCATGTCACCTGTATGATCCTCAAATAATGGGTAAAGAAAACAATTTTTAATAAAAAGGAAGATACTGAATGGATATAAATCAGATTGCATTACAACGAATAAAATTACCATTAAAATCTCCGTTTGAAACTAGTTTCGGTAAAGTTACTGAAAAAGATATTATTATTGTTAAGGCATATAGCGGCGATAAAGTGGGTTTTGCTGAAAGTGTCGCTATGCCCTATCCAATATATAACGAAGAGACTACAGGTACTGTATGGCACATGCTTGAAAAATACCTAATCCCTCAACTGTTGGATAAAGGAATTCAAGAGCCAAAAGATGTGTCAGAAATGTTTTCATATATACGCAGAAATAATATGGCAAAAGCTGCTCTTGAAATGGCTGTATGGGATTTGTATAGCAAGCTAAAAGGACAGCCGCTTTCTGCTGTATTGGGAGGTAAGCGTTCAGAGATTGAAGTGGGTGTCAGCATTGGAATAGAAGACAGTATAGAGACTCTTTTAAACAGGGTGGAAGGCTTTTTAGAGAATGGATATAAAAAGATAAAGGTGAAAATTAAGCCAGGCTGGGACCTTGAACCAGTGGAGGCTATTCGCAAAAAATTTGGAGATCAAATTCCGCTGATGGCTGATGCTAATTCTGCTTATAGCCTAAATGATAAACAGCTATTAAAGGAGCTGGATCAGTTTAATTTAATGATGGTTGAGCAGCCATTAGCTCATGATGACATTATCGACCATGCCAAACTGCAGGCAGAAATGAAAACACCTATCTGTTTAGATGAAAGCATTCATTCTGCAGAAGACGCAAGAAAGGCAATCGAAATTAATGCATGTAAAATTATCAATATAAAGGTTGGGCGTGTCGGAGGACTAACGGAAGCAATTAAAATGCACGATCTCTGTCAGGAGAATAATATTCCTGTATGGTGCGGCGGTATGCTTGAAGCAGGAATTGGCAGGGCTCATAACATTGCTATTGCTTCATTAAGTAACTTCAGTATTCCAGGTGATACATCCGCTTCCAGCCGTTATTTCGATGAAGATATCATTTTACCGGAAGTGACTCTATCAAAACCAGGCATTATCACTGTTCCAGAACAACCTGGCATTGGTTTTGACATTAATCAGGAACTTATAGATAAACTTACAGTTAATGAACAGGTCTATAAACGGGACACTGTGACCTTTTATTAATTATTTAATATAGCGGCTATTGAAAATTATAGGTGGGGGAGGGGGTGATATACCAGTGGTTTTAACAGAACCAATTGTATATAAAAATATCGAAGGTTTAAAGGAAATACAAGACGTAGTTAGTTTTCAAGAAGAGATTTGGGGGAAAGACGCTGTCACACCCCTTCCACAGCTTATTGCTGCTGCTCACCATGGCGGAATCTTAATCGGAGCTTTTAATAAAGGGGAGTTACTCGGCTTTTCATACGGTTTTTCGGGTTATAAAAATGGAGAGGCGTATTTGATTTCTCATATGACTGGCGTCTGCAGCAAGTATCAAAACTATGGCATTGGATTACAGCTAAAACTGAAGCAAAGGAATTGGGCCGTTAATTACGGCTATTCTAAAATTGTATGGACCTTTGATCCTTTAGAAGCTAGAAATGCATATTTTAACCTAAATAAGTTAGGAGCATATGCAAAAACCTACTATCCTTCTTATTACGGAGAAATGACTGATAAACTGAACATAGGTCTCCCTTCTGATCGTTTTTTAGCAGAATGGGATATTTGTTCCAACAGGGTGAAGAACACATTGGCAGGTGTAATTCAAAATGATATATCAGTTAAAAATTATCGTCACCTTCTTGCATGGCGCAATCTTAGAAATGTACCATATCCCCTTGATGAAGAACCAGTAAAGGGTGAAAAAGGATACCTGATACCTGTCCCAGTGAACTTCCAAAGTTTAAAACAAGAAAATGATGAGGCTGCGAAGGCTTGGAGATATAAGCTGAGAAATGCGGTACGTAATGCTTTATCTGAAGGTTATACAGTAACTGGAGTGCTGAAAAATAGTAACACCCATGTCCATTTTTATATTCTTGAAAATGAGAACCTTTCAACCCATTAAATAAGATAAGGGAGAGTTGAAATGAGTTTCCGAACTACAGTACCTGAAGATATTTATAAATTTGAATGGCCAAGTAATCCCACTATATCGCCTGATGGAAAACAGGTTGTATATGAAAGAACCGTCACATGTGTGAAAGAAAATATTTATGAAACACACCTGTATTTAAGCGATGTGCACGGTAAATCGAGAAAAATTTTGACGTCCTCCGGCACAAGTAATACCAATCCAGTCTGGTCACCAGATGGAAAAACAATTGCATTTATCTCAAACCGTGCTTATGGACGGCAGGTATGGCTACTATCTCTTGACGGCGGAGAGGCCCGGTGTCTGACGAGATTTCTGCGGGGAATCAGTTCGATTGTATGGTCGCCTGACGGCAGTACGATTTACGGGTTGGTTCCCGTAGCAGGAAATTCAAAACTCGAAACTTTTCATGACCAAAAAACGATGAGTGAAGCCGAAAGCGATATAGAGAAAGGAAACATGTCATGGGGAAATGGACCTAAACATTACACTAATCTTTATTATAAATCTGATGGGATTGGTTTCCACAAACCGCAAAAGCGTCAACTTGTGGCAATTAATATAGAAACCTGTTCGTTTACACAGTTAACACGAGGAACAACTGACGTCCATGAGCCTGTTGTTTCCCCTGACGGTAAGTATATTGCTTTCAGCACAAGCAGTGAGGATGAAAACTTTCTTTTTGGAGGACAGATTTATCGTGTGCCGGCTTCCGGAGGGGAAGTGGAATTGCTCTATAGTAATAAGAAAGCAAGCTTGCCATCTTACTCACCAGATGGAAAATGGATAGCTTTTTTTGGAATCCATGCAGACCAAAAACAATTGTTTGTTATGCCTGCAGCTGGTGGGAAACCAAGGTGTCTAAGCAAACAATACCCTGATACACTCGCTGATATGACTTTTACAGATATGCGATACCTTAGATATTCATTGCGCCCTCAGTGGTCAAATAATAGCAGCTATGTATATGGTCTCGGAACACGGGAAGGACGGAATGAAATTGTAAGATTCCCGATTGATGAAAACGATGATCGAGCAGAAATCATTATAGGTGGGGACCGGACGATATTTCATTATTCCTACGACGGAGTTGAAACGATTACTATAGCCTATTCGACAGTTAATCACCCTGGAAAAGCAGCAGTAATTAGGATTGATGAAGCTAGTACAGTCGATTGTAAGTATCGGCAGCCAAAGGAAGCTTTTTCTCAAATCCGCATGCCACTCTTTCCTGAAACTGAGATTCGTCTGGATGACTGCAACGACGAGTTGTTATCCGAACTAAAAGTGGTAGAACCGGAGGTCTTTACGTATAGATCTGAAGACAATTGGCATATACAGGGATTTTTACTAAAGCCGGCTAATTTTGATCCTAAGAAGAAATATCCAGTTATACTTGACATTCATGGAGGGCCGCATTCTGCATATGGTTTCTCCTATTTCCACCAATTGCAGCTATTTGCTGCGCAGGGGTACGCCGTTATCTATACAAATCCACGAGGCAGCTCAGGATTTAGTGAAGAATTTACCAATGCAGTACATGGGGATTATGGCGGCAAAGATATGAAGGACATCTTGAATGGTTTAGATTATGCCTTACAAAACTATCACTTTCTTGACGAGAATCGGGTAGCTGTTAATGGTATTAGCTACGGCGGATTTATGGTGAATTGGCTTATCACTCGTACAGATCGATTTTTTGCAGCCGTATCTGAAGGATGTATTTCCAATTGGATTTCTATGTATGGTACAAGCGATATATCCCCCTATTTCGTTGAACAGGAGTTTCTGGGAAAAACAGACCCTGAAACACTTTGGAGGTTTTCGCCACTTGCTTATGCAGATCATGTAAAGACACCGCTTTTGCTGCTGCATAATGAAAGTGATTTGCGATGTCCCATTGAGCAGGCCGAGCAGTTTTATTCCCATATTAAGCGTCATGGAGGTGAGGTTGAATTTGTTCGTATCCCCCATTCCAGCCATGGCCTCCTTCAATATGGAAAACCTGAATTAAGAATAGCTAGGCTGAATGCAATGCTCGATTTTGTCAATGCACATCTGCCTATAAAAAATCTTCAAACCTCAGCTAAATAAATACTGAAAACGGACTGCAAGTCCTTTATAAAAACAATATAGGAGGAAAAGAAATGAAAAAAGCAGAAAATTTTAAAGCATTTGAAGAGACTGTGCAAAAGTTAACGGAAAAACACATGATTCCTGGTACCTCAGTAGCAATTGCCCAAGAAGGAGAAATCGTTTACCATAAAGGATTTGGGTTCCGTAACGTGGAGGATGCATTGCCTGTAACAGAAGATACTGTTTTCGGGATTGGGTCCATCACAAAATCATATTCTTGTGTGGCTATTATGCAGCTGCAGGAAGCAGGAAAATTAAATGTTCATGATCCGGTAATCAAATACCTGCCGGAATTCAACGTTAATAATAAAGAGGCGCTAAAACAAATCACCATTCACCACTTCATGACACACTCATCTGGTTTACCTCCAATGTCCTCTCTAGTTTATGCAATGAAACGATCGATGGATATTGACCCATCTGCACAAAATTATCCAGGTTTAAAGATCGAGCAGGAAAATTACGAACCAATCGACACATATGAACAACTTATGCAGTTTATTGCAGACCAGGATTTTGAATTATTAGGGGACCCTGGTACACAGTTTAGTTATTCAAATGATGCATATGCTTTATTAGGAACCATCATCGAACGTGTTAGCGGGAAAAGCTACGAACAATATGTATATGATCATATCCTTTCTCCTTGTGGTATGAAATACAGCTGCTTCATGATCGAGGAATATGGTGACTATGAAAATATCACCACTTGTTATGCAGAGGACAGTAGTGAAGGAACGAAGCGTATTATTCCTGCTCCGATTTGGTGGGACGCTCCATCTATGCGAGCTGCAGGCTTTCTAAAATCGACTGCTGGGGACATGTTAAGGTACGCCGAAATTTTCCGTAATGCTGGTGTAGTAAACGGTAAGCGAATCTTATCTGAGGAAAGTGTAAAAGAAATGGTTAAACCTCATATTCAAACACAGCCAGGAAGGTTTTATGGCTATGGGTTAATGATTACCCCTGACTATTTTGGTACTACTCTGGTTGAACATGGTGGAGGGTTAAAGGCAATTTCTGCACAATTAAGTATTTTACCTGAAAAAGGAGTTTCAGGTGTGGTCCTGACAAATTTGGCAGGTGTTCCTGCTGCACGTGTTATGCAGCTTGCATTTAATGCCTATGCAGGAAGGGAAGTAGAGGCATCTCACATTTCCTTTGAAGAATACGAGATTGGTGAAGAGCGGCTGGAACAGTACCAAGGAGAATATGAGTCAAATGAAGGAATGAAAGTATCGATTGTAATAAAAGATGGAAAGCCGGTTCTTATTTCACAAAAAGCTGAGATACCTATCATGTTTGTAAAAGAAAATGCTTTTATTGCATATGTTAACGACTCTACAGAAATAGCTGAAATTTTAGTAGATGATAACAATGAACCATGGGGTATTTCTTATCACTTTAGACAATTCCCTAAAGTTTCAACAAAACAAGTTGTTAAATAAATGAAACCGTATATACAAAAGATGGAGGGGTGTTTGCTATGAGTTTAAAGGATCGTCTAGAAGAAGTTTTACGGGATGCCAGTGGTACTTTTGGTGTATATGTTAAACATTTGGAAACCGGAGAGACTGCTGCAATCAATGAGAACCGTTTTTTCCAGGCTGCCAGTGTCTTTAAGATTCCCATTTTGGCCGCTTTATACCGTGATGTTCATTTAGGGAAGGTCAATTTGCAAGAGCGTATCCGGCTTGAAGAAGCAGACTTAGTAAATGGATCCGGTATATTTAAAGAGTTAATTCCAGGAATCGATGTTACCATAAAAAATTTAGCAACAATGATGATCATTGTAAGTGATAATGTTGGAACAGATAAGATATTGCGTATTATAGGTAAAGAAAATGTAAATCAATATATGAAAGAAGTCGGGCTAAACAATACTTACATTCGTTTTAGCTGCTGGGAACTTCTTTGTTCATGTGTTGGACTTCCGCCACAAGGATTTTCACTTGAACTTTATCATGAAATAAACCGTCGATTTAAAAATGGTGAAATTGATTATAATTCGATTGTGTTCCAAGAAAGTATAGATAATAATGTAACAACTGCATTTGATATGGCGTTGTTATTAGAAAAGATTGCAAATAAACAATTAATTTCGGAAAAAGCTTGTGATGATATGTTTGAAATTCTTGAAAAGCAGCAATTCCGTAATAGGATACCTTACTTATTACCTGCGACTACAGTTGTCGCTCATAAAACAGGCACCGTTGCAAGTGTTGTAAATGACGCAGGAATCGTGGAGCTGCCAGATAACAAAGGAAGGTTTATCATTTCCGCATTTTCAATTGGCAACAAATCAGAAGCTGAGGGTGCAAGAAAAATTGCTGAATTATCCAGAGCAGCTTATGGTTATTTTCGAACCGAAGTAACCGTGTAAATGCTTTACTCTTAGAAAAGATGTAAGATTATAAAATTTCTTTATTTTGATAATAAAACCATATATGATAAGAAGGTACCTTTATATTTTTTAATATATTGTCTGAGGGCGTTACAGCGTGTAACGTTCTTTTTTCTCAAAGGTGACTAAGGCAATTCAGATGTAACTTACCAAGATTAACTCATCAGGAAGGGTTCACTTTATGGATAATTATAATGAGAGAATAAGGAAACAATTTAATAAATTAACAAAAAGACAGAAATTAGTAGCAAAATATATTGTTGACTTCCCTAAAGAAGTTGCATTTCAAACAGCAAAAGAGGTAGGTATCGCTAGTCAAACAAGCGATACAACCTTGATTAGATTATCATATGCACTTGGATATTCAGGATATAGCGAACTGCAAAAAGAAATTCAATCTTCCCTAATAGAAGATTCATTACATAAGACAGATCCTATAGAAGATTTTCGATCTACATCCAAGTCTCTAAAAGATATTAACTTAATTCAGCACGTTATTGAGCAGGATAGCGCTTATGTTCGATCAACTTTAGAGCAATTAGATTACAACCAGTATAAAAAAGCTGTAGATTTATTGATAAACTCAGAAATGCGGATAGTTATCGGCTTCCGTTCATCATATGGTCCTGCAAACTGGCTGACATTCAGCCTGAATATTGTAGTTGGAAATACACTTTTATATCGGGGAGAAATAGAGGATGCTAATTATTTCTTATCATTAATCGATGAGAGAACATTAGTGGTTGCCATCTCTTTTCCTCGATATACTAAAGAAACCAATTCGTTTGTTAAAGCAGCAAAGAAAAAAGGAGCAAAGGTACTTGCAATAACAGATGATGAGCTGTCCCCTTTAGGACTGCTTTCCGATATTCTGTTCAAGGTTGTTGCACCTTCTCCGATTCCTTTAAAAGGGATTACCCCCACCTTTGCTTTACTTAATTTACTTGTTACAAGTATAGCCGCTTCACAGGAAACTAAAGTCCAAAAGCGGTTGGAAGAATACGACCAGACAAGTGATGAATTTTCTCCATTTACAAAAAAGTAATTTGAGAGGGTAATTATATATTTGAAGTATTGAAGGAACTGGGAACCCATGGACCTCATTAGATATAGGTATCAAAAATGGTGAAAGTGAAGAAATAGGCCTTCTAAGAGAATCTGATGAAGTAACCGTAATGACATTGAGGGGCTTGTAGCTGCCCCAGGGATTTTAGACGTAAATTATGGGATGCAGCACCCATTTCTACTTACAGTATCTTCGGAGTAAAGCCGCTCCTCGTCACTATGGGACTTATCCATGAGTTTTAGGAAGGTTTGTTCGTTAAAAAAGGCTTTATAACTTTAGAAGAAGCAATACTCAAATTGACGGGAGCTCCTGCACAATTATTACGATTAATGGATAGGGGGTTAATCCAAGAGGGATATTGGGCAGACATAGCTATCTTCGATCCAAATACGATTGAGATAAGGCTACATACCAAAACCCTCCAGACTGCCCGTTGGAGTTCGTCACGTTTTAGTGTTCGGAGAAATAACGCTAAAAGATAACCATTTTTTTGAAACGCACCTGTGGAATGGTTATTCGCCGAAACAAATCCTTTTTACTATAAATTGAAGTTTAATCTTGTTTCTTGAGGCTGACTCATTAAATTTGAGTTCAGCTCTTTTATATTTTTATCTGTAAAAAAAGCGAGCTTAGAATACTCTAAGCTCAAAATATAGGGGGTCAACTGTTTGAATAGTTCGACCAATATTATTATAACGGATTCAAAATATAATTTAAATACAAAAATGCATAAATATTTAATTATTTTTTATAATTATACACACCCTTCATAGGTACGTTACTTTTTGGAATAAGTCTTTGAAAATTTCTTTAACCGCACACTTTCCTCGTTTAGAATCTCATAACTCATGAGTAAAAGTCTGCCTGACCAATTCCTCCATATTCCATACGTATACTTACTGCATGGTTTGTACATGTTAATGGAAAAACTAAGGAGGAATTTTAGTTGGAATGGATTTACTTTCTATACCTGTTAAATACGGTCTTTATCTTATTCATAGCCATTTGGGAAGTTCGGCGGCCTTCCAAAGCTTTGAATTGGATAGTAATCGCCCTTGTTTTGCCTGTCATTGGTTTCTTATTATATCTTAGCATATCAAATCCCAATCTTATTCATCGTAAAAGATTGACCTTTTCTGATAATAAGTCTGATAAGTTGCCTGAGACATATAGTGATTCTGCATCGATCATCGCCAATGCTTTAAGGTATTTTTCTGTAGGCGGGCTTCGAATCGGCAAAGTCCAAGTACTAAACAATGGAATCGCAAAATATGATCAGCTTATCGAATCCCTGCAAAAAGCCCAAAAAACCATTGATCTGGAATATTTCATCTATCGTAACGACCAAATTGGTAATCGTATTACAGAACTGCTGATAGAAAAAGCAGTAAATGGAGTGCGGGTTCGTTTTATTAGAGATGCTTGGGGGAGTAAAAAATTTCCGCGACAAAAAATTCTTCAGATGGTGGAAGCAGGGATCGAATGCCGGACAATTTTCCCTTTAAAATTTCCCTGGGTTTTGTCCAATTGGAATTATCGGGATCATTGTAAGATTGTCACTATTGACAGTAAGGAATCCTTTGCTGGTGGTATGAACATTGGGTATGAATATACAGGATTAAGGCCGGACGTTGGATTCTGGAGGGACACTCATTTGCAAATTAAAGGCGAAGCAGCTGGAGACTTGCAGGCTATCTTCGACGTTCATTGGAATATCGCTGTACCAGAACGGATAAAGTCAAAAGCGAAATCTGATGCAACGAAAAAGAGTACCAAAACCCAAAAATATAAATCAAAGGAAATCAATCCAGCCAGCAGCATAGATCTTTCAAGATGGTCTGCCGAATTAGGATCTGAGTTATGGCCTATAGAAGGTAAAACAGACAATACCCAATCAAAGACAGGAGAATTGCATAAGGCATACATCCATACGCTGGAAGGAAACCCTGGAATTCCCACACCAGTTATTCGCCAAGCTTACTTTATATTGATAACACAAGCGAGCAAAACCATTGATATATCAACGCCTTACTTTATACCAGAAACAGATATTATTATGGCATTAAAGACAGCTGTGGCTCGTGGTGTACGCGTAAGATTACTGGTTCCCCGCCATATTGATAAAAAAATCGTGGGTTTTGCAAGTCAAACCTATTACGGAGAGCTTATAGAAGCTGGGGTCCAAATCTATCAGTACGATAAAGGAATGTTACATGCAAAACTGATGATCATTGATGGAGAAATTGCAGAAGTAGGCGCAGCAAACTATGATATGAGAAGCTTTCGCCTGAATTATGAAGTGTGTCAAGTCGTGTACAGTGCTGATGTGGCAAGGGAACTTGCAGAGCAGTTCGAGAGGGATCTTTCTGATTCTATACCATTAAGAATTGAAGACTTAATGCAGCGATCCCTGACCAAGCGGTTTGTTGAACAGGGTGCCCGCCTGCTTTCTCCATTATTATAAGTTGATGTATCCTGTTTTTTGTTCTTTGAAAAATCGAAAACCCATGTTTAAGAACTCTGAACACGGGTTTCGATGGTTTATTTACTAAAAACGGTAATACAAAACAGGTAGTTCAAAGAGTTTGAATTGCTTTTTAAATAAATATAAATGACAAATGTATATCATAAGGAAATACGTTTATTAGAACTGCATACCTGCCTTTAGATCCTCGGACCTTTCCGTATGATATTCAGCGGTATCGGCAGCCAGTTCTCTAGCCTCTTTATCGAAACCTCAAGATACAGCTAAGTAAAATATAAACTGGAGGAAAAACTTTGGAAGAAGTTCAAATTGGTTTACTGACGATTAAAGTCATCGTTGGTTTTGCAACTTTATTTTTTATCATTATCATAACAGGCAGAACATCCATCAATCAGTTAACCCCGTTTCACTTAGTTTTTGTGTTAGTACTTGGAGATTTATTAGGAAATACCATTTATCAAGATCAGGTAGGGGTCTTTCATTTTTTATATGCAATTGGATTGTGGACGTTTCTTATGCTGGGAATAGAGTTTATGACTCTAAAAAGTAAATCGGCACGTTCTCTCTTATTAGGCAATCCTAACATCATCATTCGAGATGGTGTTATGGACAGAAAGTTACTTAAAAAGAACAAACTGGATGTAAATCAAGTATTGAGTATACTTCGACAAAATCATGTCTTTTCAGTTCGTGAAGTCAAATACGGTATATTGGAAGCTAATGGACAAATAAGTTTATTATTAAAATCCAAGTATCAAAAACCAGAAAAACAAGATTTCAATCTTCCTGAAAGTCCAGCAGAACTCCCTACATCGTTAATTATAGATGGGGAAATTCTATGGGATAATTTACATGAACTCGGGTTTGATCAACAGTGGTTAGCTAACCAATTAACTGCCAATGGATATGATAGTATAAAGCGTATCCTGTATGCAGATTGGCGAGAGAGTGAAGGGATACATATAAGTCCTAAATAAATTTTGTTAGGATAAAGCAGGGACTTAAATTGAAAAAAGAAATGGCCAGCTAAGACCAAGACAAGGGAGAGAATTTATATTCTCTCCCTTGTCTATTTTTCAAGAGGAATAGGAAGAATGAATGGCATTGGTTTACAAATAAAGAATTGACATAAATTCTCGCTTGGTTAGCCAAAGTAGGTTCTATCCGGAAAATTTCAAGCATAAAAATCGTTTTTTAAAGCATTCTAAAAAGGTCCTAAAAAAACAAAGGAGGTGCCATTCATGACAGTCATCAATGACGTTAAAACAGCTCTGGCAGGACTAAAAAGTACTCAGGCGAGCTTTGAAACATTTGCTCTTAGTACAGATAATGAACAAGCGAAGCAGCTGTATCAAGATGCCGCTAAACAAACTCAAGCCGTAGTGGACAGTATTTCACCGCGTGTTCAGCAAATTGAACAAGAAGAACCTCAATACAAACAATAATCATTAACACGATACAAAAGGTTGGTTGGATATCGGCCAACCTTTTTCCCGATTTTGAATGGATAAAATGAGGTGATTTTCATGAAAGTCAACATAGCTAATTTTAAAATTCTTATATTATTGCTAATCATTATCGGACTAAGCTCTGGATGTAATGAAAATCAATTGGATAATAACAATAAAAAGTCTAGTGTTTCGCAAGTACATACAGGGAAGCCATTCGATCAATCTATCGCTAACCACGCTAAAGAAAAGATTAAAACTAAGGACGAAATTACGGATGTTAGGGCTGTGAATACAGATAAGGAGCTTCTAGCGGCGATAAAGGTAGAAAATTTCGACCGTTTTCGCTTAAAAAGTATCGAGAAGACCGTAACATCCGACTTGGAAAAAATGTATCCCAATCACATGGTTGTCGTTTCGTCCGATAAAAAAATGTTATGGGAACTCCAAAAAATTGAAGAAAGACTGCAAAAAAACAAAACGAATAAGAAAAACTTAAAAAAGGATTTGAAAAAACTTAAAAATCTTATTAAGGAACAGACGTAAAGTGGGGGATGAAGCCATGTCAAATAATCAAAAGAAACAGCTTTCACCAGTCCAGCAGGAATACCAGGAACTGCAAAAACAGCGCGAAATCAAAAGGCCGGTTGTGAAAAATTGTATAAAAGCCTTTCTAATAGGCGGTCTCATCTGTCTTATTGGCCAGTTTATTCAGGATTTTTACATTTATTATTTTGATTTTACAGAGCAAACGGCCGGCAACCCGACGGTTGGAACGTTAATTTTTATTACAATGCTTTTTACTGGTTTTGGTGTATATGACCGAATTGCCCAATTTGGGGGGGCTGGGACAGCGGTACCCGTAACTGGTTTTGGCAATGCAGTCATATCACCTGCCATGGAACATCGAACCGAAGGATTTGTCTTGGGCGTAGGCGGTAATATATTTAAATTGGCGGGTTCGGTTATTTTATTCGGTGTTTTTTCTGCCTTTGTCATTGCCTTAATTAAGACAATTTTAATCAGATGGGGTGGTTTATAATGCTTGCAGGCCATCGTACATGGATATTCGAACAAAAGCCCGTCATTATTTCGACTGGAACTATTGGGGGACCCTTTGAAGCCAATGGAGCTATACCGGATGACTTTGATACTCTTCATGCTGATTTATGGCTTGGACAAGATTCCTATGAAAAAGCACATAAAGTCCTTTTTGAAGAAGCTTGTCAGAAAGCGATGGAAAAAGGCGGAATCCAAAAGGATCAAGTACAATTTATCTTTGCCGGTGATTTAATTAATCAAATAACGCCAACCAGTTTCGCTAGCCGGACAATTGGAGCACCGTATTTTGGTTTGTTTGGTGCCTGTTCTACTTCAATGGAGGGGCTTGCATTAGCTGCTTATATCGTTAATACCAATGGAGCTAAATATATACTGACTGGAGCCTCCAGTCATGATACAGCAGTTGAAAAGCAATTTCGTTATCCAACTGAATATGGCGGACAAAAGCCTCCTACTGCCCAATGGACAGTCACAGGTGCTGGCGCGGCCCTTTTAAGTGATTCTGGTGAAGGACCAAGTGTTACATCTGCAACAATTGGCCGTGTAATTGATATGGGCTTAACAGATCCATTTAATATGGGAGGGGCCATGGCTCCTGCTGCGGTAGATACCATTGAGGCGCATTTAACGGAAAGAAACATTGATCCATCTTATTATGATTTAATCGTCACCGGGGATCTTGGCCAAATAGGGCGTGAAGTTTCCCTTGATTTATTTAAAAAGCATGGAATTTCCATCAGTGAAGAGCGATACCAGGATTGCGGTCTTATGATTTATCGGGAGGGTCAGCCAGTCCTGGCAGGTGCAAGTGGTCCAGGTTGTTCAGCAACCGTCGTTTATGGGCATTTATTAAATCGCATGAAGAAAGGAGAATTTAAAAGAATGTTAGTCGTGGCCACAGGTGCCTTATTATCTCCACTTTCTTTTCAGCAAAGCGAATCGATCCCTTGTATCGCCCATGCAGTATCCATTGAATATGGGGGGCAATCATCCATATGACCTATTTTTGGGCTTTTACCGTAGGCGGTTTGATTTGTGTCATTGGGCAGATTATGTTTGATGTGTTTAAATTGACACCCGGACATACATTAAGTTCTCTTGTCGTAGCAGGGGCTATTTTAGATGGATTTGGATTATATGAACCCTTGATTGATTTTGCTGGTGCAGGCGCTACTGTACCTATTACAAGCTTTGGCAATTCCCTTGTGCATGGGGCTATGCAGGAAGCAGAAAAACACGGGATAGTTGGTGTACTCACGGGAATGTTTGAAGTAACCAGTTCAGGTATTTCAGCTGCCATTATTTTTGGAATGCTGGGAGCCCTTATTTTTAAGCCAAAAGGATAAGGAGGATGTTAAATGACGATTGCATCAAATGTAAAACAGACTCTTGCCAGCCTTAAAGGTGCAGAAGCCGATTTATCCAGTTTAGCACTTAGGACTCAAGACTTTGAATCAAAGCGTACACTTCATGAAACCATGATGAGTGTCCATGAGGTAGTAACGGATTTAAAAAAGCGAATAGGTGAAATGGAACGGGAAGAATTTCAGTATAAAGGTTTTTAAGAGATATTATTTTTGCTGGGGGTGTTAATCAGTGCCTGCATGGTTAGATATTGCCGTACGGTCAATTTTATTTGTTGTAATTTTATTCTTTATTACGAAATGGTTAGGAAAGAAACAAATATCAGAGTTATCTTTCTTTGAATATGTCACTGGTATTTCTATTGGGAGTATAGGTGCTGAGGTTGCTATGGGGCTTGAACGGAGCATTTTTCACGGGATCATCGGAGTTATTATCTTTGCAGCGATACCCTTTATCTCTGGTGTACTTTCCTTAAAAAGTAAAAAGTTTCGTGATTTTGTAGAAGGTACAGGAACTATCTTTATAAAAGACGGAAAAATCATGGAAGATAACATGAAAAAGGAAAGATACACGACAGATGAGTTACTGGAGCTGCTTCGCAGGAAGGATGTTTATCAAGTGGCGGATGTAGAATTCGCCGTATTAGAGCCGACTGGAGATTTGTCCGTCATGCTAAAGAAAGAAAATCAGCCATTAACACCAAAGGATCTAAACTTGGCGATTGCTCCAATCAAAGAGCCTCAGACTGTCATTATGGATGGTGTTATAATGGATGAACCGCTTGCCACGATCGGACGAAGCCGGGCCTGGTTATACACTGAATTAGATAAGCTTGGTGTAACGGTCGAAAATGTGTTTCTGGGACAAGTTAACTCCTATGGAGAGTTAACAGTAGACCTGTTTGACGATCAATTACAAGTCCCATCACCTCAGGATCGAGCCCTAATTCTTTCGACCCTGAAAAAATGCCAAGCAGACTTAGAGCTGTTTGCTCTTGGAACCGAAGTAAAAGAAGCTAAGCAGATGTATAGTGAAAATAGTGAAAAACTGCAAAAAGCAATTGATAAAGTGATGCCTATTTTAAAAGGATGATGATGCATTAACAGTAAAGCAGGACCTTTTTATTTTAAAACTAATTAGTTAACCCCTTAGCTTGATTACAGACTAAGGGGTGTTTTCCTATATTATAGTCAAGTTATCTGCTTCTATTTCCCGATGCTAATTCCAGCCCTTTTTGATAATATTGTGCCATCATTTTTTCAGGAACCATGCTTCCGCCTGTCGCCCACACAATATGTGTACCCTTATTCATTGCTTCCGTTAAACCGTGCATGTGTAAATAATCTTTACCTTCACTGCATAATTTACTTGGTCCAATCAGTCCTGCTAATGCAGAAGGTTCTAACTGGATGCCCTCTGTATCAACTAGTTCCTTTAATAACTTATAAAGCAGTTCATCGCTGACAGTATAAGTTCCACCTAGAAACGGCTCTATAGTTTTACCAACAAATCCCGATGGCCTCCCTACAGCAAGCCCATCAGCGTCTGTAAGATTATCAATGCCAATATCTTGTACAGAAATTTTATCATGAAGGCCAGTCATTAAGCCGAGCAGCATACATGGCGAGTGGGTGGGTTCTGCAAAAAAACAGTGAACATTGTCTTGAAACAATAATTTTAAACCAAAGGCTACGCCTCCAGGACCGCCGCCTACTCCGCATGGAAGGTAAACAAATAAAGGGTGATTTTTATCTATTATGATCCCTGACTCTTCCAATTGCTGCTTCAATCGAGATGCAGCCACTGCATAACCTAAAAATAGGTCTTGAGAATTTTCATCATCCACAAAATAACATGCTGGGTCACTATATGCCTGGGATCGGCCTTCTTCTACCGCTTTACTGTAGTCATCTTCATATTCAATAACTTTGACATTTTTGCTTCTGAGCAATTCTTTTTTCCACTGTTTTGCATCAGCTGACATATGAACAGAAACATTAAAACCTAATTTTACACTTATGATGCCAATACTAAGTCCTAAGTTTCCAGTCGAGCCTACTGCGACTGAGTATTGTGAAAAAAATGTTCGAAATTTTTCACTATCTAAAATCGAATAATCATCTTGAATGGTTAACAATTGATGTTGAAACGCTAATTTTTCTGCATGCTTGAGAATTTCATAAATCCCGCCTCTTGCTTTAATAGATCCGGATATAGGAAGGTGACTATCGCATTTTAATAATAATTCTCCTGGAATAGGCTGCTGATAATTCTGCTCTAAGGATTTTTTCATTGAAGGTATTCTCACTAAAGGAGATTCTATGATACCATTGGATTCTTTTGTTTCAGGAAAAGCTTTAGAGATAAATGGTGCAAAACGTTGCAGCCTTTCCTCTGCATCTTTTACATCTTCTAGAGTAAGGGGAGATTTTTTAATTCCAGTTTGAAACGTTTCCAGATTAGGATTGATCCAAAAAACCTCTTCTGTCGATATGAGCTTATTCAGTAAAGGATATTTGTCTTTCCATGCTTTTATTTCTATTCTTTCAATGTCTTTCATCTTTTTTATCCTCCTGATTTTTTGTGCGAAATATATTTCTGAATTTTTATAAATTTTATCATGCTTTCAATTTTTTCTTTTTATTTTACATTATTTTAATGGAGCAAATAGCTGTTAAATTAGCGAGAACATATCTGTATTTGAAGGTTTTATTGATAAGAATGTCTTTCGTAACACTCCGATTGTGATGAGTGCTAATGAGGAGGGCAAAAGAACACTGTGATTAAAGTTTATACCCTTGGATTGGTGGAAATCGTCAAGCAAAAATCAGCAACAAAAGTTTTTTATTGCCTACTTTACAGTTGAAAAAATGAGATTCATGGAAATATTTCTTAACAATCAATTTATTAATAATAATCAAAAAATTAAGATTATTATGTTGACTAATGATATATTGAGTATTTATACTGATAAATGAAGTTGTAACGTCAATTTTTATATTGAAATGAAGTAAAAACATCAAAAGGAGGTATTGTTTAGTGAGTGATCAAGATGATTTTATTGAGGACAGCAGGTATTCCCAATGTACGAGAGAAATGTGGGCTACGGTAGGCTTATTTGTAATAAACATTCTTCTGGTCGGGGGTGTATCGTTATGGCTTGGGCTTAACAAAACCGCAGATTCAATGACTTATATTCTTGGTTTTCCTGCTTGGTTCTTTTGGGGAGGGATTATGGGCACAGCGATTTTTTGTATCCTTCCTTATTTCATGATTAAGTTCTTTTATAAGGATATGTCGATTGAAGCTGAGGATGAAAGGTAGGTGCTCACTCAATGAAATGGGATGTTCTTATACCGATATTTCTTACTTTAATTGCTACGTTTGCAATCGGGATTGTTCTTCACAAGAAAATGAAGGTTAAAAATGCAAACTTTCAGGAGGATTATTTTATTGGAGGCCGATCTCTTGGACCATTTGTATTGACCTTCACTATTTTAGCTTCGGCAGCAAGCGCCGGCACTTTTATCGGTTCTCCAGGGGTGGCATATACATCAGGATTTAGCTGGGTGCTTATTCTCCTTACACAAGTTGGAATGGGTGTATATATATTAGGGATTCTTGGGAAAAAGTTTGCGATAGTGGCAAGGAAAATTAATGCTGTCACTTTAACGGATTTTTTCAAGGAAAGATATGAAAGTAAAGCGGTAGTGCTGGGAAGTTCTATCGGGGTTATCCTTTTTATCAGTGCCTATATGGTAGCTCAATTTGTAGGAGGAGCCCGCATTTTAGAATCAATAACGGGTTTACCCTATAAAACTGGATTACTTATTTTTGGGCTAGCTGTTGTTCTGTATACTGTATACGGTGGTTTTAGAGCAGTTGCATTAACAGATGCTATTCAGGGCATCATTATGATTTTTGGTGGAGTGCTGCTTTGGATTTTCTTTTTAATTAAAACGGACGGATTTAGTGGCCTAATAGGAAAGCTAGTTGCTGAACACCCGGAAATGGTAGAATTACCAGGACCGTCAGGAGCAACACCATTAATGCTTTTTTCCTACTTTATGCTTTTTGGCATCGCAGCCATTGGTTTACCACATGCTTCAGTTAGGGGAATGACCTTCAAAAATACTGATTCAATGCATAAGTCCATAATCTATAGTGGAATGATTATGGCGTTGTTTTCCATATTTTTTGCAACTCTTGGTCCGTTTGTAAGGGTTTTATATCCGGATTTATCAGCACCAGATATGGCATTGCCGACATTAATATTAGATATAATGCCGGGATGGGTTGCTGGACTCGTACTTTCGGCTCCGCTAGCAGCTATTATGTCAACGGTCAACTCAATGCTACTTGTGACGAGTGCTTCTGTTGTAAAAGATATATATTTAAATTACATCAATCCTAAAGCAAGTGAAAGAAAAGTAGCTAAGTTATCTTATTTCTCTACCCTGATTATTGGACTAGGAGTGGTATTGTTTGCTCTAACACCACCAGACTATCTGCAATTTTTAGTAATTTATGCGATAGGTGGACTGGAAGCTACCTTTTTTGCACCCATTGTATTCGGTCTTTATTGGAAAAGAGCTAATGCATGGGGAGCTATTGTCTCAATGTATACAGGGTTAATCAGCTATATCATTCTTGGTGAGCTTTTTCCGAATCCCTTTGGAATGCAAACCATTGTAACTGCAACAGCTCTATCCGTAATTTTGATGATCGCTGTCAGCTGTTTAACTCCTCGGCCATCTGAACAAATTATCATCAAAATGTGGGGAAACAAAAAAGTTGAAAACCCTCACATTAAGAAAACTTCTATAGGGTAAGCATTTATTCCATCCATATAAGAAAAATCAATCTATTATTTTAGGAGGAAAATTATGTTTGATTTAATCATTAAAAATGGACGTATTTATGACGGAACAGAAAATCCTTGGACAAAATCTGATATTGGGATTAAAGATGGTATTATCCGTAAAATTGGCGATTTGAAGAATGAAAGTGCAAATCGAGTTATCGATGCAGAAAAAATGGCTGTCACTCCAGGGTTTATCGATACACATGTACACTCGGACCTTCTATGTACCAAACCAGAGATTCATAAAATTAAGGTTTTGCAAGGGGTAACAACAGAATTATTTGGGCAGGACGGGATATCTGTAGCGCCTGTATCTGAACAAACAAAACCCCTTTGGCAAAAGCAATTAAAGGGGCTAAACGGCGATATTGGAGATTGGCCATGGAATACGATTGAAGAGTACCTTGAATTTTTGGATCAATCTAAAATTTCCGGCAATGCAGCTTATCTAGTTCCTCATGGAGCTGTACGTACATTGGTAATGGGATTTGATGGCCGGCAAGCTACTAAAGAAGAAATGGAGAAAATGAGGGATCTTGTCGAGGAAGGCATGAAACAGGGAGCTGTGGGGTTGTCTTCAGGCCTGGTTTATCCTCCTAATGTATTTTCCTGCAAAGACGAATTAATTGAAATTTGCAAAGGTGCAGCGAAGTACGATGGTTGCTTTGTGGTTCATATTCGCAATGAAAGCAACAAATCACTAGAGGCGCTAGATGAAGTTATTGATGTAGCAAGACAATCGGGGGTACGGCTGCATGTTTCCCACTTTAAGGTTGCTGGGAAAATTAATCGATCAAAGTATGAACAGGCTCTAGTAAGAATGGATGAAGCGAGGTCAGAAGGGATAGAAGTAACATTTGATCAATATCCATATACAGCAGGGTCTACTGTTTTTCATGCTATATTACCACCTTGGATGCATTCTGGCGGTACAGCAGAATTGTTGGAAAAGCTAAAGGAATCTAGCGTACAAGCCCGCATAAAAGAGGACTTAAAACATAATTCCGATTATGAAAATTGGGTATTGAATTGCGGGTGGGAGAATATCACGCTTACATCCGTCTCAACGGATAAAAATCGGTGGGCTGAAGGAAAGAATATGGTGGAAATTGCCAATCTCTTAAATGTTGAACCTGCCGATGCAGCATTCAAACTTCTTCTTGAAGAAAGTGCGGGAATTACTATGCTTGTACACTGGGGTGATGAAGAAGTAATTACTGGTGGAATACAGCATCCATTACAAATTGTAGGATCTGATGGCATTTTTGGAGGAAAACCTCATCCTCGCTTATATGGTACGTATCCGAGAGTATTGGGGCACTTTGTAAGAGACAATAATGCCCTTACGCTTGAACAGGCAATACGTAAAATGACCGGTGCTCCTGCTCAATTGTTACGTCTAAAGAAAAGAGGGTTATTAAAAGAAGGATTTGCGGCTGATATTGTTATTTTTGATCCACTAACCATTCGTGACAATGCTACTTACGAGGATCCGTTACAAGAGCCCTCAGGTATTAACTATGTAATTGTTAACGGACAGCTGGCTGCAGAAAAAGGGAAGTACTTAGGGGTAACCGCTGGTCAAGTGTTAAGGCGGGAACCTGTATATGCCGAGAATGTTTCTGTATAAAGATTTACAGAATTTAGCCACTTACCGGAAATCTGCAAATTGAAGAATTCTTGACGATAATGATGTCTTTTTCCCTTTCAATTAAAGTTATTCAAAATGAAATCCTCTGAGATCAGAGCAGAATGAAGAGTGAAGGTAATTGGGAAAAAGACTATTAATATATCCATTAGAAGAAATAGCTGAAGCCGAAATTGTATTTGAAAAAAATTTATGGGAAAATGGTATTAAGAATAAGTTAATAAATAAAAAGGCTAGAAAAGACTAACGTCAATTTTCTAGCCTTTTAAAAAGCAGGGCAGATTACATCCAGGATCTAGTTAGAAAGAACTACTGAGATTTACGTGGAATCCCGGTAGAGCGTCCACTGCATTAGCCAGACGGGTATAAGGATCCTTCAGAAATCTACTAGGTGCAGCAATATTGCAATGTCAATATCTTGTCCTTTTTCTTGTATGTGTCTTTAGAGGCTTCCTTTAGATTTAGGATTGGGGGTAATCATATAGCTCCTTACTTGCAAGATGGCTGGTTTTCAAACGGAAAATTATGCTGTAGTGGATGGTTATTTTATACTTTAAGTAAGTTATCATTTAGTTAAGTAAAATAACGATCCAGAAGTAAGAAGAGGTGTGCTGAATGAAAGTGATGTTAGGTTTAGTGGTATTGATCTTAATTCTTGCTGTTGTTTCTACGTTGGTGCTGACAGGCAAATCAGACGAGGACTACGGAAATTCGGCTAAGAAAAATACAGCAAATTTAACTTTAATATATGTGGTGGTTATATTTATTGCTCTCACTTCACTTGGAATCTATATTTGGCGGGCTTAATTAGCTAAGGGAGATGATGAGAAGTGACATGGGCTGTTTTAATTCCAATTATACTTGTTAGTTTATTAAAAATTGTCATAACCTGCCTGCCAACGGGTACTGTCAATTGGCTCCTCAGCAAATTTGAAACACATTCCAAGCTTAAAGAGGAGGACGTTACCGTTACCTTTGGAGATAAGATTCTCGAAAGCGAGGAAAAAATTAAATTTATAAATCAATTTAACGAAGAATTTTTATCAAGAAGCACTATATCCATCCTGGGAACGAACAGAATTTTTTATCGCCATCGAAAGCCGGCACGCCCGTAATAATGGATGTAAAGCGGGGGGAAACAAACCCCAGGATTATTGTCTACAGTTATAGTGATCGAATTGATGTGGTAAAACAATACAGAAAAAAAGTTGTTGTCTATAGCCTGATTTCCGAGGAACTCCAGCATAGCCGTTTGGCTGTGCAGGGCAGATAGTTTAGAGACAACACTGAATAAAAAATAATACAACCGAATATTGGCCAGATAGAATCACGCATGGGTAAAAGAATCCATGCGTGATTTACCTTTAACTCCAATAAACTAAACGCCATCCTTAAAATTGATTGCTGCTATATGAATGCAAGGGCTTCAGCAAATCGTTTAATACCTTCATGAATGTTTTCTTCTTTTTCCCTTGCAAATGTAAAACGGATAAATCCTTTCTCAGTTCCCATTGAGCTGCCAGGAACGTAGATGACGCCTCTCTTAATAGGATTCTTCGAGTAATTGAATCCATTAAAATCCTTCTTGATTCTGAAGCATAGATGTATACCGCCTTCAGGGACGTTATATTCAACTTGATCATGAAAAAAGGTCTGCAGACTTGTATCAATCTGCTTGCTTCGATGATCTAATTGCTTCACTAAATGCTTAATATGGGATTCAAATTTGCTGAATTCAATAAAATCATTGGCAATCCATTGAGAATAGCTTCCATGTCCAAAATCGTCCTGCTGTTTTGCATCTGACAATCTTTCAATTACCGGTTTCGGTCCGATAATCCAGCCTATTCTTAGGCCAGAAGCAACAATTTTTGTCAGAGAGCTAATATATAGAACATTTCCATTTTGATCAAGGGATTTAAGAGTTTTCATTTTTTCACCTGTGAAAGAGGTTAAGCTATATGGATCATCCTCCACAATGGGAATGCCATATTTAGAAGATAGTTCCAGGATTTTTCTTCGTTGGTTTTCAGGTAATAATGTACCCGTTGGATTTTGGTATATAGGATTTAAAAAGATCATTTTAATTTGGTGTTTTTTATATAATGCAGTGATATCGTCCGGATCAATTCCATCCTTATCTGTTTTTAAGTAATAGGTTTTGATGCCGGCAGATTTAAAGAGGGGGAGGCTATAGTGATAAGAAGGATCCTGGATCGCTACAGCATCACCCGGTTTCAGGAGACATTGAATCACAAGATGCAAGGCTTGCTGTGCCCCTGAGGTAATCAGGATAGAAGAAGATTCAGCCTCAATGTCCCGAAATGTTTTTACATGGGCAGCAAGAGTTTCTCTAAGAATTTCATTCCCTTGGGGATGGTCATATCCCAAAGGGCCAATAAAGGATCAGCTGGATGTAATTTCTCTTAGGGACGATAAGGGAAAAAGGTCTTGAGACAGTTCCCCGCTGGCTAAGTTAATCAGCTTGGTCCCAGTTAGTTCCCTATGGATTCTTTTTGTAACAGAGAAATTAGGCAAAAAGGGGCCCGCTTCAATGTATCTGTTCCAGCTTGGAATCCTTCTCTTTGTCATCCCCCAAATATCCTTGCTGATCGTTGTACCGCTTCCCTGATTGCGTTCGATGATTCCATTGGACTCCAGTTCATCATATGCCGCAACAACCGTGCTCCTGTTGATGTTAAACTGTTTGGCCAATCCTCTTTCAGAGGGAAGCGGCTTATCGGGGGAAAAGTGCCATCTGCAATCCCATTTTCAAGATAAAAAGCAAGCTGCTTATAAATAGGTGTTCTCGACTTTCTGTCAGGTATCCAATCCAATTGAAACAATCCTTTTCATAAAATAATGGCCTTTTTTGATATATAACACCTTTCTTTTAATGATGGATTGACTGGAGCTGCCAACTAGCTTTATCGAAAACACCATTATCCAAAAATTCTCGTCCAATGGGCAGACTGATGAGTTTTTGAGTGGAATTTTATGTTACTGGCTTTTAACCGGTGCAAGGTGAATTTTTCACTCTAATTCAGAAACTGTTCTTTCATTGAGAGGCTGAATTGACCTGCTATTATGAGGGAAAATAGAACCAAATGCATTAATTTGTTCTTTTGACAGCTCAATCGGCTGCTCTAAGACGAACCATTTTACTCCCTCAGAACAAGGCGGTGTTGTTAATGACCCGCTATAGCTGAAGAGTTTTCTCTCTTTTGGCAATAAGTTTTCAAGGTTTATAGACTTGTCCAAAATAACATCCTTTTCCGTTTTCTCTTTTGGAAGTGCGGCCCAGATTTCTTCAAGTACTTTATTTTCATTTCCAGTATGAATAAGAAATCCAAGAACAGCCAACTGTCCTTCTTTGTTTTGATGAACTAAATGTCCCTCCATTTCAAACTTATTTCCGTTAAGCTGGTGTTCACTGGGATTATGAAAGTGCATTTGCTTCAGTGTATACTCTTCATCATTTACTATTATGTTATTTCTGCCAGATGTATCATTAGCTTGTATAGTATGGCCATTGTTCATAAGTGTAAAAGCTGTAGGGCTATAGTTTATTTTAATATCACTTAATGCTTGATCGGTCTGTTCATTAGTTTGTTCAATGTCGATTGGTGACTGTTCTGTACCATCTGCGCACGCAGAAAATGCATCGATTTTTCCCCAATGTTCCGGACCGGTATCTCCATTGTAAGACCAATGAGTCTCACTTTTATCCGAATTCTTTTTCTCAGGTGAAGTTTGCGTAGCAGAAGTACAGGCAGTCATGAATAGTAAGACAGTTCCAAGAAATAATTTTGTAAATAAATTATTTTTCATATACTCTCCTTTCAAATTACAGGTCTTCGTCTAAAGGAAATTCTCCCCTTATTATTATTGTAAAATTTAGAATAAAATGGAACATGTCTTTTTACTTAATTTTTTCAGTATAAATTAAGTGAATAGTGAATAAGAATATGCCTGCTTGGTGCCTTTTTATATAATGTTAGTTGAATGATTCAATGATTATTGATATATATATAATTAGGTAGATAAGTAAGGCGGGATACTAACATATTGGTTTATGTTGTTCAACAATGCTATACTGAAAAATATCCATCGTTTAAGAAAAATATTTATTCTTATTAAATCATGCTACTTGTTTAATAAGTTTGAATAACATCTTGACCAATGATAAGGTAAATAATTATCTCCTGTGAGAAACGGTGGTTAAAAATATTTGAATACATATCGGGGGCTGGTGGAAACTGGCTGAGATTGCAACTATTCCGTTGCTGACCGTGATAACCTGTTGGATAATGCCAGCGTAGGGAATGTGATTAGGGGAACTATGAGCACTTTGCGCCTGCAGAGTGCTCTTTTTGTTTTCCTATAGTAAAGGGCCAGCAAATAAATATAGTAAGCTCTTATGTTCAGCTTTACATAATTTCAAAAAAGAGGGTATGACGAAATGAGAAATGAAATCGTAGACCGTGTTCTTCATTTTATGAGAAGTGAAGATTTTTCTGATGAAGCCTTTAATGACCTGGCATTAAATTTGTTTCGGTACCAATATTCGAATAACAAACCTTTTCAAATGTATTGTCGTCAGAAAGGGAAAACACCTAGGATGGTCAAAAGTTGGAAGGATATCCCTGCGGTGCCCATAAATGCATTCAAGGAGCTCACCCTAAGCTGTGAGGATACGGAAACTGCAGAGGATGTGTTTATGACAAGCGGAACAACGAAAGGGGTTAGAGGGAAGCATTACCACCCAACATTAGAGGTATACAATCAATCCATGTTAAAAAACTTTAAAGCTCGTTTTATGAAGGAGCATAAACAAATAAAAATGGGTATCCTATTTCCCGCTGAAAAGAATATGCCCAATTCTTCTCTGTCACATTATCTAGCATTGGCATATAAGGAATATGGGACACATGACAGCCAATATTTTGTCGATGGACGGGGCTTGAAGGTTGATTCCTTATTGCTCGCCTTAGAGCAAGCTGAGGAATTGGGTCAGTCAATAGCGCTTCTTGGTGCATCCTTTAGTTTTGTTCACTTGTTTGATGAGCTGCAAGCAAAGGGGAGATACTTCCGCCTTCCAGCTGGAAGTAGAATTCTAGATACTGGTGGCTTTAAGAATAAATCAAAGGAGCTGGATTTAGAGACGTTTTATACCCAGCTTTCGACATTGTTAGGGGTTGATAAGTCGGAATGTATCAATATGTATGGAATGACTGAATTGAGTACGCAATTTTATGATCATGGGAATAGTACAGTACCATCAGTAAAATCAGGTCCACATTGGATACGAACAAGGCTGATAAACCCATTAACAGGGGAAGAGGTTGTGAAGGGAGAAAAAGGAGTGCTGGTTCATTGTGATCTAGCAAACTTTAATTCAGTCACAACGATTTTAACGGAGGACCTCGGTGCAGAGAAAGAGGAAGGATTTATATTATTAGGGCGGGCACAAGGAGCAGAGGCAAAAGGATGCTCAATGGCTGTAGATGAATTCATACAGGCAGCAAAGGGGTCATTTCAATGATGGAAATCGCAGGCTATCTTCCAAGCACTCTCAAGGGGGAGCCAGAATATAAAACCTTAACCTTTGAAGGAAATGACAGGAAGCTAGACGTACAAGTTCCACTATTATCACAACAGCAGCTTGATCAGGTTATTAATGTGGTAAAAGCTTCAGCTGCCTCGGTACTTAAATCTTTGTCTGTGACAGAAATTATTGAAATCATTGATAGAGTTATTGAGCAATTGCTGGATCGATCTAACCCCTATCGGCAAAAGGCAGAAGAATTATTGCCAATTGTAACAGGTTATAACGAGGAAATAATTAGGCTTGGGTTAACAAATTATCTAAAAACTTTTCGCAAGCAAAATTTGCAGCGTTTTATTGCGGAGGATTTTGGAAACCCTTTGCTATTAGAAGACTTTCAGCCAAGAGTCAAAAAAGGATTTTCTAAGGCTGTAGGAGCAAATATTACGGTTCAAGTCTGGTCTGGGAATGTTCCTGCTCTTCCACTTTGGAGCCTCATATCAAGTTTAATCGTAAAATCTGGCACCATTGGCAAGCTGCCGAGTGCGGAACCCTTATTTGCAGGCTGGTTTGCAAAGATGATTGCCGAGGCTGAGCCAAAACTTGCAGATTGTTTAGCCGTCATTTGGTGGAAGGGCGGTGACGAAGAAAAGGAGAAGCGTGTATATCAGCATGCGGATATTGTTCTTGCTTATGGCGGCAATCAAGCACTGGATTCAATAAAAAGCCGTGTTCCCATTACCACCCGCTTCCTTCCATTTGGTCATAAAATTAGTTTTGGTATTGTTTCAAGGGTTAGCCTTGACTCTCGTAAAGTATGGAAAACAGTCCGGGATGCTGCATATGATGTAATTCGGTATGATCAACAAGGCTGTTACTCTCCGCATGTTTTTTATGTGCAAAATGGCGGGAATATTGAACCGAGAGAGTTTGCCAGATATTTAGCCCATGAATTAGAAAGCTTTGAAAAGAGGTACCCTCGCAGAAGTCTTTCATTAGAAGAAGCAGCAAAACTTGTTGAATGGAGACAAAAGGAAGAGTTCAGTTTATTTACTAACCAAGAAAAAGAAATCCTTGGTGAACAAAATAATTCCTGGGTGGTCGTTTTTGATAAAGCTGAAAATGAGTTAACACCAAGCTGTTTAAATCGAGTCATCAGAGTTGTTGAAGTGGACGAGTTAGTTGATATCCCGTCATATATCGAGAACTCAAGATCGTATCTGCAAACGGCTGGGATCGCAGCGTCACCAAAAGAACTCTTTGAAATCGCAGAGCTATTAGGAAGAGTGGGAGTAACACGTATAACAAGGTTGGGAAATATGACAGCCCCAGAAGCAGCATGGCATCATGATGGACGTTTTAATTTACTGGACTTAGTAAATATGGTGGATATTGAACACCTTGCGGAGGAATATTCAGAAAATCTTGCCTCTTATGTAGATTAGGAGATAATACTATGAGTTTTTTAATCATTGACAACGTAACCTATAGTTATGATGGAGAAAAAAATATAATAAATGATACATCGTGGGAGATTAAAAAGGGAGAATTTCACAGCCTATTAGGACGAAGCGGCTGCGGGAAGACAACTTTATTGAAAGTAGCAGCAGGACTTCTAGAGCCCACTACGGGGGCAGTTGCGTTAGGAAATAAGAAAATAACCGGACCTTCATCTGACATCGGCTTTGTTTTTCAGGCACCTACACTACTGGAGTGGAAGACGGTCCTTGAAAATATTCTTTTGCCCATTTCATTAAAAAGAAAGCGAACAGCGGAAGATTGCGAGAGAGCCAAGACATTATTAAGGATGATGAAGCTAACGGATTATGACGGCCATTATCCATCTGAACTATCAGGTGGCCAGCAAAGCCGTGTCGCTATAGCACGAGCCTTGATTAATCATCCTTCAATGTTATTTTTGGACGAGCCTTTTGCTGCACTTGATGCCATTACAAGGGAAGAGCTGCAGGATGATTTATTATCACTGTGTCATGATCAAAAAATGACAGTATTATTTATTACTCATGATATAACTGAGGCAGTGTATTTATCGGATCGGGTTGCAGTCATGAAGAACGGAGAAATTATTTTAGAATTAACCGTACCACTGCCAAAGCCGCGTCAAGCTTCTGATCGGTACAGTTCCTCGTTTAATGAGCATTGCTTAAAGATTCGAACTACCATGAATGGGTGGGAAGGATGAAAAACTACAGACTTTATTCATTCGTACTGTTCCTCTTGCTAATGATCATATGGGAGCTTATCGCAGGTACGATGTCAGAGCTTATTTTACCTGCTCCTTCAGTCGTCTTATCTGTACTTTGGGATGGAATGGTGTCCGGGTATCTCTTGCCGCATCTTTATAGGACATCCTTAGAAGTTATTTTAGGACTTTTCTTTGGAAGTCTAATAGGTTTAATAGCGGGTATGATCTTGGGAGAAATTGAATTCTTAAGAAGAATCATTCTTCCCTATGTCATTGCCAGTCAGGCTGTGCCAAAGCTTGCACTTGCCCCGTTATTTATCTTGTGGTTTGGCTTTGGGATGACATCAAAAGTAGTCATAACCGCCCTTATATGCTTCTTTCCGCTTCTGGAAAACACTATCGTGGCAATTAAGCAAACTGATTCAAATAAAAAAGAATTATTTCGAGTTTTAAATGCTACAAGATGGCAAACATTACTTCATCTAAAACTTCCCTCCGGGCTGCCTAGTATTTTGGCTGGATTTCGTGTCGCGGTAGTATTAGCGGTTGTTGGAGCCGTTGTTGGGGAGTTCATTGGAGGCAGTGAAGGATTAGGAGCCATGATTATTGCATCACAAGGGATGATGGATACACCCCTAATGTTTGCTGTCCTTATATTACTCACCCTGCTAGGGATGTTTTTTTATGAAGGTGTGCGACTGGTAGAGAAATGGCTTATAAAGCCCAAAAAGAAGGAGAAAATGAATAGAAAATGAAGACCATGATGAAGGCATTTATTATAGCAATTTTAACAATCTTAACAGCATGTAACCAAGATTCAACTAGTACAACACAAGAGAAAGCAACGCTGGAATTAATTCGAGTAGCAAGCTGGAGCAAACCGATTACAGAACAAACAAACCTGCTTGTAGAGGAGAAGAAAGGGTTTTTCAAAGAACAAGGATTAAACATGACCTTTATTCCTGGTGCAGGAGGGGGAGATGCAATTAAAAATATTCTCACAGGAAAAGCCGACATTGCTTTTACTGATCCAGGCTCATTATTTTTTGCCTTAGACAAAGGGGAAAAACTAAGAGTGATTTATAATATCTATCCTCAGAATGTGTTCAATATTGTTTCATTAAAAGATAAAGACATTACGAAGCCAGAAGACTTAAAAGGGAAAACGATTGGTGTTTACAGCCTTTCAAGTGGGACAAGACAAAATTTATTAGTTTTATTACATGAGGCAGGCTTAACAGAAGAAGACGTGAAGATTGTTGAAACAGGCATCTTAAACTTTGCTCCATTAATGCAAGGACAAGTGGACGCAACAGCTGCTACAGATACTGGTTTATTTAATGGCCAACAGAAGAGTCTGGGTGAAGTGAACGTCATGGAGGTTAAGAACTATCTAAACTTTCCAAGTGATGTATTTGTTGTAACAGAGGAAACATACCAGGAGAAAAAGGAGCTTTTACAAAGCTTTATCATTGGTTATAGAAATAGTGTTGAATGGATGATAAATAATCCGGATGAAGCAGCTTCTTTAGCGGCGGCCTATGCTATTGATGGGAAAAACGAAGCCAATAACCTGGAAATTATTAAGATTCGCAACGAATCAAGTGTATCGGCAACAACTGAGGAACGGGGCTTAGGCACTTTTGACATGGACATGTTACAAGCGGCAGCAGATACCTATAGAAGATTAGGATTGGTTGAAAACCCACTGAACATGAAGAATATTGTAACAGAGGAGCTTATTCCGAAAAAATAATAGGAGATATGGAATGAAATTTCAAAACAAAGTTGTGCTTGTCACAGGATCAAGTCGTGGAATCGGGGCATCCCTTGCAAAAGGTTTTGCCAAAGAAGGTGCTACTGTTGTCGTTAATTATGTAAAAAACCAATCAGCAGCTGAAGAGGTTGTTTCAGCTTGTATTGAACTTGGTGGAGATTCTTGGGCCATTCAAGCTGATGTAACGCAGGAGCACGCTGTAAAGGATATGGTTGATGAAATCTTATTAGAAACAGGAAAAATTGATGTGGTCGTAAATAACGCTTTTAGACCATACACTTTTAATCCAGATCAACGAAAATTAGCCTGGCAACTCACTTGGGAGGATTATCAGGAGCAAATGGATGGTACACTTCGTTCTACTCATTACCTTTGCCAGGCTGTTATTCCAGCTATGAAAAAGCGAGTTCAAGGAAGCATTATCAATATGGTTAGTAATTTAGTAGAAAGGCCGATTGTACCATACCCTGACTACACAACCGCTAAAAGTGCTGTTGTAGGTTATAGTAGAAATTTGGCTGCAGAACTGGGGTCTTTTGGAATTAGAGTCAACTGTGTAGCGCCAGGATTAGTCTATCCAACAGATGCAAGCCGTGATACAAAAGAGGAAGTAAAGGAGATGATTATTTCCCAAACACCATTAAGACGGCTTGCTTCACCAAGTGATATTGAGGGGCCGGTCTTATTTTTAGCTTCAGATTGGAGCAAATTTATGACAGGGCAGACACTTTATGTAGACGGTGGCCTTGTTATGCAGTAAAGAAAGTGGAAGGAGTTAGTTAAATTAGCTAAAGCATTTAGCTTATTAAGAAGTGGGTCATTTGGTAAGCAATAATGGCTTCAATAGTTCAATTTGCAATTTGGTTCTTTCTTTTACAAAAAGAAGATACAGGTAGGGTTAGTTCATTTTTATTCCAAGCACCATTTTTTGGCGTGCTTTCTGGTTGGCTCTTACCAATGGCCAATGAAAAATTAGATATATCAACTTTAATTGGAGGCAGTCACATTTTAGTAGGGATTTATTTGGTTAACAGACAAAAAATATGGAATAGAAAAACAATATTAGACGACGGTCTAAGCCGGGTTCCTCATTTTGGCCGCTTCCTCTACGCCAAATTCTGAGATGGCTCCTATTAATGGACCAATGTTAACAGGGCAAGTATGATTCCAACTAATACAACCCACCTTAATTTGAGTTTGTCTTTAAGATATGGAGTCAAAAATAAAATAGCAGTGATGTCAAACAGGCCTGAACATGAACAGAGTATTCCTTTAAATAAACCTTCAATGCCATTTTCATAGAGGGGAAACAGCAACTCGTAATTCTTGTTTGGAATATTCCCTACTGCGACAAAAAAGCCAAAGAATGAAACAATCGGAATGACAATCAAGGCAATGGCGCTAATCGTCCTGATTCCTTTGACAGATGCATAAAAACAAACAAGGGAGAAAAGAAAGACAATAATTAAATTCGGGACTTCAAAAGCGTAATTTCCTTTTGCCCAAAAAAAAGTGAATTTGAGGGTAATAAATGCTGATAACAGAAAATATAGTCCAAACAATAAAGCAATGATGGAAGTAATCCATGAAGGTAACCTTTTTCTTTTCAGTAAAGTGATCAGGTCATTTTGACGGTCCATTTTTTTATAGATGTAGAAAATAATCAGGCACCAAAGAATCATAGGCACTATACTAAAAAGAACACTTAACCAGGAATCCCTTTTTGCTGTTGAAAGCAGGATTGGAAGAATGAGCACATGCACAAGAAATCCTGTAGAAATGATTTGCAGAATATATATGTGCAAGGATTGAATTACTTTTTGATTCATTCGATCACCTTTGAATTCTTTAATGTCTGTTCTATAGTTTGAACTCCGCTTTGTTAATTTATGTACACTCTTTTTTGAAGACAGAGAAGATATACCGGCTAGAAAAATAATCAATTTCAAGGACTCCAGATACATGTATCTCTGTAACTATAAAGGGTTTTTAGAAAATACTAAGCCAGTGTGCACCTATTTGGAGCTGCAGCTCTCGATGCTGGCTTTGTCTGGTTCGTCACATTGGTCTGAACGATTTATCCGCTGATGGGATATCTTGGATTTAGGCTGATAGCGGCGAGTAAGAATGCGTGGTTTAGCATTAAGAGGAAGGCTATGGATGTCAAAACAACGATTCCTATTGAACAATAAGAGCAAGGAAGGTAAATGAACAGATTTAAGAAGCTCGATTCGCGGTGCGGAACTGCGAATCGAGCTTCTTTTTCTTGATTGATCCTTAAAAAATAATAATTTCTTAACATATTTTTTCTATATCCTTGTTTAACAACTATACACCTGTCCCTCCTTTTAAATAATCTATTATGAAGGAGGTGAGCTGTAATGTTAGGGGATGCGAAAGAGAATCAGTCAAGCTGTTCTTCTGGAAGAAAGCTTAAATCATTATTTCCACAAATAGAAATTGTGCCTAGAAGTAATCTGGTAGACACTCCAGACGACAACTGCGAGTATTATTGTATCGGCTATGTTTGTGTTAAAGTCTGCTATGGAGAATAACCAGCTTATTTTGACCATGAGTGTGTTTATGCGCTCAGGTGTACATAATAGTACTGTTCCTGGATTGATGATTTATAGCTTAACAGTCAGTTATTAGAATAACGCAAAAACCTATAGTATAGACACTATTTAACAGGCTGTTCTTTCCTTGAAAATTTTGCTTGGCAACCTAAATTTTCATCACAATAGCAAAGAAATAAAGAGAAAAAACCACTCGAAATGGTCTTCTAATCTCTCATTGCTCCTGCCTCTTTGGAAGTCATTGCACCTTGCCCCTGGCTTACATCTTTTTGGATTTCTTGTTTTACTTTTTGCGGATCAGTTCCGGCAGGTTTCGTCATTTTATTCTTCGCTTGTTGCTCCTGTTGCATACAGATCCCTCCTCAATTTTTTAACACAAACTTATAATTTACAATAAAACACTCATTTATCAGAGGATTTGAGAAAAAAGTGAGGAGAGCATTAAAGCCAAGAAGACCACTTTCTGCTTTAAGCATGAAAATCATGTATTAATGACTGTTGCGATAAGGGCACGATCATTTAAAAAGCTGCTATCATAAGCATTTATAGAATTACCACCTATAGAAAGAGAATATCGTAAACTCTCCTTAAGATGCCTGCGTTCCTTATCGTATGCTACAGGATTTATTCTATTTCTATTTCGTCATAGTAAAGATTCTTCCATTATTTAACTCGCACCAATCTAATCCGTCATATGTTTCCTTATTGCCATACTTATTAAAAAAAGCTTCCTTGTTATCGAATACTTCCATTAAGCCATTTTCCAGTAATGTGATCATTTGAAAAGTATTTAATTTAAAAACGCTGGAGACAGCTATTAATTCACCTATATGGACATTGTTGGCAACTTTTTTCAAAATTCACACTCCTTATTAGAAAAATTCTGCTCAGACACACCGTTCCTAATAGAAATATCCCGATACGTGCCTAACAATACATATATTTTTAATCTTAGCTGTACAGATGAATGTATGCGCCGACTCTACCAATACAAATTCAAAAGAAAAGAACTGACTGTTAGCTGACGAGTTTTCTCTGTTTAGAGATAATCGTTAGAAAACACTTTATTGTGTTATTATTTGGGTAAAGGATGCAGGCTTATACGAAGGTACTTGCAGCATTTGCTGATCATTCTGATTTAGTGACTGTATGGAACACTGCTAGAGAAGCGTTTGGACCATACCAGTACCTTAACTGGAGTCACCGTTTTGGGTTATGAAAATCAATTAGTTGAAATAAAAGCAGTCGCTGCAGTATCGAAAAAAGGCAGAGGGGGATAAATTTATGCAATTTATTATTACGGCTTATGACGGCACTGATGAGAAGGCCTTGGAAAGAAGATTACAGGCAAGGGAAGAACATCTGAGAGGTGTAGAGAAGAGATGTAAAGAAGGAGAGCATTTATATGCTGCAGCGATCCTTGATGATGAAGAAAAAATGATTGGCTCCATGATGGTGGTGGAGTATCCATCAAGAGAGGAACTGGACCTATGGCTTAATGAAGAACCTTATGTAACCGGAAAGGTATGGGAGAAAATTGAGGTTCATCCTTGTAAGGTGCCACCCATTTTTATGCAGCTGCATGGGGAAAGAAGCTCATAATACATCAATCTGAATTTGAAAACCGGTTAAACGATTGTTTTCTGCCGTCTGTATAAGTACTGGCGGCTTTTTAGTGTAAATGTAAATAACTGATGATCATCTTTTCCCTCTGGTGCTAATGTAGTTAATCCTGTGATTTATTTAAAGAACGATCGGTATTCTTATTTATTCTCCATATAAGATATTCGGTTTGTAACTTGGACCATACAAAGCCGCGGACCATTAAGGCGAAGTAGAGTTTCCTAACTTGTTTATTTTCTGATTTTCTTCCTGCAAATGCAGTAAGAAAGGCTGCCAGGACGTGCGCCAATACAGGGAGAAAATTTTTCATCTTTAACACTCATTTCTTTTTAATTATAATTCAGGAATTTATATATTCTTCCTTTAAACGCCCATGCAAAAACTTACTAGTGTTAATTAATCTTCCTGTTTAGCTAGACCAATATTCATCAGAGAACGTTCCCCGTTTTTCACCCGCTTTCGCAAGAGGAACCAGGTGATAGAGCTTAGGGAAATTAACACAATTTCCAATGTAAAGATAGATGGATAAGGACCCGGTAAATCAATTAAACTCGGGCTTTTCGGTTTGTGCCGCAAGTACCAATAATTTCAGTCTGGCTGGTTATTTACGAAAAAAATGATTGGCAAAAGTAAAGATCAATAGGTTCCTTGTCTTTTACAGAAAATAAGCTAAATTGGAACGAATGATTACTGCGGCTAAACCAACCCATGATTTTCCACCCCACTAATGAATAAGAGCAAACATAAGGGATGCTTATTCTATATGATTTATACACTTTTGGGCTCTAAATGGTTAAAGTCATAAAAAATTATTGCCCTTTGATTCTTATCAAGATTGGAAGTCCATTGAAATAGAATAAGATACATTTTTCTACCGATAATAAGGAATATTTTAAAAAAGAAAGAGGAGAGTATTCCATGCGAGATGTAACTTCTTCAAAACCGAAATCAGAGCCTAACGCTGTTCCTTTTGGGGTTAAGTTAACAGATAATGAAATTACAAATGGACTAGCATTTAAGCTCGTTACATCCTCTCAGCTTTGTGCAAAGAGAAAAGCAGATGCATTATGTAATGATGCAGTAAAAATGTGGATTGAATTCTTTCTTGAATGGGCTATGTTTGGTGGAACTCTAAAAACAATTATGCGAAAACGAGGGTGGATGAAGGTTCCGCCTTATTATTTTCCCCCTGGATTTATGAATAAGTAGAAAACGAACTCATATTTTTATTTTGGCTCTGTTAATCAAATGTAAATTAAGGGCCTTATAATAGGCCCTTAATTTTTTCATCTTCAACTAACGCTCCCCCCAATTGAAGATCACATCTATCTTTTTCCTAAAGAAAAACCATCAAACAACTTTCCCCCAAATGGCTGCAGGACATTATCAGCTAATTCTATAACTTGGCCTTTGTTGCCTGTCTTATAAAATATATCAAAAGCCTTTACAAATTGATTTGCGAACTCCTCATCATAATCTTTTAATGAACGATATACCCATTTAGATGCACCAATCCATTGACGGTTTGTTCTCAAAACGAATTCACTTAATAACTCAGCAAGTGTAGTGGCTATAAATAATTCTTCTGATCTATTAGAAGAACCTATAAAATCATCGAGTGCATCCGAAAGAAAATATCGCTTTGTATTTATCGTTTCTTCGGACCATTCTTGTGGACCGTTATGTAATAAATCATTTGCCTCTTTTCTTATAGACTCAATTACCCCATCATCTTTTAGGACGATCCCTTCTGAAACCATTCTTGGCATCGACGGTCTCGCTCTTTCATAATCCATTTTAAAAAATTGTTTATAAGAGGTTAAAGTATGTACAAACACTTCAATATACCAGCCATATTCTATTAATGACTCTCTGTAAGATGTTCTATTGTTTTTATCAAAAATAACAATATCAAGGTCAGACTTTTCTGTTGCTTCACCCCGTACAACACTTCCTGCTAATAAAGCTCCCTTACAATTCGGAAAATGGGCATTAACAAACTGGTGTGCTGCTTCGATAGGGGGTAATTTATTCAAATTTGTCACTGGTTTCACATCCGATTAATAAAATTTCATATACTTGTTCTATATTTTAGAGGAAAATACCTTTAAATTCTATGCCTTGCTTAACTATCCTGTCCTGTTGAAGAAGTGAAAATTAACTAAAACTTTATCAAAAAGTACTATTGGCATTTAAGAGTTTGTTAAAGTAAATGCATACTATTCCATCGTAAACACACCTAGGATACGGTAAGAAGAATTTTAGTTCCCTTTAAGCATTATATTGGAGAGTATGTATGGAACTGTCACATTCTTGAACACGAGGATCATGATATGATGAGACCGCTAATTATTACAGATAAGGATTGTGAGCAGGTAAATCTATTATAAAAAAATGGACCAAATTCGCCATAGACGAGTCAGAATTCAATAAAGCTATGTTCAAAAAAGCAGCCCTCAGGACGGATTTTTGCCTAGTGTATTTTAATGGTTATGTAAATAGATTATGATGTTTTTTAGTTGTTTGCTATTTTTCGGATACGATGATAGGTTCTCCAACAGAGTTTCAATCGTCATGGGAATGTATAGAAAAATCAAGCCTGTAATTGTGAACGTTGCTGCTGTGATTTTTAAGTTAATCTGCTAAAGTAATCAATGCGGAGGATACCTTTTTAAAAAAGATTTTGGTAAGGTACAGCGGCAGGTGAGATAGTTAGTCGTAACAGTGATCCCGGTAAGACTGTAATGAAAGCTGAAATATCGTGGAATAAATCTAATCTTACCAGCTGTACGATAGTTCCCACACGCACCTCTCTATAATTACTTCAACTATTCATATATAATATAAGCAATTCTAAATCCAAAAAGGTGAACATTTCATGAATACAACGATCAAAGATATAGCAAAGCTTGCCGGAGTTGCGAAGAGTACCGTTTCGAGGTATTTGAATGGCGGCCATGTAAGCGAACAGACAAAAGCCAAAATCAGAAAGGTGATTGAGGAAACGAAGTATGAACCTAATTCGTTTGCACAAAGCCTGAAGGCTAAGAAAACGAACTTTATCGGTGTCATTGCTCCTACGCTGGATTCTTATGTAACATCGACGGTGCTGATGTCAATTGATGAAGAGCTGAGAAAGCGGGAATATACCACCTTGATCATTAGTACAAGCAAGCATGTTGACCGTGAAATCGAAAGCCTGACCAACTTGTCCCGCCAAAAAGTGGACGGCATAATTCTGATTGCGACAGGCGTAACGGAAAAACATATCGAGACGATTAACTCCATTCAAATTCCGGTTCTGATCGTCGCCCAGGAGGTCGATCATTGCACCTGCATTATTAATGATGATTATCAGGCAGGGTTTAAAATGGGCCAGTATGTTGCACAAAAAGGGCATCGCGCTGTGGCATATATCGGAGTAGCGGAAAGTGATATAGCCGTAGGGCAGCGCCGGAAGCAGGGGATAATGGAGGGTTTAAAGTCTGCTGGAGTCTCTGATGTTAAAACCTTTGTATCCCAGTTTGATTTGCAGGATGCGGCCAGAGTTACACAGGAAGTGCTCGAGGAAAGCTCTCCGACAGCCATTATTTGTGCTACTGACACAATTGCATTTGGAGCGATGAAGACTATCACGAAACTGGGGAAAAAAGTGCCGGAGGATTTTTCAATCGCTGGGTTTGGCGGATACAACATCTCAGAAGTCATTCATCCTGCCCTAACGACCATTCGATTTAAAAATGAAGAGACAGGTGTCATGGCTGCCGAAACGATTATCAAATTGACAAATGGCGAAAAGGTCCCAAACTTGCAGGTCTCCGGTTTTGATTTTATTGAAGGTGAGAGCGTGAAAAGTATATAAAGCTGATAACGTTTTCAAAAATGGGTTGTTGAAAACTGAAAACTGTACTATAATCAAATTAATGGAACCGGTTCCCGCACGACGAACCCTTATATAGGGTGAGAAGCGGGTTGTTTTTTAAACTAAAAAGGAACCGGTTCCAAAAAGTTAATGAACAAACATGACTATTTTTTTATCCAGAAATGGAACCGGTTCCGTTTCTAGATAAAGGGGAGGAAATAGACAAATGGCAAACATAAAATCCAAATACCTGCCTACAGTCCAAGAATTACTAAAGTTAATTGGAGGGAAAGAAAACCTTCAGGGCGCAGCCCACTGTGCCACAAGGCTGCGGCTGGTTCTGAAAGATAATTCACTGGCAGACACGATGGCCATTGGAGAGCTTGATTTTGTGAAAGGTTCGTTCGTAGCTGGAGATCAGCTGCAGATTATCTTTGGGGCAGGTACAGTTAATGATGTATATGCTGTCTTCACAGAAGAAGCAGGCATTTCAGGAATGTCACTTGGCGACGTAAAAGAGCAATCTGCCCAGAAACAGAATGCTTTTCAAAAAGGGATCAAGGCTTTATCTGATGTGTTTGTTGAAATCATTCCAGGCTTATTAGCCGCTGCGCTTTTGATGGGGGTTACAGGACTTCTCAGCCAGGAAGGAATTTTCGGCGAACAGTCGGTGGTTGAAATGTATCCGGCCATTGCTGGCTTTAATCGCTTTATCAGTATCATGTCAACCGGGATCTTTACGATTCTGCCATTGCTTGTTGTGTATTCAGCGACAAAGCGTTTTGGCGGCAACCCGGTTCTAGGGTTAGTGCTTGGTGCGATTATGCTTCACCCCGATCTTGCAAACGCTTATTTAGTTGGAAACGGAACGGTCGAGCCGGAAGTCATCAGTTTATTCGGCTTAAAGGTTTCACTTGTTGCCTTCCAGGGCGGGATTATCATTGCATTGTTAATGGGACTTGTTGTGGCTAAGCTTGACCAATTTTTCAGCAGAAAAGTTCCGGATATTATCAAGCTTTTCCTTGCGCCTTTTCTAACGATTTTGGTTTCTGGTTTTCTATTATTCTCGGCTATTGGGCCATTTGGCCGTCTGTTATCAGATGGCATTACCGCGGGTTTGATGTGGAGTGTCGATAACTTAGGGATTGTCGGGTTCATGCTGTTTGCGGGAATCCAGCAGGTGATTGTTATTACCGGCCTTCATCACGTAATTGGAGCAGTTGAAGCACAGCTGATTGCTGACACAGGATCGAACTTCATTATGCCGCTGATGTCGGTTGCTTTAATGGGACAGGGTGGAGCAGTGCTTGGGTACACTTTGGCTCTATGGAAAAATGATAAAGCCAAACAGATTGGCATTTCAGCGTTTGGTTCGACTTTATTTGGAATCTCTGAACCTGCACTGTTTGGGGTTAACGTGAAATATAGATTTCCGCTCGTTATGGGCTGTATTGGCGGTGCCATTGGCGGAGCGTATGTATACATGACAGGAATTAAGGCATTAGGCTTTGGTGCGACTGCACTGCCTGGTTTCGCGATTGTGGCGGCACAAGGAAACGGACATATCAACTATATTATCGCCAATGTACTGGCCTTAGCAGTAGGAGCGATTCTGACGGTTGTGTACTTTAAAGTGAAAAAACCAAACTTAGATTAATAGAATGGGAGGGAGAAATTCCTCTCTTCTCTATTTTTACAGGAGAGGACTTAGTATGGAGAGATATACAGAAGAGAAGTATCGAACGTTATATGACGCAAAAGAGAATGAACTGGAGAGGCTCCGGGAAAAATCCGCAGAATCCGCATGGAAGCCGGCCTACCATATCCATCCGCAGTACGGTTTAATTAATGACCCTAATGGACTTGCTTATTTCAACGGAGAATTCCACGTGTTTTATCAGTGGTACCCGTTCGGTGCGATGCACGGCATGAAGCATTGGGCCCATGTGAAATCAGCGGACCTTGTGAACTGGGAGCGGCTTCCGGCTGCACTGGTGCCGGTGGAGGATTATGAGTCTCATGGTGCCTATTCCGGTGCTTCTCTTGAGGTGGACGGAATGCTCTATTTGTACTACACAGGCAATATCAAATACAGTGCAGAGGAAAGATCGGCGAATCAGTGCCTGGCGATCATGGACCAGGAAGGGAAAATTCAAAAATATGAAAACAACCCGATTATTGAAGGGGTTCCGCAGGGCTATACCGGGCATGTCCGCGATCCAAAGGTGTTTGAAAAGAACGGACGCTACTATATGCTGCTTGGTGCACAGCGTGAAAACCTGACTGGTGCCATCATTGTCTATGAATCTAATAATGCCATTGCCTGGTCCTTTAAAGGGGAGCTGGATCTGCAGATTGATTTTCCTGATTCGGTGTATATGCTGGAGTGTCCGGATTATTTTGAGCTAGGCGGCAAGGATGTGCTTATTTTCTCTCCGCAAGGGTTAAAGCCTGAAGGGCATGATTACCATAATCTATATAATGTCATGTATGCAGCGGGCCATTTGGATGTAGAAGCTCTTACATTTGAGCCTGAGCATTTCCAGGAGCTTGAAAAAGGATTTGATTTTTACGCTCCGCAAACCTTTGCCGGCAAACATAATGAGCGCCTGTTATTTTCTTGGGCCGGCATGGGTGAAATCGATTATCCGAGTGATAAAGAGGACTGGGCGCATTGCCTGTCCATTCCGCGTGAGCTGTCTCTTGTCGATGGGAAGCTTGCTCAAAGACCAGCAGAAATGCTGAAGCAGCTTCGCGTAAAGTCGGAAACGAGCAGCGTGACCATTGAGTCGGGAAGCCTGATGATTGATGAAGGAATCGGGCAGCACGAGCTCGAATTTAATTTTGATACAGTAGATGCTGATGTATTTGGGATTGAGCTGTTTGCTTCTGAAAAAGAGGGTTTAGTGCTCGAGTTTGACCGCAGCTCACAAGCTGTGAGTCTGAACCGGGAAAAATTTGCATCTTCATTTGGCGGGGAATACGGTTTTGTAAGGACCTCTGAACTGAAAATCGATTCTTCTGTAAGAGTTCAAGTGTTTGTTGACCACAGTATTGCTGAGATTTTTATCAATGATGGGGAAGCTGTGTTCACGGCAAGAGTGTTTCCTGAAAAAGGGTCTAACGGAATCAGATTGTTCAGTGACAAGAAAGTCAGCTGCACTTATACGAAGCATGAGTTAAAGCAAGGCATTACACGTTAAGGGTGAGAACATGACGAAATTATACTCGATTGGTGAAGTATTAATAGATTTTATCCCGCTCGAGAAGGGGGCTGCATTAAAAGATGTCACCGCTTTTGAGCGGGCCCCGGGCGGTGCACCGGCTAATGTTGCTGCGGCTGTGGCAAAGTTTGGACACAATGCATCGATGATTACAAAGCTCGGTTCTGATGCTTTTGGTGATTTTCTGATTGAACAGCTTCAAAACGCCGGGGTGGAGACAGACAAGATTCTCCGCACCAGCGAAGCGAACACAGGACTTGCGTTTGTATCGCTGAAAGAAAACGGTGAGCGTGATTTTTCTTTTTACCGGAAACCGTCTGCAGATCTGCTGTTTGAAGAATCGGAGCTGCAGGAAGAGTGGTTTGGTGAAGGAGATATCCTGCACTTCTGCTCGGTTGACCTGGTCGACAGCCCGATGAAAAAAGCCCATAAGAGAGCTTTGGAATTAATGAAGGAGAAGGGCGGCCTTGTCAGCTTTGATCCGAATGTCAGACTGCCGTTATGGGAGAGTCCAGAGGATTGCCGGGCTGCCATTCTCGAATTTTTGCCTCATGCTCATATTGTGAAGGTTTCGGATGAAGAACTGGAATTCATCACCGGAATCAGTGATGAGGATGAAGCAATTGCTTCTCTGTTCAAGGGAGATGTTCAGGCTGTGGTCTATACAAAGGGCGCTGATGGAGCCGAATTATATACACAAGCTGATAAATGGGAGTCTTCGGGATTCACAGTAGATGTCCAGGATACCACTGGTGCAGGAGATGCATTTATTGGCGGATTTTTATTCAAGCTTCTGGAAGTTAAAGCAAACCCTGAAAATGTGTTAAGCGTATTAAGAGAAAAGCATGCAGACATTTTGCTGTTTGCTAATGCAAGCGGAGCTCTCACTGCCGCCGGTAAGGGTGCGATTTCTGCTTTGCCGGATAAAGAGAAGGTTCTGGCACTTTCTAAGAAGGCAGTTAACATTGATGGTGATAATGCGCCTGGGATAGCAGAAAAATAAAAAATGAGTGGAAGCCGCTTGCTTCCACTCATTTTTTTCAAGCTTTTCAAAGCCCGGATTCGAGGACTCTATTTGCAGGATGGGCTGGTCTATTTGCAAGTTGGGCTGATCTATTTGCAGGATTAGCTGGTCTATTTGCAGGATTAGCTGGTCTATTTGCAGGTTTGTCGGGTCTATTTTGCAGGATGGGCTGGTCTATTTAGGTTTGACTGTCTATTGCAGGATGGGCTGATCTATTTGCAGCTTGGCTGGTCTATTTGCAGGATGGGCTGATCTATTTGCAGGTTTGCTGGTCTATTTGCAAGTTTCCTCATCTATTTGCAGCCATTAATTTTCCCTCCAAAACCATGAAGAAAGACTATCCATACATCTTAATGGCATGAAAAGCTTCCGCTGCTTTTTGCGCGAACGCTAAAGGAGGCTCAACTGATTGAAAGTGAATGTAAAGGATGTGGGGCTTAGCGAACAGCCAGTGGTTGTGCAGGGCACTAATGATGACTCCGTTTTTGACTAACATCTGTGTTAAAAGAGGAATTTCCTCTTCCAGAAGAACAGTTTCACCAAGGTTAAGTGCATTTCCTTGATGGTCCAAAGACTCAAACGAAAGCGCGGCCCCCAGTTCCCCTTTGCTTGGCCGTCCCTGAATGGCAACGTTTAGGTTCCGTTTTATCTCCACAGAGCATACTCCATTTTCAAGCGTCATTTTTCCCTTTAATATATGGGCGTACTGATGGCACAAAGTCTGGTATCCGTTCACGCTGAATGACCACCTTACCTTTTTATATAGAAACTATGAATATCTGCTTTTTTTATGACATAAAAGCTGGGTGGACTTCCTGAAAAATCATATTCAACTCCTGGAGAAATTAGGAATGAACAGCTCCATCTCTACAATATATTGATAAAGGGTGTTCCCGGGAGGTGGAATTTTATGAATATTATCGGAGAAAATGTAATTCGCAAGGAAGCAAACGACAAGGTGACGGGAAGGGCCAAGTATACGGCAGATGAACGTGGAGATCATGCGCTTCATGTGAAAATGGTCATCAGCAAGTATGCCCATGCCCGAATTGTTTCCATTGACCTTTCAAAAGCCAGAAAGGTTCCAGGAGTTAGAGCGATTATAATTGGGAGCAAAGATCTGCCTTTAACTGGTGAAGAAATCAGAGACCGGCCGCCCCTTGCGTTCGAAAAGGTCCGCTGCCACGGAGAGCCTGTCGCCCTGGTTGTCGCTGATCAGCCCTTCATTGCCCAACAAGCTGCCACTTTAATTGATGTTACATATGAGCTTCTCCCCGTTGTCCATTCTCCTTCCCAAGCCCTGAAAAAGAATGCCCCGCTATTGCATGAAAATTTAAGTTCATATGATAAGTTAGGTGCTGCATACCCAGTACCCAATTCGAATATTTCCCACATTACCAAAATCCGTAAAGGAAGTATAGAAGATGGCTGGATACAGAGTGAGGTCATAGTTGAGGAATCTTTCAGGTTTTCTCCTTCTGATCATGCAGCGATGGAGACACGAAGTGCTTCTGCAGAAATCAAGCCGGATGGGTATGTTCATATCATGAGTTCTTCTCAGGCACCCTTCATGGTCAAGAAATTGTTAAGTACCTTTCAGCTAGATACAGGCAAAGTCATCGTTGAGACCCCCTTTGTTGGCGGCGGATATGGAGGAAAGGCAGCCATTCAATGGGAAATTCTTGCCTTTATTGCATCTCGGGCAGTCGGAGGGAAGAAGGTGAAGCTTACCTACTCCAGAGAAGAAGATTTAATAACAGCACCATGCCATGTCGGTCTCGAGGCCAAAATCAAATTAGGCTGTACCAGGGAAGGAATTCTAAAAGCGGCAGAGATGATTTATCTTTTCGATGGAGGAGCTTATTCTGATAAAGCCATTGATGTCAGCCGTGCCGGAGGGGCAGACTGCACCGGGCCCTATCATATTGAACATGTGTGGTGCAATTCATTCTGTGTCTATACCAATCATCCATATGGCAGCCCTTACCGCGGATTTGGCCATTCCGAGGTGCTGTTTGCATTTGAGCGGACAATGGATATTCTTGCACGTAAGTTGCAGCTCGATCCGCTCAAATTCAGAGAAAGAAACGCCATATTGCCAGGGCATACAACACCGACACAGGTGCCATTAAATACTAGTAATCTCGGAAATTTGCCGGCATGCATCGAACGCCTGAAGGAGATTGTGAAGTGGGATGAGGGTGCAGTTCAGGTACTGGATAAGCGAAGGGTGCGTGTGAAGGGAATTTCCTGCAGCTGGAAGACCTCCACCATTGATACGAATGCAAGCTCCGGTGTTCTAGTAACCTTTAATTCTGACGGGAGCATGAATCTGATGTCCGGTGTGGTGGAAATCGGAACCGGCACCAAAACGGTCCTGGCGCAGATCCTGGCTGAGCGCATGAAAATGAACATGGATCAAATACATGTGAAAATGGAAATTGATACCCGTTCCACTCCGGAGCATTGGAAAACGGTCGCAAGCCGCGGAGTATTTATGGCCGGGAATGCTGTTTTGCGGGCAGCTGAAGATGTAATTCGGCAAATCAAAGCTGTTGCTTCATGTGTATTGCGTACTGCCCCAGAGGAGCTTGACGTGGCTAACGGAAGAGTGTTCCTTAGAGATGAACCTGAGACAGGACTAGATCTTAAGGACGTCGTTTACGGTTTTACTTTCCCGAATGGCAACACGATAGGGGGACAGATTATTGGGTATGGTTCCTACACTTTAAGGAGGATGACTTATCTGAATCCGGAAACCGGTGAGGGCAAGCCTGGTCCTGAGTGGACCGTCGCGGCACACCTTATAGAGGTAGAGTATGATAAACGGGATTATACTTATCGTCTAATAAAAGCGGTTTCTGTAGTGGATGTTGGAAAAGTTCTTCATCCTAAAATGGCGAAAGGGCAAGTAATGGGAGCTATGAGAATGGGGCTTGCCTATGCGGGGAGAGAAAGCTTCATCTTTGATGAACTGGGAAGAGTCATCAATCCGCAGCTGCGGACTTACAGGCCAATCCATTATGGGGAAAACCCCGAATATATTGCAGACTTCATTGAAACTCAGCAGAAGGATGCCCCTTATGGAGCAAGGGGTATTGGTGAACATGGCCTTCTGGGAATGCCCGGCGCGCTTGCTAATTGTTTAACCACTGCTTCAGGTATGGATTTAAATCAGCTGCCTTTAACTCCGGAATATATCTGGAAAGTAAAGGAGGCGAAACCGCTTTGATTCCTTTTGATTTTGAGTATTATAGACCAGAAGCCTTAAAAGAAGCGGCCAATTTATATAAGGAGCTGATTGAATCAGGGAAGGAACCTGTCATTTTTGCAGGAGGAACGGAAATCATTACACTTGGCCGGCTAAATGAGGTGAAAACAGGTGCCGTTATTGATATTAAAGGTATTCCTGAGTGCAATACTTTCGGTTTTAAAGGAGATCATTTGTTTACAGGAGCCTCCCTGCGCTTAACCGAAATAGAGGAAATCAATCTCTTCCCGCTCTTAAGCAAAACCGTGAGTGAAATAGCTGACCGGACAGCGAGAAATAAAATAACGGCAGGAGGAAATATCTGCGGGCAGACATTTTACCGTGAAGCCGTATTGCCATTCCTTTTAACCGACAGTGAAATGATGATAGCGCATAGTAGAGGCATTCGAAACGTTCCGATACATGATATTTTTAAAGGCCGTCTTATGTTAAAGCCCGGAGAATTCCTTGTGGGCATAAAAACACATAAAAAGTATCTTCATGTCCCGTTTGAAAGCATCAAAAGGAGGCGCCAGTGGGATACGGGCTATCCGCTGCTTACCGCTGCTGCTGTCAAGGCTGAAGGCAGGATCCGAATCGCAATCAGCGGCCTTACTGATTTTCCTTTCCGTGCTTTCCAGCTAGAAGAAGCTCTCGGGAGCAGGGGGGCTGGAATGGAAGAAAGATTGGCAGAGGCCGTCCGCAGCCTTAATGTGCAGGTTCTGGATGACTCCGAAGGTTCTTCGGAATACCGGTTATTTGTTCTGAGGAACATCCTTTCGGATATAGCTGAAAAATTAGGGGGAGAGACTGGTGAAGGAATCTAGCTCCTTGAACACAAATACTATATTGTCAGTAAATGGGGAGGAAAAAAGAGTTTCCTTTCGAAATGCAGAACTTCTGTTAGGAGTGCTGCGCAGCACGCTTGGTTTAACAGGCGCGAAACCAGGCTGCCTAAATGGAGACTGCGGTGCATGTACGGTCATTATTGACGGAATAGCCCAGAAGTCATGTCTGGTTCTGGCCATTGAAACAATCGGCAAAGACATCACCACCATTGAAGGGATACAGGAACCGATCCAGGGCGCCTTTATTGAACACTTTGCCTTTCAATGCGGATACTGCACTCCCGGCTTCATCATGAACTGCCATTCCCTATTGCTGAATCGCACCAATCCTTCTGATGAAGAAATAACCGAATGGCTGGAGTCGAATATTTGCAGGTGTACAGGATATCAGGAAATAAAGGAAGCTGTTAAAACAGCGATAGAGATTTCCAGAAAAAATAATTAATGTTTTATAGTGAGAATGAAAGCGTGCTAATGCCAGCTGTTTGTTATGAAACGATTACTACAGCTCCATTACTGAAGGCTAAAAAGAGAGCATTAAAAGTCACTAAGAATAACGATGCCTTTATCATCTATAAGATGTCTAAGACCAAAACAAGTTCAATGAAAGAATAAGGGGTTCCCTAAAAAAGAAGGGCACGCCTATTTTGTATGAACCTAAAACAAATTAATCTTATAAAAATTTATTCCGATATGGATAAAACTTACAATCAAACAAATAATAAAGTTTGGAGTTTACATAGTTGATTTGTGTAAACCATTTTTGAAAAAGGAGGAATTTCAAATGAAAAAATTAGCTGTCATTTCCATGGTTTTTATGATGGTGCTGTCCTTCTCTGGACTGGCATCAGCTGCAGAAAACACTGGTACTAAGAAAGACATCGTTGATACTGCTGTACAAGCTGGGGATTTTAAGATCCTGGCAGCTGCTTTGGAGAAAGCGGGACTGGTTGATACGCTTAAAGGTGAAGGGCCATTCACTGTATTTGCTCCAACAGATGCGGCTTTCAACAAGCTTCTGACGGAATTGAACATTACGGCAGAACAGTTATTGGCAAGAAAGGATCTGAAGGATATTTTGCTTTATCACGTTCTTCAGGGTAAAGTCGTGTCTTCAGATTTGAAAGATGGAATGAAGGCAAAAACACTCGCAGAAAAAGATGTGACAATCTCCCTTAACCCTGTTAAAGTCAATGATGCCACTGTGGTAACACCTGACATTGCTGCTTCCAATGGTGTAATCCATGTCATTGATCGCGTATTATTGCCGAAATAGATCTGAGAAGAGACTGAAATTCCCTCGGGGTTTCAGTCTTTTTTTTATGCTTTCTTTTCACGTAGTTTCAAGATGATCAAGCTGAGAACAGCCTGTCACAAAATGTTCGAAATTAGAGGAAAATTTGTTTTTTTTATATCTGTTTTTTTTTTAGAAAGGTTGAAAAGAGTGTTTCAAGAAGGTATTTGTGACATAAATCACAAATAAAAGTCACACGCAAGGTTCGAAAATTTAGCAGCGTATTTTATCTTGTCTTTCCGCTTCCGTCAATAGTATGAAAGCAGGCTGACTTATCAAAATCAGGCCTTAGAAAGAACGGAGCGAGTGTGATGGTGAAAAATGATTTTACAATAATCAGACAACATGCCTATAATGAATCTCGGGGTGAGAAATATGACAGATATTGGCGTATTAACCAGAATTATGGGTTCGGCATACAATCAATTTGGTAAAAAAGTACTGGCCACTCAGCTGCGATATGCGACTTTGGAAGCGATATTTGAAGTAGATGAGGAAGTTCAGAGAAAGCTGGATCCAAAAAGGCGGGTGGAGATTAGAGAGTTTATCATCCAATCGCTTGAAGAAGGCAGGGATTTTTACTTTTCCCCATTTGTGTTTTCGGCCAGAGGCGCGATTCGCCAAACGGAGGATGGATGGGAACTGACTCCCGGAAGCAAGCTTTATATCATCGATGGCCAGCATCGCAGCGCGAGTTTCTCATCTGCCATAAGCCATCTTAAATCCAGAAAAGAATCAGCGGAAGAAACAGGCAGGCTGGATGAGGCAATCAAACTGCAGACCTATATTGAAAGATTGAAAGAATATCCTGTTGCCATGCAGGTATTCCTGGATTTGACAACAACTCAGGAGAGGCAGCTTTTTACTGACATAAATACGGAAAGAAGAGATGCTCATATCGGGCAGGTTATGCTTTACGATCAGCGTGACCAATATACGGAGATGACAAGAACCGTTGCAGCAAAGCTTCAGCCTATCTTTGAAATAGAACAAAGCCTTTCCAGAATTTCCGTTCACAACTCCGCACTTACATCATTAGCCACCATGAAGAGATGCATCATTGCCTTATTTGAAGGCATTTTAACAGTAAAAAAAGGTACCCCGTATTATAGATGCAATCCGAAGGAAGCAGAAGAGATCGCAATCGAATTTTTTCAGATATGGCAGCAGATTTTCCCTAAGAGAAGCGCTAATAGACTTAAATTTGTAAGCGGTTACTCGGGTGTGCAAATAGCTCTTGCTTATTGTGCCAACCAGCTGACCAGGACTCATAACTTATCCTACAAAGAAGCTATACACGAACTCAAACACTTAAAATTTGAGTGCAGCTGGAAGCACGATGATCCTATGTTCCGGCACATGTTTGACAAGAAAAATTCGAAAATTAAAGGCCATTCTGCTACGAGGAAAATCCAGCAGACCTCATTGGAATTCAAAAAGAAAATTGTACAGGAAGGGCTGAAGCCGTGATTGTTCATGATATTTTCACTAAGCGGCAGACTTTTATAGCGCTGCCTGTTTCCGAACTGGTCAAAATGCATAAAGAAAAAAAGCTTATTCTGAGAGACACGAATCAGCTTCAGGTCAGACGGATTAAAAAGTATATCTTCTCGAATGCTGCAGGAGGAGAAATATATATGCCGCCGCTGGTTGCCGCAGCAGAAGAGGGGATGTTAGGAGGGCAACCGCCAGGCGGATTAAGAATTGTAGATGGGTCACACCGGATGAGAGCCATTCTTCAGCTTGAGGATCAAATTTTCATGAGTATGAAAAGTGAGAAGGATGAAGAAATTCGGAATGCTTATCATCTTCAATATCTGCTGGAGAAGACAGAGATCTCCATTCAGGTCCTTGAAGGACTTTCCAAAGATGAGGAAAACCAGCTTTTTATTGATTTAAACACAAAAGGGAAACAGGTGGCATTGTCCAAGCGAATCGCCTATGATTCGAGAGACCGTTTAAACGGGATGACGAACCGGATTCTCCAATCCAATGCCAAGCTGATAGAAGCAGGTGTGGAAACCGAAAAAAGAGCCATTATTCGGCCAGCTAATAAAAAATTCCTCTCACTTTCCCAGCTGCGCTTGCTTGTGGCCACTTTTTTGGCAGGCAAGCTGTTAAACAGATCGGATAATGGAAGGAGAATGCTGGGGGAGAGGATGAAGCTTATATGGATGTCGTAAATTCCTGGTTTGATAAACTTTTCTCCTTTGAATCTCCTGCAAGAATCGGAAACTATCACGAAACCATGCTGGCGAGCTTTCCGCTTATTCAGGCCATATCCATATACGCAATGAAAGACTGGGGATACCAATCACTGTCAGTCAAAAAACAAGGTCTGAGTGAACGAATGGATAGCCTAAAAGAAGTGAACTGGAGCAGCACGAATCCGGAGTGGAGAAGATTTGAGGGAGTTGCAAGAGGAGAATTCTTTTACCTTGATAAAAGCAAGAAAAATATAGAGGCGATTGCCTATTGGCTGGAGACGCAAAGGAGGTGAGCGTGATGTAACAGCATAAAAAACCCTCAGACGGGTCCGGGAAGACGATAGCCTGAGAGTCTAGTTGAGATGGAGTATACCAGCTCATAAGATAGTATACTCCTTAATTTACATTTTTTAAATAGTGAAATATAAGGGAGGATATTAATTACAATGAATGCATTACTAATACGGGAATATATAATCATACCGGAAACGAAATCAATTAGGGCCCATTATAACGAAGAAGGCGAATACTGCAGTTTGGTTTTGGAAGGGAATTATACGTTTATGGTAAAGAAGAGGCCGATTGAGATCATAGATGAAAGCATAAACTATTATGGCTTTGATCTGAATGGTGCATCGAGCGGTTCGAAAACCATACTTGGACCCTGCAGAGCTGCACCAGTAAGAATTCCGGGTGGAATGGACATGTATTGGTTTCCTCATACATCGCCTGGGCACGATGAATGTGTGTGGTTTGCGCTTCATCATGTAGATGCCATCATGCCTGAGGGCCATGATACCTCAAACGTTTATGTGAGCGGCGGGCATTGTTTTAAACTGAACGCTGCTGAAAAAGATGTTTCTATGCGATATGACCGGACAGAGAAGCTTGCATCAAGAATATCCAAGCGCAAGGTAAATAACTTCAGCTTTGTTATGGAAAGAACCACCGATACATACTCGGTTAAAAAAGGGAAGCGTAACTATATCATTGAAAGGAAGAAAAAGTAGCATCAGAGAGCGTCTTTTGTCAGCTTTGGGGTGCCTGTCCAGCATAGCAGTAATGGGGATAGGCACTTTCTAATATGGTAGATTGAAAAGCTAATAATAGCCATGCTAAGATCTCTTAGATGTTGTCTAATTCGATATAGTTCCTGATATAATGATACGAGAAGGAGGTGAGAAAGGTGGAAAAAGTACTGAATTTAATCCTAAACAAACTTGAATCATTAGATCATAAAGTGGGTTCCATGGATAAAAGGCTGGATACACTGGACCAAAAGGCCAGCTCGATGGATAAAAGGCTGGACGCTCTGGATCAAAAGGTCAGCTCGATGGATAAAAGACTGAACACTCTGGACCAAAAAGTAAACTCGATGGATAAGAGGCTGACAGCGGACCTAAAACGGCATGAGGACCTTATCCAGCAATTGATTCATAGTGTAGCTAACTCTAATGTTAAAATGAATGAAATGAATGAAAAATTGTCTGTTATTGATGTGAAAGCAGATCAGGCTATTGAACAAATTGCCGAGCTTAGAGAATCTGCGGCATCTAAGCATGATCTTGCTTATTATGATCAGAAGATTTCAGAGCACTCCCGGCAGATTTATAAGCTGAACAATCAGTAATCCTCCAAAAGAACACTTCGCATTATCTTCATCTTCACTATTGGATCCAAATCAGGCACCTGACCTCATGCATTGGACTGAGAGGACAGGTGTTTTCATTTTTCTGACCCACCCCACTGAAAATTTAACAGGGCAGCGTCGTACAATTAGGTAGAAAGAGGATGACATAACTCAGAGGGAGATATCATACATGAAAAACCTGACTATATTTACCGCCTCAGCTGTAAAGCCAAATATCATCGTGAATTCTGCTGATGATGCAGACCAAAATGAACCTCCGGCTGGCTGGAGCATTTCAGCCGAGAACCCTGAAGATATCATCAATGGATTCTCTCAATTAAAAATCATGAAAGAATACAAGCTAAGAGGCTATCAATATTTCAGCGGCAGAAACGGAAATGGAGTGGTGTGGGCGATTCCAGCAGCAGTGGAGCTTCCTGATCCTGATCTTTGCAGCCGGTTGGATGACTTTTTCCTCAGTCCGCCTAAACCTCAGTTCGCATTGGATGACTTTATGGGTGCGATTGATGGGGACAGGTCACCTTTATCTTATCTGCAGGCGGCGATTGCTTTGCATGAGCTTTATGAATTTGGGGCGATATGGCATGGCTGTTCATGGGGACAGGATCGGATTTTGCCTTATACGGATGATTACAGAGAAGAGATGCGTTCAGATATAGACGAGCGGAATCCGCGAATAGAAGACTACTTAAATTTTATTCACCCGTGGGATGAATTGAAGGAAATTCCAGATATCCTACATCCTCATTTTTTCTATAAAAATGGAAAACCGGTAATCATTTTTTATACGGTTAATGATATCGGCTATTACAAATTAAACCGGTACATCCATACCTTTGAAAACGAATCCTATATCCAGAAGGTAAAACGTGAAGAAATTGGGTCAGGTCCAGGGGGAATTATTTTCTGATTGAAATGAAACAAAGATGTCACGATTATAAGCCCCATTACCATGCAAATAATGTTAGAATCAACAGGGAGGACTAAGCGGCAGGCAAGGTTCTCTTTTCGTTTTGCAGAGAGTTCACCAGCATTGGGATTTTTCAGAAATCATTGAGTATCAACTCCTGTTATAATAGGTGTATAATGAGTTTTGGTGTTTAGAGAAAGAGAGAATAATTAAAAGGGGAAGAATTGATCATGAAAGAGGAAGAAACCCTGAAGACGCAGGGACGGCCTTTATCAAAGATCCTCGCACTGACAGTCAAAACAGGGATTATTAAATCCAATCTAATCCCGATGTTTGCAGGATTAACACTGGCCTTATATACGTATGACTTCGGCCTTCTGGAGAAGCTGCCAGAGATTCTTCTGGCCTTTATTGGCTCAAGCCTTGTAATGGGGGCAGCAGGGGCGTTTAATAATTTATATGACCGTGATATCGATTCGATCATGAAGCGGACTCAAAGCAGACCAACTGTTACAGGGGAAATCAAGCCAAAGCAGGTATTGTGGCTTGCAAGCCTCATGTCTGTGTTTGGAATTCTCGCTCTTGCCTTCACGACTCCGTTAGCGGGGCTGCTTGGATTTTTGGGGCTGTTTTTTTATGTGGTCCCTTACACGATGTGGAGCAAACGAAGAACCATTTATAACACGGAGGTCGGCAGCATTTCAGGTGCGATGCCGCCGCTTATCGGCTGGGCTGCCATCCATCCGGATATCACGCATCCTGCGATCCTCGGGCTGTTTATCATCACCATCATCTGGCAAATGCCGCACTTTTATGCGATTGCCATCCGGAAGCATGATGAATATAAAGCGGCGAATGTGCCGATGCTGCCTGTTGTTAAAGGCGTCAGAAGGACATATATCCAGACGAATGTTTATTTAGTTATTCTGATCGGCATCAGCTTTCTGTTAGGTTCTTTAAGCATTGGCCTTATGCTGGTTGCCCTTCTTTTGGGGATCATTTGGCTGGGCATAAGTGTCTATGGCTATAAACGGATGGATCCGGAGAAATGGGCGAAATCACTATTTATCTTTTCGCTTGTTCATATGACAGTACTGTTTTCAACGGTTATTATTTACTCGATTATGGGGATTATTTTTGATTTATAGGGTTATTGATTTTATGGGTAATATTATAAAAAATTGTCAATTGAATGGTATTTTAGAGTGCTGAAAGTGCGTTAATCCTTAAGATTAACGCTTTTTCTTGTGGTTTTATAAGGGTAGAAAGGGTTACTTATAAAGCAGGACTATCTTATGAAATCTAAGCTTAAGAAGGAATTGCACCCTTATTTTGACTGGGAAGGAAACTTCCAAATTATCCATTACTTAAATTAAGCGAAATACTAAAGATTTTAGGTTTAATACACCGGTGTACAATAGCTTAAATAATGGGGATTGTTTCCTCTAACTATATTTTCATAATGAAAGCGAATTTTTTTAGTCAATTCACCTTCAATCCCTTTTCCTATTTTCCTATGATCAATATTAATTATCGGCTTGATTTCTATTGCTGTGCCTGTAAAAAACACTTCATCAGCAGAGTATAATTCTGCTCTTGACAGACTCTGTTCAGAAACTGGGAGAAATAAGAGGTTTTTTGCAATTTGAATGACAGTATCACGCGTAATTCCTGCGAGTATATTATCGGATATTTGCGGGGTAATTAGCCTGTTATTTTTCACGATGAAAATATTTTCTCCTGGCCCCTCACTCACATTCCCTTCATCCGTTAAAAATATAGCTTCATCAAAACCATTTAAACTCGCCTCCGTAGTTGCTAATCCTGAATTTAAATAGTTTCCCGTTGATTTTGCCTGAGGCGGAATCATATTATTACCTGTACGGCTCCATGAAGAAACACAAACATTTAAGGCTGGCTTGGGTTTATACTCAAACGCTGTGCAATAAATAGTAACCCTATTAAAAGGATCTTTTAAATCAGGACGCAGCGTATTTGATCCCTTAAAGCACAAGGGCCGTATATATACATCCTCCCTGACATTATTTTGTCTTAATAATTGGATCGTCCATTGAATTAATTGTATTGGGGTATAAGGAATTTGTATATGTAGAGAACTTCCAGATTCATTGAACCGCTTATAATGGTCGTAGATTCGAAAAATGTATAATTGTTTTTGATATTCATTCCAGTAAGCCCTAATTCCCTCGAAGCATCCTAATCCATAATTTAGACCTTTATTTCTTATACTGACTGAAACGTTAAATTCATCTAGAATTTCCCCCTGATCAAAAACATACCTCATTTATTATCCCACCAATAATTATATATTTTATTCATTTGTATATTAGGTCAGTCAGAATTATTCCTAAATAAACCAATATGTAAAAGGGGATAAACAGAACCTATATCCAGAAGGAAGTTTATTTCATTATTATCATAGGGATAAGCTATTATTGAAGCTAATGTCCGTTTCCCAGATTTGTCAACAATGTTCCATTGAAAGTTATAACGGATCAAGCTTCAGTTCTTTCAGCAGCTCATGTTTCAATCTATTGGAGGGTGTGATTGGACATTCAGAATTGATATGGAAAGCTCTTGATTCTTTTGTATCATCCAGTTGTCAAGTCAATCATTGCTTCTGCTTTTGTTTAAGTCATCATTACGATGAAAATCAAAGCAAAACTGCACCAGATCACTTTACCTGGCAGACTTATTTACTTCTGATAATGTCAAAGTTCTGTAATCTTTCAATTATGCCTGTTCTCTATTTTTCGAGAACAGGCATACTGATTGGGGACATCACTTTATTGTATTCTGGATTTACGAAAGCCATCAAAGATACTCATTGCAGCATAAAAGATAAAGACGATCATGATGCCGCTAATCAGCCAGTTTTTAAATTGGGGGGCTGATATTGAAAATAAATCGGTCATGTATGCTATAAATTCTGCCTGGAGCAAATTCGGGTTCAGCAGGATGAAGATGAACACGATGGTGGCAAGCAGTTCAAGGATGGTATTGAAGATGGCCATTCTTTTCGTCCATTGGCCAATGATGAGTTTGTAGAGAGCGAGGCCCGCTTCTAGCGCAATGATGACCACAACGATTGGCCAGTATCCCAGCAGAACATCCTGGTTGACCGCGGGAATTTTAAACTCCAGTCCTTCACCTCCGCCTCTATAGACACCCATCAGCCGGTCGGCATAAAAGTAAAGGGTTGCCCAAATAGCAGTCCACATTAAGCTTCCGAACACCTCGAACTTGGAAATGGCTTTTTTCTTCGGAATATACGTAATGCTTTTCAAATCGTCCGGAGTCCACGGCTTTAAGCTGGGTGATAAAGGATGCTGCTCTTTTCCTTTATCCATCCTCTCAATAACGGCGAATACAATCGTCAGCCAGAAAAACACCTGCACAGCCACTTCCATGAGTCTCCAAATTCCGTAACCCATTAATTCGAGTATGGCATTGATGATGGTTTCGTCCCTGTTAAAATTAAAAATAAACTCCGCAGCAAGAGAAATCAATGAAATCGCTGCGGCAATCGGCAGGATCATTTTTAAAAGGGATACATATACATCGAAATAGCGCGGCCCGATCAGATGCATCGGCTGATCCCGGTATCCGGCGGCCAAGGCTGCAGGACTGCCCAATTTGCTGAGCACATCCTTAACATCTTCCTCATTGTAATCATCCGGAAGCATATCCCCGATCGTTGACTGCAGCTCGAGTGCGATATCCGCACGGCTCTTTTCAGGCAGCCTCCGGGTCACTTCCTGTATATATACTTCAATTAAATTCATCTTCCTCATCCCCCTTTAACAGCCCGAAAAGCTGTTTGGAATTCTTAATCCATTCTTCTCTCAGCTGCAGAAATGTCTCCAGACCCAGTTCGCTTAAAACATAATACTTGCGCGGCCGGCTCTCCGTATGATCCCAGCTGCTTGTGACAAGCTCTTGTTTTTCCAGACGCCGCAGCAATGGGTATAATGTGCTCTGATCAATATTGATGCCGGAGTCCTCCAATAACTGAACCAGTGAATACCCGTATTGCGGTGTCCGAAGCTGGCTCAGCACTGCCAGCGTCAATGTCCCTCTGCGCAGTTCAGTTGTTAACGAATTCAGCAGCGTGCTCATTCAATCACCTCGCTTGATATACTATATGTCATACACTATATGGTTTATACTATGTATCATACAGTATGAATGTGAAAATAATCAACTGCTTATTGTACATTTTTTGGCACTGTTTTGATAAGCAAATGTTCAGGACTACAACTTCCTTTTGTAATCCAGGTGGGCTATGTACTCATTTTTTAAACATCGGAACAATGGTCTGTCCAAATGAATTTTCAGAAATATGATAGTTATTAAGGAGGTGATTGTATGTTTAGTTTAGGAAAATGCTGGTGGTGTGAACTGCTGCCTTCAGCATGTTAGGGATGTGCCTGCAGTATTTTAAGGAATGCGAGAGAAGGGCAGGGGTTTTTGATTTTGCTGAAAGGTACTGCGGAATTTTTAGCTTTAGGTCCTGGTCAAAACCCTCAGCCCACTGAGTTTTCTTTTGTCCGGTTTAAAGAAGGGACGTGCTGTGCAATCTTTACCTTCTCCCAGCCGACGGATGCGGCACAAGTTCCGGCAGGAAGAGAATTCATCATTGATTGCCGAAGCATTGCTGCTCTTTCTCCATTGTCAACTCCTTGCTAAATTTAAGGTGTAAATTGTGATCATCAGTTTACCCTGTAATCTGCAAGTGGTCCACATTCTTTTTTCCAGGGGTGCATCAGCGTGAGAGTAAAAAAAACATTGGGTTATCCAATGTTTTTTTGCAATTTAACGCTGTTTATCCATCGCCAGCTTTAATCCGAAACCGATTAACACAACACCTGTAGCTTTATCCATAACTCTTTGAACCTTTGGGGACATTAGCCATTCCCGCAGATAATTGATGAAGAATACGTATAGGAAAAACCAGGATATGCTCATCAGTGTGTATATAATTCCCATAATGATCAGCTGCTGCTGCGCGTTTTCGCCTGCCTTCACAAATTGCGGCAGAAAGGTTAAGAAGAACATTGCAACTTTGGGATTGAGCACGTTTGAAAGGAGTCCCTGTTTAAAGGCAGACTTTTTCATATCTGATTTTACTTCAGTTTCTATCTCAGAATTCTTTTTCTTTTTCAAAGAGATGAATGATGATAACCCAAGGTAAATCAAATAAACCGCCCCGGCATATTTAATAACTTTAAATGCTGCAGCAGACTGCATTAAAACGGCTGATAGGCCAAAAGCAGCCGCAAAGGTATGCACTAAAGAACCTGCTGTAATCCCCAGCCCCATTTTATAGCCTTCTGTCCTTCCGTCTGAAATCGTCCTTTTTGTAATAAGGGCAGTATCGATTCCAGGGCTCATGACTACAAACAAAGAAAGAATTAAAAACGTAAAGAAATCATTCATTTTTACACTCCTTGCCCATGTGATAAAAGCGGATTAACAAATATTAAATATAATTTAACACATGGTAAATCTAATTTGTTCAAGAAATTAGAAAAGTTAGTGGGCTGGTCCTTACAGAAATTACTTGAACCTTATGTAACGTAATGTTTTATAGTGTTCTTAACAGTTAGAAAGAGGAAGGAAGCATGAAATAGAGAATATGATTGTTAAGACACTGATTTATGACAAACATGTCTTAGTTTTTATTGATAATACTGCTTTCAGAATGTTCATAGACTCACAATTTTTTATAAGGGGGAGAAGAGGGTAAAGGGATTCTTCATCTCCCTTGCACTGAACACACATTGAATCTTAACCGCTATTAATCTTCTGTAATCGTAATAATTACTTTTCCTTGAGCGTGACCTTCTTCAAAATATCTGAAAGCTTTGTCCACTTCACTTAATTTAAATGATCGATCAATGACCGGCTTTATTTTTCCGGCTTCAATAAGTTCGCTCATGTAAATCAGGTCTTCCTGATTTTGCCTCTGCAGCATGCTGCTCATTTTCTTATTCCCTGTGAATGAAATCCACGGCCCCATTACCATCGCCTGTGTGAATTGTGCTCCTGAACCTCCGGAAAGTACATAAGTTCCATTTGATTTTAAAGCCCGCTTATAAGCTGAAATGGGCTGATATCCGTTAACAGCCAGAATCAGGTCATACTTCTCTGTCCTTTTGGCGAAATCCTCCTTTTTATAATCGATGGCATGATCTGCTCCAATAGTACGCAAAATTTCTAAGTTCCTTGTACTGCATAAACCGGTAACCTCAGCACCGAATGATTTGGCGATTTGTACGGCGAAAGTTCCCACACCCCCTGACGCCCCATAAATCAAGACGTTCTGTCCTGCCTTAATGTTTCCTTTGTTCCTTAAGGCCTGAAGTGCTGTGACTCCCGCCATAGGAACTGCGGCTGCCTCCTTGAAAGTAAGATTGGCTGGTTTTATGGCCAGGGCCTTTTCAGGGACAGATACATATTCAGCAAAACCGCCCCAGCCGCAGCCTGAAAGGTCTCCGTACACATTATCGCCTGGCTGAAACTGTGTGACGTCTTTGCCGACTGCTTCCACCTGACCAGCGATGTCACCTCCTGGTACCGTGTGTTTTGGTTTGAGAAGACCGTAGGCAAAGCGTGCCAGGTATGGTTTTCCTTTTAAAAGAACAAGATTCTCATAATTCACAGATGCTGCGTGAACCTTGACGAGTACCTCTTGATCCCTGGGCACTGGTTTATCTAAATCTGTCAATCTAAGATTATCTGGCGATCCGTATTTTTGATACGCAATTGCTTTCAGAAAATATCCCTCCTAATTTTCCAGGTAACGCATAAGTTTAAAAGTATATCTTTTAATTCTATTCCGGGAAAAAATATTCAAGACTATAATCCTTCTTTTGCTGAAGAAGAAGGACTATATGGGATAATAAAGTCAGTTTTTTTAATGTTTAAAATATTCCTTTACAGGAATATTCCTTACGGTGTATATTATAAATAAGGAAAGTGAAAATTAAGGAATCGGGGGTGGGATCTGCATAGAAATGGAGAAAGTCATCAAAATCACGCTGGGAGATGATACAACATGAACGGGCAAATTTTCAGTGCACTGGCTGAGCCCAACCGCCTGGATATCATTGACCTGCTGCTGGAAGGAGCGCTTCCGGTAGGGGATATCGCAAAAAAACTTGAGTTGAACCAGCCTCAAACTTCCAAGCATCTTCGCGTTCTTTGTGACGCAGGCCTCGTCGAGGTTCAGCCGATCGCCAACCGCAGGATTTATAAAATCAGGCCTGAACCGTTTCAGGAACTGGATAGGTGGCTTGATTCCTATCGCCGATTATGGGAAGGCAGGATGGATAGGCTGGATGATTACCTTAACGTATTGCAGGGCAAAAAACCTTTGAATTGATGATTAAGCTCAGGTTAGGTCTGTCTCTAGAGTTGCAGACGGTTTTTCAAACGGTTTTTCAAATACAGCTTCTAATGGAGGAGTAACAATGTCAAATAATGCAATGCTTTCAAGAGTTGAAGATGAACGGGTGCTGGTATTGGAGCGCGTATTCGATGCACCGCGCGAGCTTGTCTTTAAAATGTTTAAAGAGCCGGAACACCTGAAACATTGGTGGGGTCCGAGAGGCTGGGAGCTCCCGGTTTGCAGCGTTGACTTCAGGCCTGGTGGAGTATGGCATTATTGCATGAAGTGTGTTGATCGGAATCAGGGACAATTCTATGGCATGGAATCCTGGGGCAAGGGGATATACAAGGAAATCAGCGAGCCGGAGAGCATCAGCTATACCGACTATTTTTCCGATGCTGAAGGGACTATTAACGAGGAAATGCCATCTACAGAAGTGACACTGGAATTTGTGGATGTGGACGGCAAAACAAAATTAATTAACCGTGGAAAATATGTATCCGCAGAGGCGCTCCAGTCCGTAATGGAAATGGGTATGCTGCAGGGCATTACAGATACTTGGAACCGTCTGGAAGAACATTTGAACGAGATCAAATAACATAATTGAACATTTAGAAGGCAAGATTGGCTGAAAATTTACATGGCGTTGATCCTAGAAGGATTAACGCTTATTTATGAATTACGCTTGTAAGTGCAACCGATAATCAAAGTTCCCTTTTGATGTGGATTTTTTTTATTCACTAAAGGGTGAGTAAAAAAATCGTCTTGACTATTTAGGAGGGAGGAACAATTGGTAATTCGAGATTGAGTCTTGATGAAGTCAATATATGATCTATTTGAAAACTAAAGACAAGGGCTTGTTTAGAATTATTTTTTATAACCTTTAGGTGTTGAAAACGATAAAGAATAGCGCGAAATGCAGCACGCTATTTATCTAAGATCAGATTTGATTTGGCATCGTTTCTATTTATGAGGCGTCCTCTAGATATAAATACTTCTTCTCGAAAACTGAAGTAAACGCCATCTGCATTGATAATTATATATTTTTGGTAGGTTTTGTACTATTTTCTTTTATTTTGGTTCCAAGTTATATCTTGGAAAATCTTTTTGTTTTTAAAAGGGCAAATATCCAGTGTAAGAGCTTATTTACACAAGCAATAACAGCTACTTTAAAAGGTTTTCCTTCTTCACTTTTTTTATCTTAGAACTCTCGTAATTTCTTATTTCGAGGAATAATCTCATCGCTTGTTTTGCTCTTACGACAGTCACGAATCGCACAACGAACAGCAATATATTAGGTGTGACAAAGCCTGCTAGACCTTCTTTTCGTGATTCGGTTTTGGGTGGCTGTAAACTTACTCTATTTCCCCAATTTCTGGAATGATCGTTGCAGAGATCTTTTCTCAGATACCTGAGATAGATTTGATAATATTATATTCTTCAACTTCTTTTGCGAGGGCATCTATCTCTGACTCTAACTTGGATAGGTGCTCTTTGTATTGAAGAATGATGGTTATATACATACCATGACTCAATAATATGACGCTGATACAAAGTCTTTTCAAACGGATTTCGGTTTGCGGCAGCTTTGAGTTGAATAGCTTTTTCATAATTACCTGATTCTACTCCTAAAAGTTGTCGCACGTACCTTTTAATAATCGTGAAATATCCGTATAGAATACGGTATATCAAAAAATATAATTAAGTTAGCATTTCTTATAACTTTTGCCTGCTCAGTGATGACTATGAACACCCTCGATAATCCATCTTTTCGTACTAACCTATTGATTTAAATATTTATCTCTGTCTTCATTAGTTCTTCTTAAAAAATATTCAATTTGCAAATAGTGTCACTAAATCTATTAATAGATATAAGTTGAGGAAGTATTGTTTAGATAATAGTTGCTTCTTTATAACTCGTGTATATTTCTATATTGCTTTGTCGGAAGGGTTTCCCCACATTTTAGCGAATTTTTATGTAGTTAAGCACTTTAAAGGAGGAATCTCTTTGGATCTTCGAACAGTATTTGAATATTCTATTGAAAGACATCCTCAAAAGGTTGCCATTATAGACGGGGATAGAAGGTATACATACCGGCAGCTGGGTTTAGAGGTTAACAGTGTAGCCTCTTCGTTACATAGACTCGGTGTTAATAAAAATGACCGAATAGCTGTGCTTTTGAAAAACCGTTTTGAAACAGTGGTTATATTCTGGGCCATTCAAAAACTTGGTGCTATATTTGCAGGAATAAATGTTAGACAATCCCAAGAAATCGTTCATTATTGTTTAAGTGATTTAGAGTCGAAATTTGTTATCTACGATGTTTCGACTGAGTATTTAATTAACAAAAAAAGGTTCATGGAAAGGCCAGTATTTATAAATATAGATGGAAATGGCGGGGATATTAATTATGAGGAACTAAAAAAACAAGAATTTTACGACTTTAATTCCAATCAAATCAATGAAAATGATTTAGCCGTCATCTTATATACCTCTGGTACAACAGGTAATCCAAAGGGTGTACCACGTTCACATCAAAATGAATATGCAGCTGCTTTTGCCCATATCTTCCAATGTCATTATGAGTGGCATGATTCCACATTAGGGGTAGTACCCCTGTATCACACAATGGGATTGCGCTCCCTGCTTAGTATGGTGCTGTTAAATGGTACCTTCATCATTCTTCGGGATTTCGACTCTTATGAGGCTATTCAATTAATAGAACAAGAAAACATAAATAGTCTATATCTGCTCCCTAATATGTATCATGATATGGCAACATTGCCTGAAGCGAATAAATCGAATTTTAATGAATTGCGTACTATTGTGTATGCAGGAGCTCCTATGACAAGCAAATTAATTGGCTTATGTATGGAAGTTTTCCGTCCCAAGTATTTTATTAACCACTATGGCAGTACAGAAATTTACACCTATTCCTATTGTGATCATATCTCGGAAAAGCCTGGATGTGTTGGGAAGCCAGGCATCCATCAAAATTTAAGGATTATAGAACCTGATATCAGCCGATCCAAGACACCTGCTGACACCGTTAAGGATGGAGAAATAGGTGAAATTATTGTTCATATCGGCTCCCCTGAATCGTTTAAAGGGTATTGGAATAAACCGGATCATACGAAAAGAAGTGTGATTCAAAATTGGTTTTACACAGGGGATTTAGGATACAAAGATGAAGATGGAGATATGTTTGTGGTAGGACGCCTGGATGAAATGATTCTTCACGCTGGAGATAATATATATCCTATAGAGGTCGAATCTATACTTTTAGAACATGAGAAGGTTCAGGAAGCTGTTGTGGTTGGGGAAGATGATGAACGCTGGGGACAAGTGGTGGTTGCATTTATCGTGCCAAGTGATCCATCTTTGACCGTTGATGAATTGGATTTATTTTGCAAAAGACACCCTAAATTATCAAACTATAAACGGCCGAGAAAATATATCTTTCAAGCATCCTTTCCAAAAACGGCTGTAGGAAAAATAATGCGTAAAAAAATTAAATCAAGTTATTAAAGATAGATGGGACTTTCAAATTTTTATCATAAAAGCAATATTTTAAACATGAAATAGGCAGGAGGCTTGAAATGCCCAATATGCTAATTGTAGATGATGAATACGAAAGCCGTTATGTCCTTCGTGAGTTTATAACTTCCAGTGAATATCATTATTTTTCTGTACATGAAGCAGAAACATATGAAAAAGGACTGTTAATGCTTAAACAGCTAAAGCCTTCCATCCTTATAGTTGAGATCTCCTTGCCGGGCAACAATGGTTTCGAACTGGGAAAAGAAGCAAAGCGGTGGGATCCGGAAATTTCTGTAATAATCTATACACAGCTAAAAATATTTGAATATGTCCAAAGTGCTATTAATCTAGGGTTTTCAGCATTTTTGCTAAAACCGGTGTCAAGAAGTGAAATCAAACAGGCTTTTGAGCGAATAATTGTCCATAGTCTTTCGACGGAGACAAACCGTTTTACAGGAAAGCGGGAAGATACCGCAAATGTCGATCTTGCCCATCCAATTGAATCATCTATTCAATATATTCAGAGTCATTTTAAAAACCCTATTACACTAAATCAGGTTGCGGATTCAGTCTATTTAAGCCCTTCCCATTTTAGCCGTTTATTCAAGGAAGAAATGGGTGTAACCTTTATCGAGTATTTAACTGCATATAGAATAGAGCAATCGAAGTCATTGCTCAAAATGACCTCTTTACCTATTGAGGTAATCGCCCATCAAATAGGCTTTACTAGTTCTGGGTATTTTGCAACGACCTTTAAAAAAAGCGAACGCTGTACACCATCTGAATATAGAAGTCTTTTTATAAATTAAATAAAGGATAATTAATATAAGGATAAGTCCCATTTCGGGATTTATCCTTTTTTAATAATATTTTAAAAGTTCAATTGCAAATATATTAAAACCTTAAAATTATGAATCTTTTTATAATTCAATTAACACATTCAAAGGAGCGAAGGAGCTTTGATTATAAGTGAACTTAAGAGATGCATTCGAAATAATGAAAAAGCAATCCTAGCAACTATCATTGATAAAAAGGGTTCTTCCTATCGCCAAGTTGGGGCAAAAAGCCTCATTTGCTCAGATGGAACTGCCTATGGTGTACTTAGCGGTGGGTGCATTGAGCAAGACTTGCTTGAACATGCAAGGGATGTATTTGAGACAGGTGAACCAAAACAGATTATTTATGACCTAAGGAATGATGATAATGTGCCATGGGGGTTAGGTGTTGGGTGTAATGGCGTCATAACCGTTTGGCTTTCGCTTATTGATCCTGTAAATAATAGAGAATCAGCTGTAAAGCAATTCAAAGTGTTAAAACAGCAATCTCTAAGTAAGGAACCATATTCAGTCTGTACAGTCATTAAATCAAGTAATCAGAATGCGCTTCTTCCAGGAACTATTCTGGAAAATATTGAGTTGCCCTTATTAAAGAGTATGTCAAGCGGGATTCTGGAGAATTATTCAATTGATATGGATGGAAAAAAGGAAAAGGTAACTTTATTTTTGGAAACGATTACACCGATGCCTCATATCATCATTTTCGGAGCAGGACCAGATGCATCATCGTTAATAGATCAATTAAAGTTTTTACATTGGAGAGTAACAATAGTGGATCATCGTCCAGGATATTTAAATAAGGATAACTTTCCTTACGCAGATGAATTGAACTTAGTGCCGCAGGGAGAGTTTCCGGAAGATTTAAATGCGAGTGAAAATTCTTATGCAATCATCATGACTCACCATTATGAACAAGACCTTTTGTATTTGAAGGGATTGCTCCAGCAGAATCTTAGCTATATAGGCCTATTGGGTCCGAAGAGAAGGTTCAATAATCTTAAAAAGGATCTTCAAGCACAAGGGTTCATGATACCTGCAAAAGCTGCTGAAAAAATATATTCACCTATAGGTCTTGATATAGGCTCTGAGACACCTGAGGAAATAGCACTGAGTATCGCAGCAGAAATTATGGCCCACAAAAATAAAACGAGCAGCCAATCGCTTAAATGGAAAAAGGATTCAATTCATCCTTTAAATCCCGCTTCATATGAAAGATTAAAAGAATTGGTTCAATAGTTGATGATGGAAATCTGGAACATTGTCTTAGCGGCTGGTCATTCTACCAGGATGAAAGGAACTCATAAGTTACTTAAAAAGTTTGAAGATGAAACAATCCTAAGATATACCGTCAATAAAATATCGGCTAACATGGCCAGTAAAACGATGGTTGTATTGAATAGGGATTTTCCTGAATTGGAAAGTGAAATTCGAGATTTGCCAGTATCTATTGTATGGAATCCTTGTCCGAAACTTGGAATTAGCAGTTCCCTTGCTGCAGCAATTGAAAGCTTGTCTCCTGAGTGTGAAGCTTTGTTGATAACACTGGCTGATCAGCCCGAAATAAAAGTAGAAGTAATGAACGAAGTAATTACAGAGTATCTCATATCAAAAAATCCCTTAATTATAACTTCATATAGAGGAAAAATCAGGCACCCCATTTTATTTGGCCAATTGTATTTCAATGAACTCTTGAACCTAAAGGGAGATCAGGGAGCAAAATTACTTATTAGTGCTAATAAAGAAAAGGCGCACATTTATTATGAGGATGAAGAAGCTCCGGAGGACATCGATACGATTGAAGATTATAGGAGACTATTAAAAAGGAGGAATGAAATTGACCTATGTAGGTAAGCCTGTGAAACGAATAGAGGATGCCAGGTTAGTGTCCGGAGAAGGAACATTCATTGATGATCTTTCTCCATTGCCAAATATCCGCTATGCTGCGATTCTTAGAAGCCCCCATGCACATGCCCGTATTAAAGCGATTCTTCCAGAAGAAGCGGCAAAAACGCCAGGTGTAATCGGAGTAGTAGTTGGAGAACATGTAAAAGCTTTAACCAATCCTTTTCCAGTCGGCGTAAAGGCACCAATAAAATACTACCCCATTGCAGTAGATAAGGTCCGGTTTGTGGGAGAAGCTGTTGCGGTTGTTGTGGCTAAAGATCGTTATATTGCAGAAGATGCTCTCGCAAAGATAAAAGTCGAGTACGAACCGCTGAATCCTGTGGTCCAAATTGAAGATGCGCTTTCGTCTGAGTCAGCCATTCTTCATGAAGAAGCAGGTACGAATATAGTTAATCATCGTCTATTCCAATACGGCAATGTCGAGGATTCATTTAAAAGTGCCGATTATATAATAAGTAAAAAGTTCACTTTTCCAAAGGTTAGTGCAACTCCTGTGGAAAATTACGGAGTAATCGCGAATTATACAAAAAGTGAAGGTGCGTATACCATTTGGTCAAACTTTCATGGACCTTTCACACTTCATTCCGTCATGACTGCTGCGCTAAAGGTGCCGAGCAACAGACTGAGGATTATTACGCCAAAGGATATAGGCGGAAGCTACGGGATCAAATCAGGTGTCTTTCCATACATGGTCTTAATGGGAGTAGTGTCAAGAATACTAGATGTACCCGTTAAATGGACGGAAGACAGACAAGAACACCTCATGGCAAGTTCCAGTGGTACAGATCGTGTAACGTGGATTGATGCAGCGGTAAAAAAAGATGGAACCATTCTTGGTTTGAAAATGAAATATGCGGATAGTGTTGGCGGATATATACGTGCGCCCGAACCTGCTTGTTTATATAGAACCCACTCAAATTCAACTGGAGCCTATCGAATTCAAAACGTTAAAATGGAAGCGATTGCAGTCGTTACGAATAAAAGTCCAACGGGGCTCATAAGAGGCTATGGCGGTCCCCAGCACTATTTTCCGCTGGAAAGAATGATGCAAATCATTTCAGCTGAATTGGATCTGGATGTGATTGAAGTCATAAAGAAAAATTTAATTACGAAAGAAGAATTTCCCTATCATACAGCTTCAGGCGGGATATACGATAGCGGGGATTATCATAAGGCATTGCACCTTGCGCTTGAATCGATTGATTACGATAGCTTTAAAGAGAAACAAAAAGCAGCCTGGAAACAAGGGAAATATCTGGGGTTAGGGTTTGCTTGCATCGTTGAGCCTTCCGGTTCGAATATGGGTTATGTGACCATTGCTTTGACGCCGGAAGAGAGAGCAAAATCATTGCCGAAATCAGGCTGTTCTGAAGGTGCAACGGTATCGATAGATCCAATGGGTGGAATCACAGTCCGGATCAGTACGGTACCAACTGGGCAGGGCCATGAAACAGTTACTTCCCAAATCGTTGCCGACGTTCTAGGTGTTGATCCTGCTTCTATCCGGGTCATTGCTGAATTGGATACGTTAACAAGCCCATGGTCAGTAGCATCAGGCAGTTACTCCAGCAGGTTTGCCCCTATCGGTTCAAGTGCCGTTTATCAAGCAGCGCAAAAAGTAAGATTGAAACTGTTAGAAATCGCCAAAAGCCAATTAGATACAACAGTGGACGAATTGGTCATGGCAGAAGGGAAGGTATTTGCAGAAAAAAATCCTTCTAAGAGTATCTCCATTAAAAGATTAGTAGGTTTGGCACATTGGAATCCGCATGGCCTTCCCGCTGGTATTGAACCAGGTATCCATGAATCTGCATTTTATACATTATCTGCAGCGGAGTCCCCAAATGAATTGGATCTTGTTAATGGATCCGTCACCTATGGATTTGTTTTTGACGCTGTTCAAGTGGAAGTGGACATTGATACCGGTGAAGTGAAGATTCTTGACTATACAACGATCCATGACGCTGGGAAACTATTAAATCCAAATATTGTGGAAGGTCAAATAATGGGTGGTTTAGCTCATGGACTAGGAGCCGCACTTTATGAAGAACTTGCCTATGACGAAAGGGGGCAGTTCCTGACTGGAAGTTTTATGGACTACTTATGTCCTACAGCTACAGAAATCCCAAATGTGACCATAAAGCATATTGAAACACCTTCCCCCCTAACCCCTCTTGGAGCTAAAGGGTTAGGAGAAGGAAATACAATGAGTGCTCCAGTTGTCATCGCAAATGCGGTTACGGATGCGTTAAAACCATTTAATATATCAATTGATCAACTTCCTATATCTCCAGATCGGATTTGGTCAAAAATTCATAATAAGAAAACGATACAAATCTAACTTAAGGAGGAATTGTCATGAATGGTGAAGGAAATATTCAGCTTAACGGAAATCTAGATAAAGTATTCTCGAGTTTATTAGATCCTGAAGTATTAAAAAACTGCATTATGGGATGCAAAGAACTATATAAACAAGAAACCAATGTGTATGTGGCGGACTTATCTGTTGGGGTTGCTGCAGTTAAAGGGAAATATGATGCAACCATTCGTCTTACGGACCTGGAGCCCCCTCATTCCTATAAGTTAATTGTTCATGGTGAAGGGGCACCAGGGTTTGTAGATGCCGAAGCAGCCATTCATTTGGTTTCGGTGGACGATGAAAATACAGAGCTTAGGTACACTTATGAGGCTGCTGTAGGTGGAAAAGTCGCTTCAATTGGCCAGCGTATGTTAGGTGGAGTAGCTAAACTGATTATTAAAGACTTTTTTAAAAAGATTAAAAGAGAGCTGGATAAAGTAAATATTGCTGACTAGGAAGGAGGACGCTTGTATGAAACCAGCAACATTTACGTACTGCAGTCCTTCAACTATAGAGGAAGCAGTGAAACTATTAGAGGAATATGGAGATACAGGGAAAATCATTGCTGGCGGGCAAAGTTTTATTCCCATCTTAAATATGAGGATGTCCGAACCGGAGTGTCTCATTGACATTAACCAAATTAATGAGTTAAACGGAGTCAGGGTAGAAGAAGGGGTTCTGAAAATTGGTGCTCTTACAAAGCAAAGGGAACTTGAACAGTCAGATGCCGTTAAAATCCATGTTCCTATACTCTCGGAAGCCACTCCATATATTGGTCATGTCCAAACGAGAAATAGAGGAACTGTTGGAGGAAGTGTTGCCCATGCAGATCCAAGCGCAGAGCTGCCCCTTTGCTTTTTAGCACTGGATGCTGAAATCGTTATCCAAAGTATAGATGGGACTAGGAAAATAAGTATAAATGATTTTTTTATTACCTATTTAACAACAGAGGTGATGCCGGAGGAAATATTAACTGAAATTCATGTTCCCTTATCTGAACATAATGGGTATGCCTTTGAGGAATTTAGCAGGAGACATGGTGACTTTGCCTTAGCAGCTGTTGCTTGCATTCTATCAGTTGATGAAATTGGAAAAATAGATAAAGTGAGACTTGTCTTAGGAGGGGTGGATGCAATTCCCCTTTTAGCAGAAGAAGCAATGGAATATTTGGCTGGAAAAAGTCTAACAGAGGATACACTTGAAAAAGCCGCAGAGCTGGCTGTGATGGATGCTGATCCTGATGGGGATTTACATGCTTCAAAAGAGTATAGAGTCCATATGGCTAAAGTTCTAACAAGAAAAGCATTGATAAAAGCATTTAACCGAGCTTTAGGAAAGGGGGTGTAACATGTCGAATCTCTCCATTGAACAGAAAATGAACGTTTCTTTATCAATTAATGGAAGGGAGGTGGAAGCAGAAGCTGAGCCTAGAAAACTATTAAGTGATTTTATAAGAGAAGATCTGGGTCTTACAGGTACACATGTTGGCTGTGAACATGGTGTTTGCGGTTCCTGCACGGTGCTTTATAATGGTGCAGCCGTAAGAAGCTGTTTAATGTTTGCAGTTCAGGCAAATGGATCATATATACAAACAATCGAGGGTTTAACAGAGAATGGAGAACAGCATGTTTTGCAGCAGACATTTACGGAGTGCCATGGACTTCAATGCGGCTTTTGTACACCGGGGATTTTAATGTCCTCATTAGAAATGCTGAATAGTGGCGAAGAACCCACAAAACAAGAGATTAAAGAGATGTTATCCGGCCATCTTTGCCGCTGTACTGGGTACACAGGAATTATTGAAGCTATTGAAAGAGCATGTGGGACAAATAAATGTAAAGAAGGTGACAATTAGTGGATCTTGGAAAGCTGTTTGATTTCGCAGTGAATCGATTTCCTGATAAAACAGCCATCGTTCAGGATGATAGACGGTTATCCTTTAAGGAATTTCAATTAGAAATTAATAAACTTGCATATTCATTGCAGAAGCTGGGGATCGAAAAAGGAGATCGTGTTGTTATTATTCTTAAGAACCGCTTGGAGATGGTCGCTATTTATTGGGCTGTTCAAAAAATCGGTGCCATTTTTACACCAATAAATTTTCGTCTTTCAACAGATGAAGTGGCATTTTGTGTAAATAATGCTGATGCGAAAGCGGTTATTTTTGAACCAAGCAGCCAGGATGCTGCATTAAACGCATCATATGCAAGTAAGCCTCTTTTTATAAGCGTTTTAGGTGCGGAAGGTGCAGAAATTACCTATAAAGAGCTATTAAATCATAACCAAGAGACGTTTCATCACCCCAATATCGACATGGATGATATTTGCTTAATGTTATACACTTCAGGAACTACAGGGAAACCAAAGGGTGTTCCCAGAAGCCACAAGAATGAATATAGCGCGGCTATCGCACACATTATTCAAAACCAATATGTACTCCATGAAAGCACTCTGGGTGTCATGCCGCTCTATCACACGATGGGGATGCGCTCGCTATTATCCATGGCATTTATCAATGGGAAAATGGTCATGATTCCTGATAATAATACAATGAAAATGTTAAAAGTAATGGAAGATGAAAAGATTAGCTGCGTTTATTTAGTTCCTACCATTATTCATGATCTGTTAAATCATAAAGATTTTAATAGGTATAATTTACGGAATGTTCGGAAAATAGGATACGCTGGAGCATCCATGACAACGGAGTTAACAGAAGACTGCTTTAGGAAATTAAAGCCTGATGTTTTCGTAAATCACTATGGCAGTACAGAGGTATATACTTTCAGCATTTGCAACTATTTAGATAAAAAGCCAGGCTGTGCGGGCAAAGCAGGTTTCCATCAGCAGCTAAAAATAGTTGAACCTGACCCTGAAGGAAGTTCAGGACCTGCTGATATTGTACCGCATGGAACTCCAGGAGAAATTATTGTAAATATTGACTCATTAGAAGCATTTAAGGGCTATTGGAAACGACCTGATGCAAACATCAAATCGATCAGAAACGGCTGGTATTTCACAGGAGATATGGGTGTTCTGGATGAAGATGGCGATCTTTATGTTGTTGGCCGCGTGGATGACATGATCATTTCTGGTGGAGAAAACATTCACCCTCTTGAGGTTGAAGATGTATTGTCTTCACATCCGGAAGTATTAGAGGCTGCAGTTGTCGGTTTACCTGATGAGCGTTTTGGAGAGAAGGTTGTCGCATTTATAGTCAGTAAAAGCCCAACTATTTCAACTGCAGAGCTGGATAACTATTGCAGGGAATCTGGCAGCCTGGCAAACTTTAAGCGGCCCAGGGATTACTGTTTTATAAAAGAGATACCTAAAAGCCCTGTCGGGAAGATATTAAGGAGAAAATTAAAAGAAAATTATTCATCCATAATACAAAAAGAGGAGAGTGTAGGTTAATGACAACAATTAATAACAAAGGTACTTATCAATGGGATCATATTTTAGTAGACAAGAACATTGAAGCAAAGACAGCCACTATTACATTAGATCGGCCAGAAAAAATGAACACGCTAAGTTTTATTGCACGCTCACATCTTAATCAAATTTTCACTGAATTAAATAATGATGAGGATGTAAGGGTGATTGTGATAAAGGGAGCGGGTGAAAAAGCCTTCAGTTCGGGCGGGAATATTGCAGAATTCATGGAGCAGCATCCATCTGTACTTTCAGAATTGCATGTAAATGTTGCTGCGCCAGAGCGTTCTCCCAAACCAGTTATTGCCCAATTGCAGGGGTATACATTTGGGGTAGGTCTTGAAATCGCAATGGCATGTGATTTTCGAGTGGCATCAGAAACCACGCAGTTGGCATTACCCGAGATCAATCTTGGCATGATTCCTGGCAGCGGCGGGTCACAGCGGATTGCAAAAATTGCCGGAGTCGGCCGTGCAAAGGATATGATCATGAGGGGAAGACGGATACCAGCACACGAAGCACATCAATGGGGCTTGTTAACAACTGTGACAAGTCAGGAGAATTTAGAAGTAGAGGTAAATAAATTGGTTAAAGATCTTGTCAGACTATCACCAATGACATTAAAAGTGTTAAAAAAGGTCATAAATAGTTCCCAGGATGCGCCTTTAAGTGTAGGGATGGAGATTGAAGGATTTGCATATGGAATGCTGCGATCTACTGAAGATTTTAATGAAGGTGTACAGTCGTTCGGAAATAAGGTGAAACCCAGTTTCAAAGGAATATAATCCTTTTTACTAGATAAATGGGAATGTTGAATAGGGAAATGGAGGGTATATATGAAATACTCAATGGGTGAAAGTTTGAGAATGCTGCCCAGGTATTTAAATATTAACACCTTTAGTGCTGGAACACTTGCGGCGATTTTTGGATGTACCGGACCAGCTTTAATTATCATTGGCGGTGCTGCTGATGGCGGATTATCAATTGAGCAGACTATTTCTTGGCTATTTGCAGTTTATTTTCTCGGAAGCTTGATTGGGGTTTATTTGGCATTAAAGTATCGTCAGCCTATTGCGGGAGCCTGGTCCATTCCAGGGGCTGTTTTAGTCGCAGGTGCCCTGCAGCATTACTCCCTTAGTGAAATTTCAGGAGCCTATTTAGTTTCCGGTATTCTCGTATTTATTCTGGGGATTTCAGGGCTCATAGGGAAAATAATGAAATGGATCCCAGTACCGATTGTTATGGCGATGATAGTAGGGGCAATGATCAAATTTGGCACTGGAATGATTACATCTCTTGAAGGGACTCCTCTAATAGTGGGGACAGCCATTTTGGTTTATTTATTTTCTTCACGTTATATAAAAAAAGTGCCTCCTATTTTAATGTCCTTTGTCGCTGGTGGAATTTTGGCAGCGATAATGGGAGAGTTTCAATCGACCAGTATGGAAGCAGGATTTACACTGCCGCAAGTATTACTGCCGACATTCAGTTTTGAATCAATCATATCAGTTTCAATACCCTTGACCCTATTGGTGATTGGGGCGGAGAATGCTCAAGCCATAGGCGTCTTGATGGCAGAGGGATATAAAGCCCCTATTAATTCAATGACGATCTGGAGCGGAATAGGGGGGATAGTTACATCTCTATTCGGCGGACATAATGCTAATATTGCAGGACCGATGACGGCGATCTGTTCATCTAGAGAATCTGGAGAAAATAAGGAAGGGCGCTATGCCTCTGTTATTGTAAATGCAGTAATATTTGGAGGCTTTGGCTTAATTGCAGGTTTAGCTGTCCCATTTGTGACTGCCTTACCAGGTGCGTTGATTTCAACTGTTGCGGGACTAGCAATGATCGGAGTACTGGTAAGTTCTCTTCAAGCATCCTTTTCTGAGAGGAAATTTCAAATTGGTGCATTTTTTTCATTAGTTATTGCGATGTCTGGAGTCTCTTTCTTTAGTATAAGTTCCCCTTTCTGGGCTCTTATTGGTGGAGTTATCGTTTCGTTAATCATTGAAAAAGGGGATTTTGATACCTTTAAAACTAAAATTAAAGCGGATGAAGGAAAAGAGAAATTTGAGAGCGCGGTGTAATTCTTAATTACTTTAAAAGGCTCTATCTCCCACACAAGGGAATGGAACAAAGATAAATAATTCGATTGGAGAAACCCGATTCCTTCATGAGGAGGAACCGGGTTTCTTTTTGTGGCTAGATTGTAAGCTGTGCAAATAGCACAGAAAAAATGCACATAGGATGGTTGCTTTTGCAGAGTGAGAGCTTTTGAGGAAGTATCCGATGAAATATGGAAGACTACTTCAAAACGATAATATTAGTTAAAAAAGTGCTCGTTTCCTATTTAGGGCGAGTACCTCTAACTTGAAAAGCAAGAAGCTGGATGATAATTCTCCAACTAAGAATGATGTGAAAGATGCCAAGGTCATAGCCCAGCTGGTCAAGGATGGAAGATACGCCGAACCAACAATACCGCAAGGTGTTTATGCAGAACTCCGTGTGGCAAAGAAAATACGCGATCTTTTAACTGAAGACCTACAAACGGTCCAAGGACAGGTGCACAACTGGATTGACCGGTATTTTCCGGAATTCCTCAAGGTTTTTAAGAAATGGGAAGGTAAGGCTGCTTTACAATTCTTAAAGCTCTATGCATTGCCACATGAAATAGCAGATTTACTTATCCATTTAAGAAAAACCGCAAAATGAAGTGTAGGTGCCAATAAGATTTGGAGTTAAGCAAGCAGCGAGTCAGCTCATCGGAATCCGTCAAGGCTCTGAGATGGCAAAAATGGAGCTGAAAACTCTTCTGTGTAAATATGATTAGATACAGAAGGAATTCGAAGAATTGAACGTACAAGAAGATTCCCTGCTTGATGAAATCCCGGGTGTAGCTCAAATGTTAACTGTCAAGGTGTTGGAAGAGATACTGTCGCTGGTTTCTTTGCGGAAGCGGGTGTCCAAAGTGGACTCCACTCACTCCCGTCAAATCTTTTAGCTGGCCGGCTTGAGCCTGAAGGAAATTACGAAAGAGGCCGTAAGAAGTTAAGGGCTTTGACTAGTTTAATATTAATCGTTGAGAACCGCACCATAAGTAAATGAGGCTTTTTAAAAAATATTGATTTGATTTTTTGATTAATCACAAGCGAGGTTGCCAAAGTAAAAACTGTGGTAGAATAAATTATCTTTAAAAAAGTATATAAGGTGTTTGATAAAATTGGAAATTAAACATTTGGAGTGTTTTATTGAAGTTACACGTACTGGCAATTTCACTAATGCAGCTGAAAATCTGTTCATTACGCAGCCTGCCCTCAGTAGAATTATCAAATCATTAGAGGTTGAACTTGGTACACAGCTATTTATTCGTACAAGAAAAAAGCTGATATTAACAGATGCAGGATTTATTCTAAAAAAACATGCATTAATAATTGAAAAGCAGTTGCAGCTATTGGATGCGGAACTTGGTAAGATGTTCATGCTAAAAAAGAGCCATGTCCGTATTGGGCTCCCTGCGATTACCAATTCGATTTTCTTCTCACAGCTGATTGCTTCGTTTCATGAAAAATATCCAGAGGTTACATTTCAATTGGAGGAGCATGGATCTAAGCCGATTGAAGAGAAGGTTATCAATGGCTTGCTAGATTTTGGGGTTGTCGTTCTTCCAGATAAAATTGATGATTTCGACTATTATATGTTTGTTAATGAGGAATTAAAACTAGTTGTACCCGCGTCTCATCGTCTTGCCGGGAAGCAGGAAGTGTCATTGGAAGAACTTAAAGAAGAGAGCTTTATTATGTTCAACCGGGATTTTGAGTTAAGAAACCTTGTCACTACTGCTTGCAGGGAAGCTGGTTTTCAACCGATAATTATTTCGGAAACATCACAATTAGATTTTATTCAAGAATTAGTTGCTTACAATATAGGTATTACATTGCTGCCTGAGAATACATGTTTAGAACTAGCTAGTGATTTTCGGACTATAACCGTAACCAATCCGACAATCGAATGGAATCTAGCGATGATCTGGAAAAAAGATGCATACTTATCACAGGTTGCGAAAGAATTTATCCGATTTGCCAAAGTAAAGCTGTCGACAGCTAATCATAAACATGATTCATAATCTAGAATAAGTCAAAAATTAGAAGGCTTCCCCTTGTTTAAGAGGGGAGGTTTTTTTAATTGTATAGGCTAAAGAGCGCTTACATACTGTTTTGTTATGAATTGTATATGGGATTGGCATTGTATCTTTCCACAATAGTCATATTATAATTGTCCTTGTGAAAAAGCTAATGCAAATGAGGCGAACGCTTCAATGTAATTTATATAGGGTGGTAGTCATTCATGGAAGCTAAAAAAGTTAAAGAAACGCGTGTTGTTCAAACGGATCAAGTACTCATTAATGATTTGAACAACTATCATACATTATTTGGTGGAGTTCTAATGAAGAAGATGGATGCTTGTGCGACGCTTTCCGCTCGCAGGCATTCACGGGTAAAGGAATGTGTTACTGCATCGACCGATTCAGTTAATTTCCTCGAACCGATTCGACAAAGTGATTCGGTCTGTATAGAATCATTTGTCAGCTACACAGGTAAAAAGTCAATGGAGATTTTCTGCAAAGTAATTGCCGAAAATCTTGAAACTGGAAACCGCAGAATCGCAGCTACTGCATTCTTAACTTTTGTACCTCTAGATCAAGATAAAAGACCGATAGAAGTGCCAACTGTTATTCCAGAAACAGATGAAGAAAAATTTCTCTATGAAACGGGAAAAGAACGTGAAAGAGTTCGCAAGCTAAAAAGACAAAAAAATAAAGAACTTGTGTCCAAACTTTCACTGGATAAACCATGGGACTAATACGAATCAAAAAGGAGAGATATTATGCTGACAACATCGAGTTACGACCAATTGAAAAATGCGCAAATGGCTATCGGAAAATTAAAAGACGCAAAACCATCTATTTATAGAAAATTTATAAATATCATTAAACTGACTCGTCAATTGCAGTTTGGATATCAATATATGGGCGCATTAATTATGGATGAAGACCCAGGTAAATTCAATTCGAAGTCAAAAGATGATTATGTATTGTCTGTCTATTATCGGGAAATCGAAAATTTAAAAACAGATAAAAAATTCCTTGATTTACAACAGTTACTCAAAACGTATAAACAGCTTAGCTATGCTAATATTAGCAAGTTGGCATTGGGGGAAAAACCAGAAGCATTAGTTGGTCCAACTATAGTCCGTTAATAGCGGAAGGGAACCTTTCGCTTAGAACTTTTATGTGAACCGTACTAAATTCATACAACATTAAACTTACCTAATCTATAGAAATTTTTTAGGAACAGTTTAACATTGGCCAATAAAACTGTTCCTAAAAATCTTTTTTGTGAAATGGTGCATGGAGTGCCGGTTAAAAACCTTCTGCCGCATCTAATTAACGACTGTAGAACTAAAAGATGCGGAAGGTTTAGTAAATATAATCATCCAATCGATTCATCAATAATTCAGGCTGACCCCGAGGTTCTTATGAACACTTACAGGGTCAGCTTTTTTATTTTCGGAGGAATTTTGGAAGTGATTTATTTCTAAATAAAGGTTAAATTAGTGGTCGGGATTTTCATGATCACTAACCATTCGAGGTTTTTAAGATAATGAATTATTTGGCTGGGTTTTATTAGCAAATAAAGTAAGAGTGAGTTTGGAAAAAATTAGTTGCTTCCGCCGTACTGGTTTCAATGTACTTTTTAGTAGAAACCCCCTCAATTTTTATCTTTCAGGAAGATTACTACTTACCGTGGGTAATTAAACCTTTTTGCTAATAATATTCTTCTCTACGGACACGATAAGACAAACGAAACTTTATAGATTGGTGGCCGTGAGAATGAAGGTATTATCTATGATTCAGCCTTGGGCAAGTCTTTTTGTCCTTCGAGAGAATGAATTTGAAACAAGGTCATGGAAAACAAATTATCGCGGGCCGCTGGCCATTCATACAAGTAAAAAAATAGATAAGGCTGTCTGCAGGCATGTGGCCATCCGTTCGCTGCTCGGTAAGCATGGATATACAGAAGAGACCCTTCCGACCGGAATGATCATTGCTGTAGGCCGACTTGAAAATTGTCTGAAGATAACTGAAAAAAATCAGACATCAGCAGTCCTGGAAAATGGACAAATCGTATCAGGAAATGATTATTTTTTAGGAGACTTTACTGTGGGAGGATATGCTTGGGAGGTTCAAGACATGAAGATCTTGAATGAACGTATCCCAGCAAAAGGCCAGCTTGGGTTATGGGAAACTGATTTATTATGAAAGGCGATGGAGGTAAGCAGTCTTTCACTTGTACATATGAATAACGGATTAATTTTTATACTGAGGTGACTTTAATCGAGAGGGAGATTTAGTGATCTTTGGATGTTACAAAGGCTTTTTCGCCGAGTGAAGCGAGAAAGTCCGTGGGAGGCATTATATCATCATGCATAAGATTTTCTATTCCTCAAAAGTTGACATCCTATTAGCTAGTATAACGAATAACAAATAAGAATTCAGCTTTCCGTTTACTGTTTTAGATGCAGTATTTTTTTGACATTATATGTACAAAATAATGTAGATGAAAATAAAAATGGTGGCTATTATGAAAACATTGTGGCTTTTTCTTATTTTAGCAATATTATCCTTTACTTCCTTATACATCTTGATGAAGAAAATGAACGTCACTAACATCTTGGGCTGTTATTTTTTCTCCAATATTCTTATTACAAATACAGGTCTAATCATTAATTTAAATTTAGAACTTACAAAGCAAGATCCAAGTCAGTTAATTTTTTGGACACAAAAAATTCCTGAGTTGTCACTCAAGCCAGCGTTACTTTTATGGGTTATTTATATTTTGTACTCTAAAAGAACTATTTTCAGTAAACTTATTCATCTCTTCATCTTCTTAACAGCACTCATTTCAATTGAAATATTTTTCGTTCATATTGGATATTTGGAATGGGTAAATTGGAATGTATTTTATTCATATTTGAGATACACTCTGATTATTTTTTTATTGGCTATTTACTCATTTTATTTAGAAAAACTTATTTACAGAGACAAAGAGGTGAATACGTCATGATGTTACCTCTTCCTGAGAAATTTGATTCAAATGAAATGTTTATTATCTTTTCCACAATTCTTACTTGGGCCCTCATGTTTATATTACCTAGACGATTGCCTGCTCCTACCATCACAATTATTTGGACATTTAATGTTTTTCTTGCTTTGTTAGCTGATATTACCCTTAGTGTAAAACCATATGAATTATACTTTACGATTGATCATAAAAAGCATGAATTATTTGATGTATTATTGCACTTTGTAACTTACCCTACTCTTTCTTACTTTGTCGTAAACTTCTATCAATATAAAAAACCAAAAGGCCTAAAGTATCTATTTTATATTATTTTTTGGGCTGGGGTAGCGATTGCTCTAGAATGGATTGCAGTAAGGTTTCAAGTTTTTACCTATACAGGCTGGAAATTGTATTTATCCTTTATCACTTATTTGGTTGTTTTTGCTGCTACCATTTGGCTTTCGAACTTTATTGAAAAGAAAGACCCTTACAAAAGGACTCCAACTAATTGACTCGATTAAAACACCATTAACTCCTTCTTTTGCTATGGCGATAGCAGTAGCTCGTCCAATACCTCTGCCTGCACCAGTAACTAAAGCAGTTTTGCCATTTAATGAATTCATTTTTTTTACTCCTATGAACTGGTTTTTATACAAATTAAAATAGAAAGACCGCAATCTTGCATAGATAGTTTGCGGTCTTTCATAGACAAACAACGTTTTATTCTAAATTGGCGTGTTTGCCATACATCTTATTTGTATCCAAGCCCTTTTTCTCCATGAACCTCAGAATAACAGCATCGCAGAATAGTAAGAGAGTTTGCTCGAATAATGAGCCCATAGGCTGAATGGTTTTATAATCACCTTCCGATTGATCCTTAGGTGAACCAGGTAACTTAATCTTTATATCCGCTATTTTTCCGATTGTGGATCCGGGGAAAATCGTTACGGCGGCAATCGTTCCACCTATACTTTTTGCTTTCTCTGACATGGAAACAAGGCTTTTCGTTTCTCCTGAACCTGAAGCGATGATCAAGATGTCATCTTTTTCAAAGTTAGGGGTCACCGTTTCGCCTGGTACATAAGCATCTATGCCCATATGCATCATTCGCATCGCAAATGACTTGGCCATAAATCCAGATCTGCCTGCGCCAGCTACAAACACTTTTTTTGCTTCAAGAATCCCATTAACCAATTTCTCAGCTTCTTCATCCGGAATGTGGTCAGTTGTTCTGATTAACTCTTTTAAGATCTTAGCTAAATATTGTGAAGTATGCATGCTTGATCTTACCCTTTTTTGATCATTTCTTGCATTGTTGCTGCTGCAGCTTTTGTATCAGCTTGACCTGTAATACCGCCGCCAACAATGACAAGGTCTGGATTTACTTTAATGACTTCTGGAAGTGTTTCTAATTTAATGCCGCCTGCGATTGCAGTTTTTGCATTTTTTACAACACTTTTAATCGTTTGCAGATCTTCAAAAGAGTTTTTTCCTACTGCTTGAAGGTCGTAGCCGGTGTGGACACAAATATAGTCTACACCCATTGCATCGACTTCTTTAGCACGGCCAGCTAGATCTTTTACAGCAATCATGTCAACAAGGATTTTTTTGCCTTGTTTTTTCGCTTCTTCTACAGCACCTTGAATAGACATATCTTCGGCTGTGCCTAGGATCGTAATAATATCAGCACCTGCTTCAGAGGCTTTCATTACTTCATAACCAGCAGCGTCCATGATTTTCAGGTCTGCTAAAACCTTTAAATTAGGGAATGCTTCTTTTACTGCCTTTACTGCATGGAGACCCTCGTTGATTACGACTGGGGTACCGATTTCTACGATATCGATATGTTCCCCCACTTCTTTAACAAGCTCAATTGCTTCTGGAATATTGACTAAATCTAAAGCTAATTGTAATTCCATATATGTTCACTCCTATTAATTTTATTCGGATTTTTCGTACAGTTATACTGTCTCCAAAATTAAATAGATCCTCTACAGGAATATTATCCTTTTGGAGTATTATCTGTACCAGCAGCCGGGATCGATGATGTTCCCAATCGCTGAACAATTGCAAGTATACAACCTATAACATTTTAGTGGAAGTACGCACTTTTATTTTACATAGTGCTAAAAAGTATACTATGGGGTATAATAACGATAGAGGTGAGTGAAATGTCACGAATGCAGGATAAGATCTAACTGTGAAAAGGAATTGACGCTATCAGTTATCGGTGGAAAGTGGAAAATGCTGATTTTATGGCATCTAGGGAAAGAAGGAACCAAGCGATTTGGTGAATTGAAGGCTCTCATGCCAGGAATCACGCAAAGGATGCTTGTGAACCAATTGCGTGAACTGGAAGAAGACTTGATAGTAGATCGGAAAGTGTACCCGGTTGTTCCTCCAAAAGTGGAATATACCCTTACTGAACAGGGGAGAAGCTTGATGCCGATTCTTGATGCTATGTATAAATGGGGTAAAAACTATATGGAGACTGCAGGGTTAAACCCAAAGAAAGAGTCAATTAATTAAAACTTGACTATATAAATCGAGGCAAATAGCACCACAATATAGAAAGGGGCAATGTGATATAGCATTGCCCCTTTTTCTTTGTTTGCCTTGTAAAAGGCTGACAAAACATATCTATTAGATTGTAAATGCCAATGGTAATGACATACCTTTATTAAACTATGACTAGTTGTTAATTTATTTTTTCTTTTTCAAGCATATCCTTAACTACATACTCGATGGTTACATTTCCTAAGACCTTTTCCATCGCTAATTGTGCAGCAGACAATATAGGAATGATCGTATTTTGAATGTTTCTGCCTACAGGACATTTAGGATTTGGACTTTCATGAACATTAAACAACTCATTATCCTGTACGACATTAACTGCCTTATATACATCTAGCAGAGTAATGTCAGATAAATTCCTTGCAAGCTTAGTTCCCGGAATACCAGGATGTACCTCTACTAACCCGGCTTTCTTTAGCATTCCAATAATTTTCCTGATAAGTGCTGGATTTGTGTTTACACTTTCTGCTAAATATTCAGATGAACTTACACCGTCTTTATTAAACTCTATAAGAGATAATATATGAACGCCTACAGCGAATCGGCTGCTAATGGACATTTATTCATCACCTTTCTTGCATCTTCATAAGGATAAATCCTTTCTTGTAATAAATGTGGTTACACTCTTAATATTATACCTTAAAAAATGACCATTTATAGTTATTGACAAAATCTTAAAATGTAATTATTATGATTACATGTAACTGAGGTGGTTACAGTTAATTTATTTGTATGTAACTGATGGATGTAACGATAAACAATTTTATTGGGAGGAATGGAAGATGAGATTGTTAGTAACTGGAGCTACAGGGAAATTGGGCACCAAAATTGTTGATGCATTGTTGAAAACTGTTCCAGCAAATCAACTTGCAGTTAGTGTTCGGAATCCGGAGAAGGCAGAAGGAATAAAAACTCGAGGGGTAGAAGTTCGCCAGGGAGATTTTGACCGTCCAGAAACTTTAGATACGGCTTTTAAAGGAATCGATCGCTTATTGATTATTTCTGCGGATGGAGACAATGAAACAAGAATTCGTCAGCACACAAATGCGGTTTCTGCAGCAGAGCGTGCCGGTGTTAAATTTATTGTATATACTAGCATTGCAGACGCCAGGGAAAGTAAGAACATGCTTGCTCCAACACATAAGGCAACGGAAGAAGCTATTTTGAAAACAGGAATTCCTTATTCTTTCTTGCGTAACAATTGGTACTTGGAGAATGAAAGTTCAAGCATTCAAGGTGTACTGGCAGGAGCACCATGGGTGACTTCTGCAGGAACTGGAAAAGTTGGCTGGGCACTGCAACAGGATTACGCAGAGGCGGCAGCAGCAGTATTAGCTGGTAACGGGCACGAAAACACTATCTATGAGCTCTCTGGCAAGTTATTTACACAGGAAGAGTTTGCCTCTGCACTTGGCGCTGTATTGGGTAAGGAAGTACCAGTACACCAGGTTGATGATGCTTCCTATGCTGAGGCAATAAAGGGTGCTGGCGTTCCAGAATTCCTCATTCCTTTTCTAGTTGGTATCCAGAAAGATATTCGAGAGGGTACACTTGAAATCGAGAGCAGCGATTTTGAAAAACTACTTGGACGTCCTGCTGCTCCACTTAGCGAAGGATTATCTCAAATCGTTCAAAGTATCCATTAAAGTGTATTTTGGGATTTTATTATAAACCCGTAAATAAAAATCGCCTTTTAATAAACAAAAAAACAACATAATTCAGAAAATAAGTAATAGGTCTGGTTTTTGCGTATAAAAATTAAATTAGCACCCAAAGAAGCAGTCCATTTCGCAACTGAATTGGTCTGCTTCTTTGGGTTAATGAGAAAAATTTTGAATAGGAATGGTATATTATGCGACCAACCTATTAATGTTTAAAAGGAGGTAATGATAAATCGTGAAACTGACTATAAAAAATTGGCTTTCTAATTTGCGATGGTACAATTTTAAGGCTATTATTGCGATTTTTGGATCAGCATTATCTTACATATTTTATAAAGATTATCCCAGCCTTGAATATCGGGAGTGGTATTTGTAAAAAAATTATATACTTTAATGCGAAGCTGGGAACTCAGATGATGTTGCTGTTTGATACCTGAATTTCTTAAACTTGTCATTTGCTCTGAAAGCATATGAAGTTCCGACAAGACTTTTTAAATTTTAAACAATCAATTCCATCATCTTTAGTTTAGAAAAATTTGTTAAAAAACATGCACTAGAAAAAATATAAATCATATATAGGTGATATCCCGTTTTAAATGGCTGAGGAGGATAACATGAAACCTATGCTGCCTATTGAAAAATATTTCGGTAAGTTAGAACTAGTTCATACATTTTATGAGGCTATGCCTACAGGTGTTAGTGTTTCGGAAACTGGTCGTATTTTCATTTGTTTTCCGAAATGGGGAGACGATGTTAAATTTACGGTTGCCGAAATTGTTGAGGGTGAATTGCAGCCTTATCCTAACTTACAAACCAATTTGGTTAACCCCGGGAATATCAGAATGACTTTCATCAGTGTCCAAAGTGTAGTTGCGGATGGAAGGGGAACGCTTTCGGTATTGGATACAGCGGCACCCAATTTTTCTGCACCAATTAAAGGTGCGGCAAAATTAGTCGCTGTTGATTTAAAAACCAATACAATTAGAAGGGTATATACCTTTACAGAGGATGTAGTCCTGCCAACAACTTATCTGAATGATGTCCGATTTGACTTTCGTGTTGGAAAAGCAGGTTATGCCTATATAACGGATTCATCTTCCAAAGGACCCGGAGCTATTATCGTTGTAGATTTAGAAAATGGAAACGCGTTTAGACGGTTAAATGGAGCAAATTCAACTTCACCCGATCACTATTTTTTACCGAAAGTAGAAGGTGAAATTTTAATGAACCGAAACAAAGATGGTTCCACATCTCCATTTAGATTGGCGTCTGACGGTATTGCGATTTCTCCCGATGGAAAGGTATTATTTTTTTGTCCACTTACAAGCCGTCATCTGTTCTCGATCCCAACAGAAGCCCTGAGAGACAGAAATATACCGGACATGGATTTACCTTATCAGGTGGAGTACTGGGGAGAAAAAGGTGCTTCTGATGGAATGATCACTGATGCAAAAGGAACCATTTATGCCGGAGACTATGAAAACAACAGTATTCGAAAGATATTGCCAAATGGCACAATGGAAACCATCGCACATGACCCGAGAATTTTATGGCCGGATACTTTTTCGATTGGTCCGGATCAATACTTATATGTCATTGTGAACCAATTACATCGGCAGGCAAGATTTCATTATGGAAAAGACCTGCGACAAAAACCTTATAGTTTAATTCGTATGAAAATTGGTGAATTTCCTGCTCCTGCCATTTAATAATAAATAAAATCGAATTTGTAATTGTGAAAAAATTGTGGTCACAAAAGGAGGAAGCTTATTATATTAAATCATTTTTGGTTTGTTAGGAACAGTTTAGGTTGTAATTCTAAACTGTTCCTATTTTATTTTTATAGAGAGGGTAAGTTCAATGCTGTATCGATATTATTTAAATCTAAATTGATTTGTTCGTTTGTATCCCAAGCATGATACCATCCTTTTTCTTCCATATATAAGGAAACTTGTTCATGCATATCAATAGCTTCCGTTAAATGGCGAGTGAGCATTTCTTTAATTTCGGGCGTTCCTGATTCTGTAACAGCCATGGCAAAATTTCTAACTCCACTCTTAGCTGCAATCAATAAATCCATTGCAACCACTTGATCCGAGAGTGCGTTCATGCCAGTTAAATTTTCAATGATTGGATTCATGTTCATTCACCTCCTAATTTACTGCTTAGCGTTGGAAAGGATAGAAGCATATTCTTGTAATTGTACCGTAGATAAATCAATGTCTTGCTGCATAATATCTTTTAATCGCTGATCTGTAACTAACGCTTTCATCGTTTTGGATTTAGTCAGACAATTAGTCTTAAATGCAGCCATCTCATGGACCTCAAGAACTTCATGCAAGGCGTAGTTCATTTTTTTATACCTCCTTCCTTAAGGTTTCAACACTACTTTAATACATTCGTCCATTTTTGTGTCAAAAATCTCATAGCCATGTTTTGCTTCACTAAGAGGAAGGACATGACTTACTACATCGCTCGGGTCAATCTTACCACTTGTTACCAATTCGAACATGTATGGCATATAGTGGATGACAGGAGCTTGACCGGAGCGGATATTGATATTTCGCTGCATAATATCTCCAAGAGGGAAACCATTATATCTGCCGCCGTAAACGCCCGTAACTTGAATTGTTCCGCCTTTACGCACTGCTTGTGAAGCCATTATAAATGCACTTAATGCTCCCCCTTGAAGTTTCATTCCGCTCGCAAGGAACTCCATATCAGTCATTTTACCGTCCATACCAACAGCGTCAATAACAACATCTGCCCCGCCTTTGGTAATTTCCTTAAGATAATTTCCTACATTCTCATGGTCCTCAAAGTTAACAATTTCTACTTTGTTGGTGCGCTTGGCGTGCTGCAGGCGATAATTGACGTAATCAACGGCAATTACTCGCTTTGCCCCTTTTAACCAGCAGAATTTTTGAGCAAAAAGACCAACTGGACCGCAGCCAAATACAATAACTGTATCTCCGGCCTTTACGCCTGCATTGTCAACACTCCAAAAACCAGTGGTCATAGCGTCAGCGATAACGGATAATTTTTCATCTGGTTCTTCACAGGTTTCTGGAATCTTAAAGTGAGTGAAATTGGCAAAGGGAACACGTAAATATTCAGCTTGCCCGCCTGGATAACCGCCAGTCGTTCCCGAGTATCCGAAATACGCACCCATATCACCATTATCATTAGAATTATCACATTGGCTTTCCAAATGGTTTTTACAATAAATGCATTCCCCGCAGGCAATGTTAAAAGGAATAATAACACGATCCCCTTTTTTTACTTTCGTAACATTTGGTCCAACCTCTTCAACAATTCCCATCGGTTCATGACCGATAATATAGTCTTCCTGCATATTTGGAATCATTCCATGGATTAAATGTAAATCAGACCCACATATAGCTGTACTCGTTACTTTAATAATCATGTCATCTGGTTTTTCAATCTTTGGATCTGGGACGTCTTTGACTACAACATTTTTAATACCTTGATATGTTACTGCCTTCATTGGTTACAGCCTCCAGTGTTAGTGATCATCAGGTGTCCGGTCAAACATACCTTTTCTATTGGTCTCAACGGGAAATAGATTCATTTTGCCAATCATCAATGTATTGTTGGCAGAGAGTTGATCTAGTTTATACTGTTCACTTAGTTCGTAAGGATGGAACCATTTTTTATTAATCATTAGTTCTGTAATTTCTTGGTGCATGGCAATCCCTTGCATTAACTGTTTTCGTAAGAGGTTTCTGACATCAGGTGATGCGGACTCCGTTAATGCTACAGCTATATTGCGGACACCTTCTTTGGCACGAAGAAGTAAATCCATCGCAAATGTGGTATCTGCCAGCTCTGGTACGTGTAGCGAGTTTATAGGGTCTAAATAGTCATTATTCAATGAATTTGCCTCCTTTTCAATTTACTATTGGTGTTGGCCGGTTTTGAGGAACAGGAGCTTCAAAAGGTGCGCGTTGATAAACTGCCTGTAATTCTCCAAGCGCTTGAATGGATTGTTCAACATCTTTTTGCATTAATGCTCTTAAATCATTATCAAATACCAGTCCTTGCATTAGTTTTGATTTCGCTAAGCAAAGGGTTTTAAAATTTATAACTTCATGTAGATCCAATGACTCATGATCAGCTAATTTTTGATTATCCATTTCTAATTAACCTCCTTATTCTTTAGTACAATCAATTGTATTGTTCCAAAATAGGAGGGAAACATTCTTTAATGTTTTTTAAAATTAATGGTTGGTTGGAATATTCATACAGTGGAGGAATTCATTTATTGTGATGGCTGAGGATGATTGTTGCGGCGGTCTTTTTTCTTGTATCTAAAAAAAAGTTCAACCAGAAATATCTGGTTGAACTTAAAATACGAAAGGAAGAAGAAATGCCTTATCCTTTTTACTCTCTTGTTGATTAAGAACCTCCATCTTAAGAAAAATCGTATTTATTATTGAAGAGACTCCTTATAACAGACATTGAAAATCTGACCAATAAGAAGGAAAAAGAAAGCGAATAGAAAGTGGTTTTCCAATTCCATCCCTTTTTATATTTAACAAGCTGTGTATTTCTTTCTAACCATAGCTCAGTAATAGTCATCGGTACACTGAAATACAGAACTTTTAAAAGGCAATGAAGGATGCGAGAATCCTTAGTCAGTTGATTATAAAAAACACAAGAAATTGGGAAAAGAATGTAATCAAAAACCAAACTTGTTTTAACTTGTTTTGGAAATCGGGTGGGATATTTAACGTAACCTTTATTTACAACTAGTTGATCTACCAATGATGCATAATAACTTTTTATAAAGAAAACAAGGAGCCAGTCCTTTGCAAGAGGTTTTTTAATTAAGTAAATAAAGGAACTAATACCAAAGAGATAAAGGAATTTTATAAGATTTTTTTCAAATTTTCTACCCAGGTATAGCACCTCCATAATATAGGTTATCTCTGATGCAGGTAGTTATACTTAGGACATTTACGCACAGGTTTGTTTAAGTGAGAATGTTCACAACTAGGAAACAACCGCTTACGCTTAGTCAACCTAATTTTATTATGTAACATATGAAAGCAATGCAGACAAAATAGGCTTAGCTAATTTTCTTTTTTTTTAAAAATTTATTGTAGTATTTTTTCTTTAATACGGTCTTTGAATGCAGGAGGACTAAATCAGGGTGAGGAAAAAATTACACGATGATCAGGAACCGTTCAGATTTCGTTGTAAAGTTCCTTTCCATCTCAGGAAAGGTCTGTTGGATCACTTTATGCAACCGGTTACGTATTGCAGAAACATCATCCAGTTAACTATAAAACGGGATAATGACATCAATTGTAGAAAGAGTTCTTCTATGCCTTTACGGTTTAACCTGTTAGTGGAATAATGAGTACGTAAAGAATCACATTGCAGCTTTGTTTCTAGGGGATTTAACGAACAGTAGGAAAAACCATCTTCATTCATGAAAGATCCAGTTGCCTGGAGTAAACCCCTGTTGATTTAAAAACAATATAGGGTTGCTCGCCATAACTCTCTGTTAAATTTTCAATTCTATGCATCAAAGATATAGTCTGGTCTTGAATGATAAGTTTCACCTTCAAAGATGCACTACTTTAAAGCACTGTAAATCACCGTGTATCTTTTTCCAATACCAACATCAAAAGCAATAACATGTTTCAATTTATCCCTCCTAAGTGTGTTGAAGTTCTCTCACTACTCTTTTCGATTCCCAATTCTTATACAAGATCTCAAGGATCCAACATAATCAAACCTGATTTAAATATGGTAATCGAAGAAGGTAAGTATTTGCTACTGATTCTTATTCCCGAAGCGGTTTCGACCCCTAATCTTTATTTATACTAAATAAAAAAATGGTAGTGCCAACCAATGCTTGGTCTTCACTACTAATCTTAGTATGTTTTTTAGATTTCTTATTAAACATACAGAGAAGGTTAAAGAAGCAAGTTTTTAATTTTTTTATTACGTAGTAGGCAATTAATGCGTAGTAAAGAAAGGTGATTAATCCGTAAAAAAAAGCGATGAAAACATCGCCTATTTAAGAATCTTTATTTGAACGTTCCTTATGATAAATATAATCAACCCGTTCTTTAGTTTTCATAAGTAGTGAAACTAAAATTGCAGTGTAAATAGATGTTAAAAGAATTGCAATTATTCCTACACCAGCCAGATTATTATTACCATACATTAATATCACCGCCTTTTTATTTTAATGCTGCAACAATATTTTGCTCTTGGTACTAACTTTTATTCAAAAGAATCAATTGTCGCAGTTTTAGTAAATCTACAATAAAAGAGTATCTATGCTAAATGGTGAGCTTTTAAAAAGTATTTTTACAGAACTTAGTAATACCCGTTGTTCATTAACTTATTTACAAGATTCGATGTAACCATGCCTAATATTCAAAGGTAAGGAAAACTTTAAAAAAAATCGAAAGTGATGGATGGAATTCCGATATAATGTTGAGGTTTTTGAATTTACAGATAATCCGGATATGGGTGAGATTTTAAAAAAATTACCATGTCGGGGCAGAGTTAGCCATTGGTTCTGTAGGTATGGACAGGAATAAATCACCTTTGGAGATTCTTGAACAAAAATTAAAGTTGCCAATAGTTGCTCCCATAAACACCTATTACTCGTAACTTGGGTAGCAATAGTATGGTGGTCTAAGTGAGATTTCCTCCGGTTCAATAAAAAAGGGTAGTTATATCTATATTGATCAGCTGGAGCCCACACTGTATACAACAATGAATATTAGAAAGTAGGGTTAAACAGATGACATTCGGTTGGAATTTAGTAAACCAGAATTTAGAATCCATGTGCAAATGTTTCCTTGTGAAAAGCTATTTACTAACTAGCGCGTTACTTAGTATACTGAGTATATTCCAAAATAAAAAGTACACACTTTTATCCCATATAGTGATAAAAAGTATACTATTGGATAAAATAAGGGGGGAGGTGAAGTGAGTGCCAAATTTAGGAGAAAAAATTTTCAACTGTGAAAAAGAATTAACACTTTCAGTAATTGGCGGTAAATGGAAATTGTTGATTTTATGGCATCTAGGCAAAGAAGGAACGAAACGATTTGGTGAATTAAAATCCCTTATGCCGGGTATTACCCAAAGAATGCTTGTTAATCAATTACGCGAACTTGAAGATCATTTAATAGTACATCGTGAAGTTTACCCTGTAGTTCCACCGAAAGTTGAATATTCATTGACTGAGCATGGAAAAAGACTTTTACCGATTATAGATGCTATGTATGAATGGGGAAAAGATTATATTGAAAATGTATTGGAAAAGGAGACTGAGGATCGATCAGCTGTTAAGTAGAAAAAAGTGTATTTGGAAAACGAAATCGGAAGCATTCAAGGTGCCATTGCAGGAGCTCCATGGGTAACTTCTGCTGGACAAGGTAAAGTAGGCTGGGCACTGCAACAAGATTACGCAGATGCAGCGGCAGCAGTTCTTCTTGGAAACGGTCACGAAAATACTGTATATGAACTTTCTGGTCCTCTTTTAACTCAAGAGGAATTGGCATCTGCTCTTGGAAATGTATTGGGTAAAGAAATACCTGTCCAGCAAGTTAGTGACGAAAAATATGCAGAGATCATGAAAGGCTTAGGTTTTCCTGATTTTTTTCTTCCGATTGTAGTAGGAATTCAAGAAAGCATTAGGAACGGTTCATTAGAAGTTAAAAGCAATGATTTTGAGAAAGTTCTTGGTCGTCCAGTTACTCCGATTAACGAAGCACTGAACCAACTTGTTAATGCAATTTCATAAATAAAATAAAATGAACTAAAAAGAACCGACATAAAGTTGGTTCTTTTTGCAGAATATGCACTTGCTCAATGATAATTTTTAGAGCAATCTATTATGCGACTTCTCTAACTATAGAAGTTTTTATTTTTGACAAAGGGTATTATTAAAATAAAGGTTTGTTAAGAAATGCACTTAAACAAACGGGTTCTTATGTTCAAGATCAGCTGCTTATCAGGCAGCTTTTTTCTTGTGTGCCAGGCATGGCAACTTCCTAGGTGGTGAAAGTCCGCTGTGGGGGTACACATTAGCCAACCACTAAGGAAGCGCAAGGTACTTATCGTGAGATAAGGGCTGGAGGGAGCGTGGAATAAAATCTTGGCTCGATTTAGAAATCTGATACTAAGGCTTTATAAAGGGATAAGGCTCCAAGACAAGTCAAAGTCCAAAAGATGTGCGTAACTTTATAGAGTGAATCAGGCGAGTAAAAGAGGAAAGATAGATGTCTTACCCTGGGAGGTGTTGCGGATGTATGCAAGTACTGTCGAAAAAGGTTAGTCGCAAGAAGTCAGCAGTAGCCATAGTAGTGAAATTTATTCATGAAGGGCTGAACAATTTATAGTGTTTCAACACCACGAATGGGTAAGTGACGTACTCCGAATGTATTAATGGTGAAAGTATGAGCGTATCTCAAAGGCTAACCAAAATGGAGCTATGACTTATTTTTATCCAACGTTTCGGTGAACCGTACCACAAATAGTGTTAAAGCAAAGAGTTGAAGTTGTGCTTGATAAAGAGAGAAAAAATCATTAAATATATCTAAATTACTTTATGGAAGTGCACATGAATATAAAAACTCTCCTGTCGGTAAGGGAAACAAAAAGGAATTACCGATTCCATTTGAATGGTAATTCTTTCAGTTTGTCTACAAAAGATAGCCTTTTTTGTGTTTTTTCTTAAGAATTAGCTTAATTTATATACTCGCAACCGTGCTGCCATCTACCCGATGGTTTACACCATTAATAAAGGAAGCCTGTTCAGAAGCAAGAAGAATGTATTTAATGGGTTCAATTATTTAGTGCAAAAGGAAAACAAGATTTTTATAAGAAATTAGGTTTTGAAACCCGAGATTCTGAAGCCCTCGTATGTCCTTGTTTTTATATTTTATTAAGGCACTAATTGGTCGCCGCTTATGAGGTTTTATCAATGTGTATCAAGTCCTTTAGTAATTTAAGCCTAACTAAAAAAGTTAAGAGTAAACAGTTAAAAGCTTTCTTAATTGAAGCGGATAAGAGATTAAAAAGGGTATATTTTTTACACGATGCTGGTAGGGACATAAACTTCACTGCCACCTAAAAACTTTATAAAAGAAAGTTAAGAGGGATGAAAATGGAGCATATTGTAATTACTGCTGTTTTAAAACCAAAAGAATGCCTGCAGGGGCAACTATTATCAGAACTCAAAAAGGTACAAGCGGCATCAAGGGAAGAGGCAGGTTGTATAAAGTATGACTTGCACCAATCTGAAGACCAAACTTTCGTTTTATATGAAGTGTGGAAGGATGAGGAAGCGCTGGAATACCATATTCAGTCGGCTCATTATCAGGAATACAGGAACAATATTGCAGACCTTGTATCAAATAGAAAAGTGTATAAGCTAAAAATAATGGAATAGATGGAGTGGCGGAACCGTGGAAAAAACCTGTTATTTGCAGGTTTTTTAGTGGTCTTTTTTAAGATGAAGCTTTTCGCCGTATCTCCTTCGAAACAAATCATTTGATTTGAAAGGACCAGATGGCTAATATATTAATATCGTGAATTACCGATTTGGCATGATGCTTTCAGATCATCTATCCAGCTTTCATTGGGATAGTGATAATCGATATAGAAAGAGGCAAATGACATTGAAGCAGGAATTGGAACGCTTAAATGATGAACAAGCCGTTGAAATTTTTAAGGCATTGTCGAACCAGACGAGGGTGAGCATTCTTCAAATGTTAAAAGATCCCTACAGTCATTTTTCACCGCAAGCCCATATTATTGTTGATGAAGGATTTGAAGGCGGGGTTTGCGTAGGGGATATCCGAAGCAAGGCGGGGATTTCGCAATCCACTACTTCACAGTATTTATCGATTCTGCTGCAAAGCGGACTTGTTGAAATAAAGCGAATCGGACAATGGACGTATTATCGCCGTAATGAGGAGACGATTAAAAAGTTCGAAAAATACATTGGTACAAAAATTTAAGGAGAATTGAAGTGAGTTTATTACAGCATCGAGCATATAACAGGTTGTACCAGAAGGATAAAATGACGCTTGGCTTCGCGATTCCAACGGCAAGAATGTCCAAATATCCGATTATGGAAAATCAGCTGTCGCTTGCCCGCAAAATTGAAGACCATGGTTTCGCGGCATTGTGGCTTCGGGACGTTACGATTCAGAATTTGAATATTGATGATAATGGTCAAATGTATGATGTATGGATTTATTTGACCTATCTTGCGGCCCATACCAAGGATATTGCACTTGGGACGGCTAGTGTGGCCCTCCCTCTGCGCCATCCTGTCAGAGTTGCAAAGGAAGCATCATCTATTGACCGGTTGTTTCCCGAACGGCTGATCATGGGAGTGGCTTCAGGAGACCGGGATAAAGATTTCACAGCTTTGGGAATATCCAAGCTTGAAAGTAGAGGGCTGTTTAAAAAGAATTATGCATTCCTTGAACGGCTGTTAAAGGAGGACAATCCGACAATCAACAGCGATTTAGGCGTCATCGATGGAACGGATATGAGAATGATCCCCAAGCCTTTTTCTTCGATTCCGACCATGGTGACAGGATTCAGCAATCAATCGATTGAATGGATCGCCCAGAATGGGGACGGCTGGATCCAGTACCCGAGGATTATCCCACAACAAACTCAATTGATTAACGAGTATCGCGAGTTGTCGGAAATTCACGCCCCAGGAGTGTTCAAACCTTTCACTCAGACTTTATTTATCGATTTATCGGAAAATCCCGATGCGCCTCCTGTTCCGATTCCGTTAGGATTTCATGTAGGGCGCAAACAGTTATTAGAAATTCTATATCAATTTCAATCCATTGGTGTCAATCACCTGGCATTTGTATTGTATTTTTCAAAGCGCCCTCCCGAGGAAGTCATACAGGAGCTTGGAGAGTTTGTGCGGCCTTACTTTCCGACTCATGAAATTCCAGTATAAGATTAGTTTTTAAAAAAATTAGATAAGGGAAGAAGATGAACTTATGTCTAAACATGCAAATAAACTAAACGAAATTCCATTCTCGGTGCTTGATCTTTCTCCGATAACAGCCGGGAGTACTCCAGCCGACTCTTTCCGCAATACATTGGAACTCGCACAGCTTGCTGAAAAACTTGATTACAACCGTTTTTGGCTCGCTGAACATCATAATATGCCGTTTATCGCCAGTTCCGCCACTTCTGTGGTGATGTCCCATGTGGCAGCCGGTACATCAAAAATCCGGATTGGTTCAGGAGGAATCATGCTGCCCAATCATGCACCGCTCGTCATCGCTGAGCAGTTTGGCACTCTTGAATCCTTATATCCTGGGCGAATTGACCTTGGTCTGGGGCGGGCACCCGGTACAGATCAGGGGACCGCTCGTGCACTGAGACGCGACTTGGGTAGTACCGGAGATGACTTTCCTGAGCAATTAGCGGAACTCCGCGGTTACTTTGATCCATCCTTGGCCCAAGGAAACCCTATAAAAGCGATTCCAGGTGAAGGACTGAATATTCCAATCTGGCTGCTGGGTTCAAGCGGCTTCAGTGCGCAGCTGGCCGGAGAACTGGGTTTGCCATTCGCGTTTGCCGCCCATTTCTCGCCACTTAACACTCGGGGTGCTCTACAGATCTATCGCAAGGCGTTTAAGCCTTCGAATGTTCTCGATAAGCCGTATGCGATGGTGGCATTGAATATCATTGCAGCAGAGACGGATAAAGAGGCAAAGCGCCTTTTTACAACAATACAGCAGCAATTTTTGAATCTGATGAGCGGCAGCCTTACACCGCTTCAACCACCGGTAGATGACATATCCGAAGTGGTCAGCAGCTACCAATTAAAGGCTCTCGAGCAGCAATTAGGCTCATCGATTGTTGGCAGCCAGCAGACGATAAAGGACAAGCTGCATACATTTTTGGAGGAGAACCAGGTTGATGAAATCATGGCCATTGCCCAAGTTTTTGACCACAAAGCCCGCCTCCGTTCGTATGAAATTCTGGCAGAGATTACAAAAAGCGAAATGTAAAAAGGTGGATATCAGCAAGGAAACCTTCTCTGATGATTTTTATAAGGCAATGAATTTGCATGGAACCGTGAGATCAGGTTATGTGGTTGTTTATAGGATTCCTCAATTAAAAAGATAAAAGTTGTTAGAATAGGAGACAATGATATGAACTGCAAAATTAACCGAAATGCTGCTAAAGTGCTGAAACAAATGTTGAACAGTGAAGAGGCTGAAGGGAAAATGGTTCGGCTATACGTTACACTAGACCATGGGAACCATGCCCATTATGATATAAAGCTTGATACTCCTACAGAACACGATGAAATTGTGAAAACAGACAAAGACATTGATGTTTTACTTGATAAAAGAGAACCGTTTTTAGATGGGGTCTGGATCAAGTATTTCTATGTGCCGCAAGCAGGATTTGAGATCACGAACTCTTCCAAGGGGCATCACCATCATTAAACAACTGAATAGTATCGTTTTAGAAATAAATTTCACAATGAATGATCAATACAAAAAAGGTTTTAAGAAGAAAGGGTTTTACTATGTCATTAAATGGTAAACGAGTAGTTGTTTTAGGGGGTACTTCTGGTATTGGTTTAGCAACTGCCAAAGCGTTTCTAGATCAATCTGCTCAAGTGATCATTGCCAGCCGTTCTGTTTCCAAATTAAATGAAGCAAAACAAGTTCTTGGTGGCAGTGCAGAAGCAATTGAAATCGATTTTCGAAGCGAAGAAAAAGCAGCAGAATTTTTCAGTAAGGTTGGAAAATTTGACCACCTTGTGGTAACAGCAGGAGAAGGTGCAATGGGGCACTTTAGCGAACTGCCTGTGGCAAGTGCTAAAGAGGCGTTTGATAGTAAGTTCTGGGGGCAATATATTACTGTCCGTTCAGCACTTCCATATTTAAGCAATGAGAGCTCAATCACCTTAACCTCTGGTGTATATGGCGTTCGTCCACCTCAAGGCGCTACTACGTTAGCGGCAATCAATTCAGCCATTGAAGGATTGGTTCGAGGACTTTCCGTAGACCTAGCCCCTATTAGGGTAAACGTGGTTTCACCTGGAATTGTAGACACTCCTATCTATGCTGGAATGTCAGATGATCAGAGGCAAGCACTGTTCAACGGCATTGCACAACAGCTCCCTGTTGGACGGATTGCAAAGCCGGAAGACATAGCTGAAACCTATGTATACCTTGCTAAAAATGGTTTTACTACTGGGACGGCTGTTCTTATTGATGGTGGAGCTCACTTAGTATAATGGCCTACATGGATGTTGAACCGAAGCTTACCACCCTACCAAGCAGCAGTTCTAACTAAAATAGAAATAAGGTAAGAATTGAGTGATTTACTGGTGGCAATACTGCAAAAGAGTATTGCCGCCTTTTTGTTCATTAGGTACATAAAAAGATACAAAAGGAATTGTTGATTTTAAATGAGTGTACAGTACAGGACGAAAATAAATTAACAAAAATAAAAAGCTCCCTTGAAAGTCGTGTAGTTACATTGCCTGATGGAACGTCTCTACCAAGAATAGGACAAGGAACTTTGTGCATGGGAGAAAATCCTCAAATGAGAGAAAGGGAAATCAGCTGGACAGGAGCAAATCATAATCGTTTTTATGTTAGTTCTAAAATTGGCTGCAAACGTTAATTCAGATGCTCTTATTCTCCGTCCTTGGAGAGCCAGTGGAAGTTTGAATCACTTTATCGAAACTCCCATGTTTCTCCTGGACTAATAAACCCACAGCATCCATCACGATAGAAAAATTTATCAAGAACCAGGCACTACAAAAAATTTTCATCATATATAGGTGATATCCGTTCGGATTTGATGAGGAGGATATTATGCAACCTATGTTACCTATGGAAAAATATTTTGGGCAGTTTGAACTGGTGCATGCTTTTTATGGGGCTATGCCTACAGGTGTCAGCGTTTCCGAAACCGGTCGTATTTTTGTTTGCTTTCCGAAATGGGGAGACGACGTTCAATTTACTGTGGCGGAAATTGTTGAGGGTGAATTGCAGCCTTATCCTAATTTAGAAACCAATTTGGTTAATACTGGGAATATTGCGATGTCTTTCGTCAGTGTCCAAAGTATCGTTGCTGATGGAAGAGGAACACTTTGGGTACTAGATACAGGGGCACCAAATTTTTCTGAGCCTATTCAAGGGGGAGCAAAATTAGTTGCTGTTGATTTAAGCACGAATACAATAAGGAGAGTATATACCTTTACAGAAGATGTTGTCTTGCCAACAACTTATCTGAATGATGTCCGTTTGGATTTTCGGATTGGAAGAGCAGGATATGCATATATAACGGATTCTTCTTCCAGAGGGCCAGGGGCTATTATCGTCGTAGATTTAGAAAATGGGAACGCGTTTAGACGGTTAAATGGGGCAATATCAACTTCACCTGATCCCTATTTTTTACCGAAAGTAGAAGGTGAAATTTTGATGAATCGAAACCCGGACGGCTCGACTTTCCCATTTAGATTGGCTTCCGATAGTTTAGCGATTTCTCCTGATGGAAAGGTTTTATTTTATGCTCCGCTAACCAGCCGTCAGCTGTTCTCGATCTCAACAGAAGCCCTAAGAGACAGAAGGATACAGGACATGAATTTATCCCAATATGTGCAGTATTGGGGGGAAAAAGGTGCGTCTGATGGAATGATCACCAGCGCAAAAGGAACCGTTTATGCAGGAGACTATGAAAACAACAGTATCCGGAAGATATTGCCGAATGGCGCAATGGAAACCATCGCACATGACCCGAGAATTTTATGGCCGGATACTTTTTCGATTGGTTCCGATCAATACTTATATGTCATTGTGAATCAATTACATCGGCAGGCGAGATTTCATTATGGAAGAGACCTGCGGGAAAAACCATATAGTTTACTTCGTATGAGAATTGATGAATTCCCTGCTCCTACCTTTTCATAATAATCTTAAACGAAGGTAGCTATCCCTCATCAGGGAGCTGCCTTTTAAGCAGACTAAGTTTGATTAAGTAAAGTTGGTCTATAAAGAGTGGGATCTTATGTGTAAAGGAGCGGTAGGATGTCTGAAAAAATAAAGAAGCTAGATGGTTTGGGTGATCCATCTTATCGTGAAATTTCTTCTAATACGCCTATATATAGGCTAGGTCATTTTTGTATGAATGGGGTAAAAACTATATGGAGAATGTGATGGATACTCTTGCCGATAAAAGTGCGTCTATTCAATAGCAATCGTTCTAAAAAGAGGAGGGGGTTAAAAACCACAAGTAGACTCTTAATAAGTCAAGACTTGTGGTCTTTTTATTTGTAATGATCCAGTGCATAAAGCAAATATAGGAGTACAATCTGGAAAAAGGTGAATAATATTCCTGTGTTGTAAAGGATTTTAGCTGAACTGTTTTATAGTAAGGAATCAAGAATAATACATATTTAAAGGTGAGATGATGAAAAAATTTGTTGAGTATGTTTTTTTAACTTTGGGGGCGTCAATCGTTGCTATGGGATTAGAAACGATGTTAGCACCAAACGGGCTAGTAGATGGTGGTGTAACAGCGTTATCGATTATGGCCAATGCTTTATGGGAAATCCCAATTTATGTTGTATTTTTGGGCTTAAATATTCCTATCTTAATTTTTACAGCTAAAGAAGTGGGTAAAACCTTTGTCATTAGAACTCTATATGCAAATATCATTACTACCGTTGGTTTAGTACTATTTAAATCAATTCCTCCAATTACGCAATCTGAAGTATTAATTGTGTTATACGGTGGGGTAATCTTAGGAGTTGGGATAGGAATCGTTGTAAAGTTTGGCGGTGCAATAGATGGAACTGAAATGCTGGCGATTTGGTTCAACCAACACTTTCGATATCCGATTGCCTCATTTTTATTAGTCGTGAATGCTTTCATATTTACGATTGCAGCGTTTGTCTATTCATTGGAACAGGCCATGCTTTCTCTTGCGGTTTTTTATATAGTGACGAAAATGATTAATTATGTTTTAGATGGTCTAAATCATGGGAAATCTGTCATGATCATTTCAGAAAAACCGGATGAAGTAGGAGATAGTATTATCAATCAATTAAATATCAGCATCACATTTTTATATGGAGAAGGCGGTTTTTTAGGGGAAAGAAAGAAGGTTATTTATTGTATTACAAACAGGTTTGTTTTTTCCAAATTAAAAAGTGTCGTTTTAGCAGCAGATCCATCAGCTATTATGGAGGCATCCTATGTTTGTGAAACAGCTGGAATAGATAGGTCGCTAATATTACCGAAAGCCAACCCTTCTAGCAATAAATCGTAATATTTGCTTCCATTAGTTAGCATCCTGTTTGATGCTAGAGAATAGAAAGTTCGTATATTACCTGGTATAATCTAATTCGCAAAGGTTTGATAAATGTCTTTGTAAATGACAAGGTCCAAGAGTCGACATTAAGAATAAATATAAAAAATATAACACCAAGTCTTGAACCCAAGGATACTCCCTTATCATGAGTTGTTAAAACTATTATTTAAATCATGACTCAAAGGCAATTTTGAAAGATCCTTGTACATTTACGGGGATTTTTCTGTTTTAAATCCCCTGATGGAAAAAATCGAATAACTCTCAATAGTGTATAGAAGTATACTAAGTATATTTTTGTTTACTATATAACATAAAAGTGCGTACTTTTAATTGTCTGTTGTAGATATTATACTAATATCAACACCGCAACCAATTCTTCTAAATCGGCGATTGTTAAGGTCAAAAGAGAGATATACCATTAGACATTTAAGAGGGAATGAATAATTCTCCTTTGTATTTTGTAAATAAAATCAAATTTATGATAAATCATTTTTTTTATTTTAACTGTAATAATATAAATTACAGTTTTTAGATGGAAGTTATAGATCCTATTCAATATAAATCGTCAATTAATGAACACAGAAAGGAATGAAAAGATTATGTTAAGGCCAAAAGCAAGGCATCGAAAAGTTTGCGAAAACCGCTCAGTCATTCGTTCATGGCACATGGACTTAACAGATCGTGCATTTTCTAAAGATGCCAACTTAGAACAAATCAAAGGAACCATGCATTCTTCAGGAGAAGGAAATTGGAAAGTGGAAACGGCTTTAGATTTGCAGGCAGCCATTCCTGTGATTGCCATGTCTCTTTTGATGCGCTATCGCTCCTTAGATCATGACACCTTTACCGGGAAAGTGGTCGCTGCCCTTCGGAACGAGTTTGGTGGACATGAAGTCAAAAAAGCAATTCCTAATATTGAGTGGATTTTGTAAACAAGCCACTTAACATATCAAAACAATCCGCAAAGTGAAAAAGGGAGTGAAATCATGAATGTAATGGATGCAAAAATTATTAGTACCCAATATGGTTTGGAGACCTATTTAGACGTTGTAAAAGGTGTGGATGTAAGAGATCTTCATTATCCTACAGAGACAGAACTGTTTTATGAAATCACAGTAGGGATAGAGTATTTTCTATTAAAGGAAGGAAGTTATTATGACAGTAGAAAGAATTATTTTCGTATCCGTATGGATTCCGATTTCGGTTCCGTAACGCTCGTAGAAACAAAAACGGAAAGTTTATTTGCTGTCAAAAATGAAGGCGAGAGAGACACAACAAAGGAACTGGTTGGAGAATGGCTCATAAAGACCCATGCTTTCAAACAAGTTATCAATGAACTGATTGTTCAAAAGAGAATGGAAAACGTTCAAACAGAGGGAGATATTCAAGTAGTACTAGGAACTATAAGATTCCTAGAGAAATTACTCGAGATCAAAACAGAAGACATTTTAAGTACCAATGTTGAGAGAGACCTTGAGTATGTTCATTAGTAACTTTTAAGATGATGGGAAACATTTATGTCGTATTCTATTTTAGAAAAATGAATAAGGGAACCTTAAAGTTGTTGAGGTTTCCCTAAACAATTCCGTATGGGACAGCCCTCTATCTGCCATATGTTATTGACTATAACAAAAAGGCGGAAAAAGTAGAGGATATTAAAACATCGCGGCTAACAACGGAGATGAAGATAATCAGAGCATGGCACAGAAATGAATATTTTTACTTATGCTTTGTCAATGAAAGGAGGTGAATGAGCATGAGTAAAAAAATCGCTACACTTATAACAAACTTATTTGAAGATGTGGAGTACACTGAACCAGCACAAGCCTTTAAAGAAGCTGGTCATGAAGTTATCACGATTGACAAACAATCAGGTAACCAAGTAACTGGTAAAAAAGGCACAACCGTAAAAATTGATAAATCCATTGATGAAGTTCATCCTGCAGACTTTGATGCGTTGCTAATCCCTGGTGGATTCTCTCCCGATTTATTGCGTGAAGACGATCATTTTGGTGAATTTGCAAAAGCATTTATCCAAGATGGAAAACCTGTTTTTGCCATTTGTCATGGACCACAAGTGTTAATCGATACAGACCTTTTAAAAGGTGTCGACATCACTGGCTATAAATCCATTCGCAACGATTTGAAAAATGCTGGTGCAAATTATAAAGACGAAGAAGTTGTCATCAGCAAAAATATTGTAACAAGTCGAGAACCAAAAGATATTCCAGCATTTAATCGTGAATCACTAAAACTTTTAGCTAAATAATAATGCTGTTGTAAAAACGTAAATATTTCTAACTTGCGGATTCTTTTATCAGAATCCGCAAGTTGGTTTAACAAATATATGAATAAAGGGGGTTATGACGTTGTCATTAAAAGGAAAAAGAGTGGTTGTTTTAGGAGGTACATCTGGTATTGGTTTAGCCGCTGCTAAGGCGTTTCTCGATGAATCCACTCAAGTCATTATTGCTAGCCGTTCTGCTTCAAAATTATCTGACGCAAAAGTGAAGCTTGATGGTAACGTAGAGGGCTATGAAATCGACTTTCGCAGCGAGGAAAATGCTGCAGACTTTTTCAAGAAGGTTGGGAAATTTGATCACCTGGTGGTTACGGCAGGTGAAGGCGCAATGGGTCACTTTAGCGAACTGCCTGTTGCATCCGTAAGAGAGGCTTTTGATAGCAAGTTCTGGGGGCAGTATATTTCGGTTCGTGCTGCTCTTCCATACTTGAATAATGAAAGTTCTATTACATTAACTTCTGGTTTATATGGTGTGCGTCCTCCTCAAGGTGCAACGACTCTAGCTTCCATTAATTCAGCAATCGATGGATTAGTACGAGGACTTTCAGTAGACCTGGCACCTATCAGAGTAAACGTGGTATCACCTGGTATCGTTGACACTCCTCTTTACGGCGGAATGCCAGAAGATCAAAGACAAGATATGTACCATGGGGTTGCTAAGCAATTACCTGTCGGACGTGTAGCTCAACCTAAAGATATAGCTGAAACCTATGTTTACCTGGCGAAAAATGGGTTTACAACTGGCACATCAGTTCTTATCGATGGAGGAGCCCATCTGATCTAATACATTGATATCAAAGTCGATTGATAAATTGATTTAGAATAGAAGTGGTGAGGATGACTCAAAGTGTCAGATACTTATAGGCCATCCTCACTTCTTTGTTTTTTTGCATAGTCGGAAGCAGAAATGGCCATATCATCCAACAGAGAATGATTTTGTTGGTTGCGGAAATTCTATGTATATAAATACTTATACGAAGAGTGGTTAAATTTTATTTCTATGATACCCAAATACATAAAAGAAAGGGTCGAGCCTAATGGATGAAAAGAAAAGAGCTGAAATTAAAAATGCATTAGCCAAACACGTGGTAATCCTGCCTGACGGCACTTCTTTACCTAGTTTAGGACAAGGAACATGGTACATGGGGGAAAATCCCCAAGTGAGAGACAAAGAAATAAAAGCCTTGCAGCTCGGCTTAGAATTGGGTATGAAACTTATTGACACTGCTGAAATGTACGGAAATGGCGACTCTGAACGCTTAGTTGGCGAAGCTATTAAAGGACGCAGAAATGATGTCTTTTTAGTCTCAAAAGTGTATCCCCATCATGCAGGTTTAGATATGATTTCAAAAGCATGTGAAAACAGCTTAAAACGACTCGGAACAGACCACTTGGACTTATATCTTCTCCACTGGAGAGGACGTGTCCCTTTAGAGGAAACAATTGAAGGAATGGAAAAACTACGTGAAGAAGGGAAAATTTTAAGATGGGGCGTCTCTAATTTTGACAAGGTTGATATGGAAGAGCTATGGAACACTACGAATGGAAAAAATTGTGTGACGAACCAAGTGCTATACCATTTAGGTTCAAGAGGAATCGACTTCGATCTCTTACCATGGCAGCGTGAACATAACATGCCAATCATGGCCTACAGTCCCCTTGCTCAAGGAGGCTCTTTAAGAAGACAGCTTTTAAACGATCCAGCTATTCATGATATTGCTTACAAATACAATGTCCAACCATTACAAATCGTTCTTGCTTGGACCATCCGTTCGAATAACGTCATCGCTATTCCAAAAGCGGTTCAACTTGAACATGTTTTAGCAAATGCTGAAGCAGCAACCATTGAGTTTACTGAAGAAGATCTCAGTAGAATTGATCAAGTATTTCCTAAACCTACTAGGAAAATGCCATTGGATATTATTTGACACTTGTTGGAGTTGCTGACAATCTAATAGGAATTTTAAAAAAACTGTGTAGACTTTATTCCATACAGTTTTTTTATCGGGGCAATTTAATATCCTTACCGAATTATTCTCGCATCAAAAGCCTATTTAGTTAGTTTTTGTTTAATGTTAATCGTTAAAAAGAGAAAAGGGACATACAAATATATAAAATAGAAGCCGACAGATGAGTATAAATCAGCTAATCGTTCTATCTGTTTATGGCTCTCTAATACATTAGAGAACAAAAAGAATAAAAAGAGGCAAATGAATAAGCTGATACGTTGTTTGATTTTTACTAACTTTTTGAGTCCGCGGCAGACTGCCCATAGATGCTGGCTAATATGAGGCAAAACGACAAGGAACCATAAGGAAACGACAATATATTCAACTCTTTCTATGAAAGGCATTTCCGCAATTTTAAGTAAAGTTAAGGTCGGCCAAATGGTTTGTTTGAGATGCTCTGCATTAAAGAAAAGAAAAGTAATGATTGTTATGGAAAGGTATAGGAAGATTGTAAACAAAACCCCGAAATGAGCCCATTTTTTTGATTTTTCAGGATTCTTGATAAATGGATAGAACATGAGTAGAGTCTCAAAGCCAAGAAACTGAAACACCATCTTTTTAGATGATCCTAATATTTCATTAACCGAGTGATTAAAAAGAGGCAGTAAATGATTGAATTGGGAAAATTCTAAGGAAAAGAATAAAAGGGGAAACAGAAAAACAAAAGGTATAACTGTTCCCCAGAAACACACCCCGGTAATCACACGAAACCCACCGGAAACAATGTAATAAAGAAGGAATAGAAAAATCACGCTTATTTGCCATGTCTTCATTAAAGGAAACATCCAAACTTGAACAACCTCAATATAAACACGGAAAACAATCAATCCCGCTACAAGAAAATAGATGATGATAAAAACGTTTAATAACCCGCCAATCCATTTCCCAAAGCAAAATTGATGGATATAAATGATATCGTTATTAGCAATTGTAAGAATGCGATATATCATCCAAACTAAAACATGAATGCTTATACCGGTTAATAGGACGGAAATCCATGCATCGTAACCGGCACTCTTTATAATATCTCTTTGAAAACTCATGATTCCCACACCAATAATATTAGAGTAAATCAGAAAGAAAACGAAAAAAGGAGATACTAAAAATCGTTCATCGGTTAAAGTGTGCACCTTATTCCCCTCCTCTTCAAAAATGAAATCCTTACTCCCCGACACCTGTTTGTATAATATTCACCTTTGTATTGACTGTAGTTTTGAGATTTGGATACATATCCTGAAACCGGCTATAATTCCACTTTCTTGATTTTGCTCTAACCATGTCTCCAAAACCAATTGGATCTACTTGGTATTCTTGAAACAACGAGATTAATTGCTGGACTTCTTCTTTAAAGTGTTTATTCATAAGATTTTCCATTTTCAAGATATCTTTTTTTGCGGTTACATTAAGCCAAGGCGGGACATCTTTTATCTGAGTATTCATCGTTAAATCGATAGATATGTTTGGAACTTGATCGATTTGACTAATTGTATAATGAGCTTTTGCATCCAGATTTTTTAATGAAATAAAACCATCCTTTTTATTTTCATTGATTTTGATGTGATAGCGTCCATTTTTGGCTCCGTCAATTAGCATTTTTACAATAAATGACTGGTTTAAATTAATATGATTTATATACTTGCCATTCTTAAATAAAGCTAACCCATTAATATGGGCTAATCCCTCCTCTATGGTAAAGTAAGGCAAATATGGATCTCTGCCTTTGTTGTAAAAATTTTCCAAAAATAAGTGTAAATTCATTTTGGGCAAATTTCCATCCTGTATATTCTGATTAATTTTATCGCTTAAATGGAAAGGAAGGTTTGTATTTTTACCTGATATTAATATATTTTCTGCTGTATGTTCGGCTATCCCCAGCTGCATTCTACTTCCCACAATCGGATCCCGGTTAAGGCTTTCTATAACCGGATTCAACCCTTGTTCCGCAAACATCTTGCCGAACAAAACTAAACGTAATTGGCCTATTTCGATTGGATGCGCAGCCTTTGTATTCAATCTAGGGAGGATATCATCATACGAAGCAGATTTTGTCGTCAAGATATTTAATTTGGTTTGTCCTTTTTCTGTGAACGTTGGATAGATAGCCGTTCCCTTGATTTCGTCCTCATGCTGATCATAACCAATCGATTCGATAATCTGAACTTGATCAATAGTCCTTTCATTCTCGCACCCAGTTAGGAAGACAATGAAGCTAATCGCAAAGAAAAAACGTGAGTTCATACCACACCTCGTCTATTATTTTCTGATTAATCATCAAAATCGTTTTTCTTTTTGATCTGGTCACTTGGATGATATCTCCAAAGTGATCGAGGACGTAAATAACTTGGTCTTTTTGATGTGGCACTATAGGACGAACGGATAAAGCTATCCGCAAAATCTTTACGCCTAAATGGATATAAGGGAACGGTATAGGGTGTACCTAAGGATTCTAAACGTGTCAGATGAACGATTAAAAAGCTTATTCCTAAAACAATCCCTAATCCGCCCCAAATGGATGCTAGTATAATCAAAGGAAAACGTAAAAAGCGTATGGTGTTCGACATTTTATAAATCGGTGTAGTAAAAGAAGCCAAAGCAGATAAGGCAACAATAATAAGCAGCACATTGCTTGTAAGTGCTGCTTCAACGGAGGCCTGGCCTATTACGATGCCACCTACGATTCCCAGCGTTTGTCCCACCTTAGTAGGTAACCGTGCTCCAGCTTCACGTAAAAGTTCAATCGTCAATTCCAAAAAAAGTACTTCTATTACCGGTGTAAACGGAACGTTATGACGTGAAAAGCTAAGGGGACCGAGTAACACTTTGGGAATCATTTCATAGTGATATGTCAAAACAGCTATGTAGATAGAGGTTGCAAAAACTGAGAAAAGCACACTAAAGATACGTATCAAACGAAAAAAAGACGCAATAATCCAAGGTAAATAGTAATCTTCAGGCGAAACAAAAAAATCAAGTAATGTGGAGGGGCCCGTAACGGCATAAGCCGACCCATTACTAAAAACAGCTACTTGTCCGCTAATCAAAGCAAAAACCGTTCTATCAATACGTTCCGTGGATAGAAGTAGCGGAAAAGGTGTTAAGGAATTATCGGTTATGATTTGATGAAGCTGAGAGGAATCAAAAACCACATCAAAATCGATATTTTGTAATCGTTGAGTCATCGTTTGAATATGCTGCTCATTTGTAATCCCTTCAATATAAGCGATGATAACTTTAGTATGTGACATAGACCCTATGTGAATGTCTTTGATAATTAAATTAGGTGTATTGATTTGCTGCCTTAGTAAATGTATATTGATATCGACATTTTCAACAAATCCAATTTGAGGTCCTATGACGCTGAACTCATTTTCAACGTTATTTTGCTCACGCAGCCCAACTTTTTCATTGGATAAATTAATTAAAGCACACTTAAAATCATTTTCTTTTAGTTGCAGAATAGCATACCCTTTAAGGAATTTCGATTCGATCACTTCGATATTTTCTGTAATCAAAATATCATCAATGGGAATCGTATTCTTAATATCCTCAATGTTTTTTATGTGACCAATATCAAAAGAGGATTCTTGGAAAATGGATAATACTTTGCACTGAAATTGTTCTCGATCAATTAGTGTGTTGTAGTAAGAAAGGATGAAATGTCCTGCTTTATTTATAAGTGAAAGTTGCCCAAAATCACTGGATTTTTTTGCTTTATTAAAAAAATGGTTAATATCTTGAGGAGCTATTGCTTTTTTCTCATTTTTATTTTTTAAGAACAGTTGTTTAAAGGACATATAATCACCTCAATCACTTAGAGCCATTCATGGTTATCTATATTATGGTGAAATTTATATTCAAATATGCTTTTTGCCAGAAAAGTATTACAGAGGGTACTGTAAAAAAGTCCCTTTCATTTGGGATGAAACGATGAATCATTGACATGATTTATTAAAAGGGCCTTAATATAAAATTGGAACTAATAAAATAGGAATAGGGGAGGAAGATGTTAAAAGATTGGGTGAACCTTTTTTCACTACCAAACATAATGGAAATGGATTAGGCCTTATGGTCAGCTATCAAGGAACCTCTTTTATCATCACATTTAAAAACAAAAAAAGAAGTTAACCAGTTAATTGTTGATTTAGAGAAAGTAATGTCCTTGTATCACTGATACGTATATTTTGTACGAACTAAAGAAGCAGACCCCACTGGATCTGCTTCGTTTTATGATGGATTTGTTGACCATAATCCAGCTGTTTTAACGAATACCCTTGGATTAAATTTTAAACTAGCCACGACTAATTCTGCAAGGTCTTCTGGGTGCATCACGTTTTCTTCATTGCCTTTAACAAGATTTGTATCAATGGCTAAATCTGTAACGACCGTACTTGGTGTTAAAGCAGTAACACGGACATTATGTTTTCTTACTTCTAGCATAAGTGATTCTGTTAGCCCTAAAACAGCGAATTTAGAAGCACTGTAAGCACTTGTAACAGGAGCACCTTTTTGGCCAGCAGATGAAGAGATATTGATGATATCTCCTGATTTTCTTTCGATCATTCCTGGTAATACTGCTCTTGTTACATTATACACACCCATTAAATTGACTTGGATGATTTTTTCCCATTCTTCTGGTGTTAGATCAAGGAACCCGCCAAATTTAGCAACACCAGCATTGTTGATTAGGATATCAATTGGGCCTAAGTCTGATTTGATATGTTCAACAGCATGGATAACGGATTCAAGATCGGTCACATCTGCTGCTGATGCAGAAACCTTTACATCAAATTGTGCTAGTTCAGCAGCTACCTTTTCTAGATTAGACATATTTAAGCCGATTAGGCCTAAATGAACGCCTTCTTTTGCTAAGGCGATAGCAGTAGCACGTCCAATGCCTCTTCCTGCGCCAGTAACTATTGCAGTTTTTCCATTTAAAGAAATCATTTTATCACTCCTAAAATTATTACAAATTGAAGTAGTTCATTTAACAGAAAGACCACAATCTTGCATGGAAACAGCTTGCGGTCTTTCCTTTTTAGAACTCGAGGAATAATGTTTATTCTAAGTTGGCGTGTCTACCGTACATTTTATTGGTATCCAAACCTTTTTTCTCCATGAACCGAAGAATCACTGCGTCGTAAAATAGTAAAAGTGTTTGCTCAAATAATGAGCCCATTGGTTGAATCGTCTTAAAATCACTCTCCGACTGATCTTTAGGTGAACCAGGCAACTTAATTGTAATTTCCGCTAATTGTCCAATAGTGGACTCAGGGAAAATGGTTACAGCTGCAATCGTCCCACCGATGCTTTTTGCTTTCTCAGCCATGGAAACTAAACCTTTCGTTTCTCCTGAACCTGATCCAATGATTAAGATGTCATCTTTTTCAAAGTTAGGGGTTACTGTTTCGCCAATCACATAGGCATCTATCCCCATGTGCATCATTCGCATGGCAAATGATTTGGCCATAAATCCAGATCTGCCTGCGCCTGCAACAAAGATTTTTTTTGATTCAAGAATCCCATTAACTAATTTTTCAGCTTCATCATTCGAAATTAAATCTGCGGAGCGATTTAACTCTTTTATGATTTTAGCTAGGTATTGAGTTGTATTCATGATCTGAATTACCCTTGATTAATCATTTGTTGCATTTTGGCAGCAGCAGCTTTTTTATCAGCTTGTCCAGTAATCCCGCCACCTACAATGACAAGGTCTGGTTTGACTTTGATGACTTCAGGAAGTGTGTCTAACTTAATACCACCTGCGATTGCAGTTTTAGCATTTTTTACGACACCTTTGATGGTTTGTAAATCTTCAAAAGAGTTCTTTCCAACTGCTTGAAGATCGTAGCCAGTATGAACACAAATATAATCAACGCCCATAGCGTCCACTTCTTTTGCACGTCCAGCAAGGTCTTTTACAGCAATCATATCAACAAGGATTTTTTTACCTTGTTTTTTCGCTTCTTCAACAGCACCTTTGATTGACATATCTTCAGAAGTTCCAAGAATTGTGACGATATCTGCACCTGCTTCAGAAGCTTTCATTACTTCATAACCAGCTGCATCCATGATTTTTAGGTCTGCTAATACCTTTAAGTTAGGGAAAGCTTTTTTAACTGCTTTTACAGCATGAAGACCTTCATTAATTACAACCGGTGTACCGATTTCAACGATATCAATGTGCTCCTCCACTTCTTTAACTAACTCAATTGCTTCTGGGATATTGACTAAATCTAATGCTAATTGTAATTCCATCTATATTCACTCCTATAATTTTTTTATTGTTGTACAGTGATAATTTCTCCAAAGGGTAATAATACTTTTACAGTAATATTATCCTTAAATTGCATTATCCGTACCTGCCAGCAATAAGGGATATCATGTCCTCTCGCTGAACAATTGCAAGTATATAACGTATGATTAAACATTAAAAGTACGCACTTTTATTTTACATAGTGTTAAAAAGTATACTATAAGACAAACCTCTTATGATAATTGCCCAAATTGTCATTGTTGATGTTGTTTATAAAAATCGCCAAATGGGCTGGTAGATGATGGGGTAACTGCCTTTTCAATTATGGCAAATGCCATGTGGGGATTACCAATATTTGCACTTTTTTTAGGTTTAAATATCCCTATCTTACTCTTTACAGCTAAAGATGTCGGAAAAACTTTTATGATTAGAACCTTGTATGCAAACATCATTACTTCTTTTGGATTAGTTCTTTTTGAATCCACAATCGGATGTGTTAATTGTTATTTACGATGGAGTAATTTAGGTGCAGGGGTAGGAATTGTTGTAAAAAGCGGAGGGGCCATCGATGGAATTGAAATGCTGGCTATATGGTTTAACCGGCACCATTGAATACCGATTGGCACATTCTTATTAGCTGTTAATGTTGTAATTATTAATATTGCCGCTTTTGTCTTTTCACTAGAAAAAGCCATGCTGTCACTTGCCGTGTATTATTTTGTTGCAAAAATGATTAATTATGTTTTGATGGATTTAATCATGGGAAATCTGTCATGATCATTAAGAAAAACCGGATGAAATTTGTGAAAGGATAATCAAAGAATTAAATATGAGTATTACCTGTTTATATGGTGAAGGTGGATTTTTAAGTAAAAAGATGAAAATAATCTATTGTATAACCAATCCATTTATTTATTCGAAATTAAAAAGGGTTATATTTTCAGTCGATACTAATGCAATTATGGAGGCTTCTTATGTTTGTGAGACATCCGGTTTAGATAGCTCGCTTATTACGCCAAAAGCTTCAACACATAAAGAATACTGTACTCAACAAATTTTTATCACTTATATTTTTGTGGCCAGGGAGAGGATGCTCACCCTGGCTTTTTAATTTATTTAACACAAAAATAGATGAGTTTATTTCTTACAGTATACATTTTGTTATTATGTTATTTTTTTAACACTATTTAAATAAAAAGTGCGTACTTCCATTTAAAAAATGTAGGTATTATACTTACATCTTGTTGCAACATTGGATTCACGAAATACTGTGGTTATTGATCAGTCATCTGACCTTCCGCATTCAGCTTACTATATTGAAAGGGTGAATAGTATGTTCGGGTTACAAGCAAAGCATCACAAAGTTTGTTCAAGATGCCTAACCTTCACATCGAATAATGGTTATTGTCCAAAATGTGGTCATTCGCATTTTAGGGACATCATTATTACGGTCCAAGCAGGTTCACATAATAAGATGGCTAAGCCAGGGATTGGCTAACAAGAGTTATAGTAGCTTTTTAAGAAAGGCATAAGTGGAATTTTTAATTTAGGAGGTATGTAAAATGGAGGCAATGACATTTGTCTTATTTGGGGCGACAGGGGACTTAGCAAAAAGAAAAATCTTCCCGGCTCTATATAATTTATTTTTGGATCAAAAATTACCTCTGCCTATCTCAATTATTGGGGTGGGCAGAGGAGAATTATCAGATACTGATTTCCAAAACCATGTGGAAGATTCCTTAAAAACATTTTCTAGACGATCGCTAAATGACGATTCAAACTTTGAAGTTTTTATCCGTGCCTTTCGGTATAGCCAGGTAGATGCTATCAAGGCTGAAGGATATAAAGGATTACTTGAACTCGTTAAACAACGTGAAGAAGAATTGAATATTCCAGAAAATCGTATGTTCTACCTCTCTGTTGCTCCAGAGTTTTTTAATGTGATTGCTTTCAACATTAAAGAGAGTGGTCTAGGTTCTACTAAAGGTTGGAAACGTCTAATTATCGAAAAACCGTTTGGACATGACTTAAAATCAGCTCAAGAATTAAACGATAAACTAAGTACAGCTTTTGATGAAGAAGAAATTTTTCGCATCGACCACTATCTTGGAAAGCCGATGGTACAAAACCTGGAAGCGTTAGGATTTGCAAATCCAGTGCTTCAAGCATTATGGAACAACCAATACATTGCAAATGTGCAAATTACTGCAAGCGAAACTGTTGGGGTTGAAGAGAGAGCTGGTTATTATGATCAAGCTGGGGCTATTCGCGACATGTTTCAAAATCATATGCTGCAAATGTTGATGATGACAGCAATGCAGCTGCCAAAACAAATTAGTGCAGAAGAGATCCGCAATGAAAAGAGAAAAGTAATAGAATCACTTCGTCCATTAAAGAAAGAGGATGTGGTGAATTATGTGATTCGAGGTCAATATGGTCCTGGTGAAATCCAAGGTAAACCAGTTGTTGGGTATACAGGAGAACCTGAAGTTGCTCCTTCTTCTTTAAATGACACATTTGTGGCTGCCCGTCTATGTGTGGATAATGATTTTTGGAGAGGGGTTCCTTTCTATCTCCGTACAGGAAAAAGAATGACAGAGAAATCCACCCGAATTGTAATTGAATTCAAAAATACTTTAAAGGATTTGTATAGGACTCAAGAAGAAACTGCGCCAAATCTTTTGGTGATTGAAATCAATCCAAACGAAAGTGTTTCATTACAATTAAATAGTAAAAACCCATTAAACAATGGAAAAATCGAACCAGTCAATGTTGATTTTTCTGCTAAGCAAGCAGATGTTCCTGAAGCGTATGAGCTTTTAATTTACGATGCAATGCGTGGCGACTCAACATTCTTTGCACATTGGAAAGAAGTGGAGCTGTCCTGGAAATGGGTACAGCCTATCTTAGAGGCTTTTGAGGAAAATACCATTCCCCTTCAATTATATCCATCCGGGTCAATGGGACCAGATGCTTCCCATCAATTATTGGCAGAGGAAGGATATAAATGGTGGTAGTAATAAAAGATGAGAAGATTTTTTAGATTATTAAGGAGGAAATGAACATGAAAGTTGGATTAATTGGTTTAGGAAAAATGGGATTAAACTTAGGTCAAAATTTACTTGATAACAAGCACGAAGTAGTAGCTTTCGATGTAAATGGAGGTGCCGTTGAAGAAATGAAGAAATACGGTGCTCAAGGTACATCTGATTTAAAAGAACTTGTTGAATCATTAGAAAAACCAAGAGTTGTATGGATTATGGTTCCGCATGCTGTGGTAGATACAGTAATTGATGAAATGACACCATTATTAGGCACTGGAGATATCGTAATTGAAGCTGGAAATTCTCACTATAAGGAATCCATTCGCCGATATAACCAGCTAAAGGAAACAGGAATTCACTTTATGGATGCCGGTACTTCTGGTGGAATGGAAGGTGCTCGTAATGGAGCATGTTATATGATTGGTGGAGACCCTGAAGCATGGAGCATCGTGGAACCTATTTTCAAGGACACAGCTGTCGAAAACGGATTTATCTATGCTGGTAAAGCAGGGAGCGGTCATTTCTTAAAAATGGTTCACAATGGAATTGAATACGGTATGATGGCTGCGATTGGTGAAGGATTCGAGGTATTAGAAAAAAGCAAGTTCGATTTTGACTACGAAAAAGTGGCTAGAGTGTGGAATAACGGCTCAGTTATTCGTTCATGGCTCATGGAGTTGACTGAACGTGCATTTTCAAAAGATGCAAAGCTAGATGAAATTAAAGGGATTATGCACTCTTCTGGTGAAGGGAAATGGACAGTTGAAACAGCTTTAGATTTACAAGCAGCCACTCCTGTTATCGCAATGTCTCTTTTGATGCGTTACCGTTCATTAGACAGCGATACTTTTACAGGTAAAGTGGTAGCTGCATTAAGAAACGAATTTGGTGGACATGTTGTTGAAAAAAACTAACAGAATTACATCTGTCACATTAATAGAAAAAGAGTCAATAAAAATAGGTGAAGAAAAATAGCTCATTATTTGTGAAATGGTAATGAAAACAATGAATATGATGGTAGAAAAGGATGTGAAGTTCATGAATATTTTGGATGCAAAAATGATAAATACTCAGTATGGAATAGAAACTTATCTAGATCTATTGAAAAATGTTGAAGTGAAAGACATTCAATATGTTACAGAGACAGCTTCTTTTTACGAAATCACTATAGGTGTAGAGTATTTTCGGTTAAGAAATAAAAATTATTATAATGGTGAAAAGAGATATTTTAAGATGCGAATGAATTCTGATTTAAATGCTATTACTATAATAGAAACAAAAAGAGAAAGTTTATTTGCTGTGAAAAATGAATTTGAAAGATCTGCAACAAAGGAACTGATTGGAGAGTGGCTAATAAAAAGCAATGCTTTCAGAAAAGTTCTTAATGATTTGATAGCTGATAAGAAAATGGAAAACATTAAAACGGAGGAAAATATAATAGGAACAATAAGGTTCCTGGAGAAATTACTTGAAATCACAACAGAAGACATTATAAGTGCTCGTGTTGAGAGATCTCACCAGTTTCAGAAATAACCATTAAAATGATAGAAAATTTATTTGGAGTATATTTTTTAGAAAAGTTAAATAGGGGATCTAAAACGGTATGAATTCCCTATTTAACTTCTGCTTCTATTTCTGTAATGTATCTTCCTATCAAGAAAATATGATTAACTTTTCCAATCATATAAGATTCCCTAATAAACATGAGTAAGAAAACGATAAAATGTTTATCTTGCCAGGAACATTTAACAAATAAAATTAATGTAAATGGTTATCCTAATCTGTAATAGCTAGGAGGGATGATAAAATGGAACAAGTTAATCACCATACAAAAATTAATGCATCAGAAAATGCTGTCATTTGGTCACAATATGTTAATGACAGTTTGTCGCGATGTATTCTTCGCTATATGTTACATGATGTAAAGGATGAAGATATTCGCGATTTACTGGCATTTGCCTTAGAATTATCAGAAACTCATATAGATAAAACGAAGCAATTCTTAACCTTGGAAAATCTTCCAATTCCAATAGGCTTTACAGACGAAGATGTCACAGTAGACGCTCCTAGTTTATTTACTGATACATTTAAGATTGTTTATTTACATATTATGACAATTCACGGTTTGACGAGATATGCTGGTGCCACTAGTGTTTGTATACGAGAGGATGTCAGAAAATACTTTATTGAATGTACTTCGCAATCATTGGATCTATATGATAGGGTAACTAGTGTTTCCTTAAATAAGGGGATTATTAACAAACCTCCTGCTTTAAACAATCAACAAAAGATTGATTTTGTTAGGAAACAAAATTATTTAACTGGTTGGTTTGGGAAACGTAGACCTATTAACGCAATTGAAATCAGTGGTGTGCATCTTAATATGCAGAAAACAATGATGAAAATGGTATTGGAGTTAGGATTCAGTCAAGTTTGTCAATCTAAAGAGGTACGAGATTATATGGAACGTGCTCGTAAGCTTTGTAGTAAACACTTTGATATTCTAAGTACAATGTTAAAAGAGGAGAATCTTCATGTTCCAAAGTTATTTGAAACAGAAGTAACAGATTCAACAGTTCCACCCTTTTCAGATAAACTTATGCTATTTCATATAGCGACACTGCTTTCCGCAGCAATTGCTTATTATAGTGAGGCATTAACAATGGGACAAAGAAGAGACTTAGCGGCAAATTACGCACGAATGAACACCGAAATTGCCTTAATTGCTGAAGATGGTTTAAATTTATTAATAGAAAAGGGATGGATGGAACAACCTCCATCTGCCACTGATCACGAAAATTTGGCAAAGAATTAGATCAATGATAATTATGGTTTATGAAAAAGAAAGACCTAGTTATGATGGGTGTCAAAATGGTTGATAAAAAAATAGTCGGTGAAAATGCAGCAGAGTTTGTTAAGGATGGCATAGTTGTGGGGCTAGGTATGGGTTCTAGACTAACCTAGATAAATGAGACACTATAAAGCACCTGCGAAATGGTACACTTAATTAAAGTGTAAATTCGAAGGTGTTTTTGCATTGGCAAAAATGTATATTCAATAGAACAGTTGTTAAAGATAAAATGAGTGGTCAGTTTACCAATCAGGAAATTATGGAGAAGTATGGGATCAAAAATGTGTCACAAATCAAAACATGAATGAAATGGTCCGTGAGAATGAAGTACACAGATTTAACCAACCGATCGGCAAGCAATATACTTATGGGCACGGTCCAGAAAACCAGAGTGATGAGGAAAGAAAAGAACGGCAGCTTACTTAATAGAAAAGAGGGTTTTAAGCTTTTTTTCTGACATGTAATCCGATTGGTATTTATGTTTAAATTTTAAATTGAAGTACACAAGATAAATATCAATAAATATGGGAAGGCAACAATAATAGTAACTTAATTAAATGGTGCACTACTTAATTGCAGGCTGCCAGCTCAAAGTGATTTTTGGACTAAAGGCTAGTTAATTAAATTTAATGCATGCAAAAAAGACATCCTCGTGATAGGATGTCTTTCTTAATCTTTTATTAAGATGAGAGTATAGATTTCTCGTCTATTCTTATGCTATCTCCCATTGTAGTAGGCATTACCATTTCAGGGTGACAGTCACCTGATGTTCATTTTTTATTTTCAATGTTATAATTTTGTTTTGAGTCGCAAAAATGGTGGGAAATGCCTTTCTTTTTAGCTCAATTAGTTTTTATTTGAGCAGTGTGAAAATTTCCTAGTTACATTTGCGGGGTCTTTCAATTGCCTGTACCGGCTTGTTGAACTTCGTATCCTAATCTACTTGATACCTTAGAAGCCGTTTCAAGTAAATTCTTAACTAACTCTTTTTCATTGGACCTAATTCGAACAGTAGGTGCACAAATACTGATAGCAGCCTTGATTAACCCATGATTAGAAAAAACAGGAGCAGCAAGACATGAAATTCCGCTTTCAAAGGTTTCATAAGATAGATAGTAGCCATTCTTTCGAATTTTTGCTAATTCTAATCGGAATATATCAGGATCAATGGTAGTGTGTATAGTGTACGGTTCTAATTTTGTCGTTGAAAGATATTGTTCTACTTTGGCTTCCTCACTAAAGGCCAATAAAACCTTTCCAAGTGCCGTTGAATACAGTGGTGATGTTAATGATAAGTGAAATTGTAACCGTAAGTTTGATTCATTTGCCATAATTCGTTCTAGTAGGACAACGACATTAGAATCCATCATTCCTAAATGCACTAGTTCATTTGTGTCTTTGGACAATTCTACAAGTAAAGGGAAGGCAACTTTGCGGATATCCAAACGCTTTTCGAATGCATTTCCTAATTCAAGACAAGTCAAACCTAATTCATATTTTCCTGTCTCTGGATTCTGAACAATAAAACGTTTTTCCTTTAGGTTTTCAAGTATTTTTAACAAGTAGCTTTTTCTAATACCTAAAAATTCAGACATCTCCGCTAAAGTAAATTCACTTTTTGTCTTAAAAGCAAGTAGAGTGTCTAAAGCATGAGCGACGTTTCCATAAGAAGTTGAAGCCTTTTTTTGAGTCGCCGATTGATTTTTACCTTGCTCTCCTTCTAATTGGAAAATATAAAACACCCCTTTTTCTGCTAGTCTTTTTCTTAGTGAACGACGTTTACTAAAAATAGTATACAATGAAATGTCTGAAGTTTCAATATATTTTTATTGCAGCTGTGCCAGCATAGTATTTTTGGTAAGAAACTTACCAAACCTGGACATATGAAGTTGTTTAGGAATCTAAAAAGTTTAAGGTATCTTTAAATTGAGTGCAGAAAGGGAGGTTTTGATATGAATAATTTTGAACAAGAATATCTTTCAACAGTAATTAAACAGTTTAAACATTTTAAAGAGAGAGCAGAAAAAGTGTTTAAGCATCTTTTGGAAGAAGAGTGCATTGAAATCCAATAAAAGAGTCGAATAATATTAAGGAATAAAACATTAAGCGGTGATGTATGAGTTCGTTCCAGATGGGCTGCTTTTTCGAGTGATGAAGAGAAGACGTTTAGAGTTAGAGGCAAAAATATTAAAAATAAATAGCTTTTTTTACACCGCTCGATATTCGAATTGGTGTTTTTTTCATTGAACTAATATTAATTAATCATTGAATGTTGTGTGGGAAATTTTGAACATGCCAACCAAAAAAAATATATTGATTTTTCAAACTATTTGCAATAAAATTTTTTAGTGAATCAAATTCACTAAAAAAGGAAGGAGAGAGTTATAATTTTGGAATGACGAGATTAAAAAGCAATTAAATGAAATAAATCCCAAAATATTTCGGGAGCTTCAATCTTGCTGTTGATATAATACTTGCCTTTTAAATTACATAAGAAGGGCCTACTGGATCTTAAAAGATGTAGGTTATTGAGGCTTTATTTCCAAGTTGTTGAAATATTGTCCGTAAAAATATATTGAATATTCATATTATTTGTTATAAAATCATTTTAGTGAATCCCGTTTACTAAATATAAACCTTAAGAGGAGGAGTTATCAAATTAGAAATTCAATTATTCCATATTGGAAAGATTAACTGTTAAAAATGTAAGAAACATAAGTTAAGAACTTTATTACAGTATTAGTTTTGACCTGTCTTGAATTAGGAAAGGATTCGAATTGAAATTCGAAAGGTGTCCGTACGTATCTAAATCGCAGAATTTAATATGACTTGGAACTGTTGTTGAACCTTTGGTGATGAAATCTTAGATGAGTTAATCACCGCAGGAAAATGGAAGCGTATACAATTCGCGCAGCTCTTTATCCGAATACTCGACTAGTGCTAGCCTAAAAAAGCTGAAAGGAATACTATCAATCTTCTGGGATAGCGATTATTCCGTTTCTAGATAACCTAAAACAAGTGTAAAACCAGATATTAATTGAAGGAGTGAAAAAGAATGGAAGTAACCCAAGCTAAGCAACCGAAACAAAAAACAAAACGCACTATTATTGACTGCGACATACATAATTATACGTCGCTTGATGACATTAAAAAGTATTTGCCTCGAGTCTATCGCGAACAGATAGATTTGTGGGGGTGGCGGCTTCCTGGTTCTTTGTATTTAAATGGCGGGACTAATGTCGGTCAGCGGGTCGACTCAATTCCCCCTGACGGAGGCTTCCCTGGCAGCAACTTGGATTTCATGAGATCGCAGTATTTAGATCCTTTTAATGTCGAGTACGGCATTTTAACCGGAAGTGATTATTCGTGTCAAGCATCACCTGATGTGGATTATGCCGCAGCAATCAGCTCAGCGATTAATGAATATACTTTGGAGCAGTGGGTAGCAAAAGATAGTAGGTTGAAGGGCTCCGTGTTTATTCCAAAGCAGGATCCGGCATTGTCTGCCAAAGAGATTCACCGTGTCGGTTCACATCCGGATATGGTGCAAGTCATCGTGGCGAGCGGAGCAGAAAAGCCCTATGGAAACAGATATTATCATCCGATTTACGAGGCTTGTGTCGAAAACAATCTGCCTTTTACTATCCATGTTCTTATGGAAGGGGTAGGCATGAATCCGCCTACGACAGGCGCTGGTTATGTTTCCTATTATCCGGAATACCGGGCAACCAGACCGCAAGTAATGGCGGCGCACCTAGCGAGCTTTATTTATGAAGGAGTCTTCGAAAAATTCCCTACTTTGAAGGTCGTCCTCCAGGAGGCTGGTGTTTTTTGGCTGGCACCTTATCTATGGAAGATGGATGAGGATTGGAAAGCACTGCGGTTCCAAACACCGTGGGTGAAAAAATTGCCAAGTGAATACTTCCGCAGCAACATTAAAGTGTCTTCACAACCACTTGAGCCGGCGCCAAATCCTGAAATGTTCCGGCAAATGATGAAGGCGGTCTATGCCGAGGAGACCCTATTGTATTGCAGTGATTACCCGCATTGGGATTTCGATTCTCCTACGTTGACATTTCCTAAACTTGAAGATGAATTATGGGAGCGAATCTTTTATAAAAATGCAGCAGAATTATACGGACTGCCAGAAAGAAAATCAACAAAGGGGGAGATAGAGCGATGACCCATTTTTTAGTTGGGAAGGCATCAGAGATTCCTGAAGGGGAAAAGAAAATCATTTCAGTGAATGGGCGCAGCATCGGCGTTTATAATATTGGAGGGGAATTTTATGCAATCCGAAATACCTGTCCACATCAGGGAGCTGCTCTTTGTGAAGGGATTACGACAGCGTTTATTAACTCTTCCGGACCAGGAAATTTTGTTCACGAACGTGAAGGTGAGATTGTACGTTGCCCTTGGCATCAATGGGAATTCGACATTAAGACGGGATGCATGGTCGTGGATCCGAAGAAGAGAACAAAGAGCTATGAAGTAACAGTAGAACGGTTCGATATCTCCATTGAAGAAAAAAATATTTACGTCCATGTTTAGAATTATACGTATTAAGCCAGGCTTAATTTTTGACTTTATTCGTAAGATCATGAAATCGTGCTCAGGCTTACGACTTTCACACCTTTCCTCAAATAATTAATAAATATAGAATCACTTAGTTTATTTATGATACTCCGGAATCAAAACGTTACTTAATTAATGCCTGTTTCATATTTAAACAGTATAGGAGACTATCACATATAACTTAATTCAACAGCCTTTAACTTAGAGTTAATCTGATAGTTCTGATTAAATTGTTTAGGGTGCCTATCAATTCAGAGTATATTAGAACGAAGTAATTTCTCCAAGCTTGGAAGTTGGTTTGGTTTTAGTGGTGCTATGCAGCTTTTCCTTAAAAAACTCTAATTGATAGGCATAATTAATCTTTAGTTAAAACTAAAGGAGGTTTATTATATGACTTTTAACATTTTATTTGCATTAGTAATCATGCCTGTTTCCATTATTACCTTAGCTTTCGTTTGTTACAGTATTCAAACGAAAAAAGATGAACAGCGCGAAATGGTTGATCAAGATAACCAAAAACTTCTTCAAAACTTTCAGGAAGAAAGTCAAATCGGAGGTGCCAAATGAGCAGCCATCCTATAACAATCGGAGTAGTGGTTTTTTACCTAATTTCACTGTTAGTAATTGGATATTTGAGTTCCCAAAAGGCAAAAGGCGGATTAAATGACTTCTTTCTTGCAGGTCGAAACCTTGGTAAATGGACGGTTGCTTTAAGTGCTGTTAGTTCAGGGCGTAGCGGCTGGTTGATACTAGGTCTAACTGGTATAGCCTATGCTAGTGGCTTAGATGCAGTTTGGGCTGTTGCAGGTTATATTACGGTTGAAGTCTTTATGTTTTTCTTTGTCGCCCGCCGTTTTCGAAAGTACAGTGAAAAACACGATAGTATAACAGTTCCTGATATTCTTGCGAGTCGTTATGGCGACAAAAATAATCTTTTGCGTATCACGAGCTCACTAATCATTATTTTCTTTATGATTGCTTATGTAGGATCTCAAGTTGTCGCTGGTGGTACAGCATTTTCTTCTAGTCTGGGGGTTTCTAACGGTACTGGAATGGGGTTAACCGCCGCAATTCTCTTAGTTTATGTGATGTTAGGCGGATTTCATGCTGTAAGTAAAACCGACGTGCTGCAAGCCTTTTTTATGTTTGGTGCATTAGTTATACTACCGATTTTGGCCATTATTAACCTGGGCGGATTTGGTCCAATTCTTGAAACCATGCATTCACAAGGAGGAGGATTTACAAGTCCATTCGCCTTTGCCTTTGGTGCCATTGGAGGTCTGGTTGGAATTGGGTTCGGCAGTCCAGGAAACCCTCATATCCTTGTTCGTTATATGTCTTTGAAAAACATAAAAGAAATGAAACAAGCAGCACTGATCGCTTCTGTTTGGAATGTGATTATGGGTTGGGGAGGGATTATGATCGGATTAGCTGGTCGTGCGATGTTCCCGGATATTAGCATGCTCCCAGGGGAAAATCGGGAAACTATTTTTACAACTTTAGGTAATGAAATTCTCGATCCGTTTACAATGGGAATTCTGCTTGTTGCAATGCTAGCGGCCATTATGTCCTCTGCCGATAGCCAGTTGCTCGTTGGCTCTAGTGCGATTGTACGTGATATTTATGATCGCATCATTGCTAAAGGAAAAGTAATTCCTCAGAAAAAACTTATCTTATACAGCCGTATATCCACTGTAATAATGATGATCTTAGCTGTTGCATTAGCGATTACAGCCCAGGAATTTGTCTTTTGGATGGTGCTTTTTGCCTTTGGAGGCTTAGGCGCATGCTTCGGACCAGCACTCCTCCTTTCTTTCTACTGGAAAGGAACAACAAAACAAGGCATCTTTTGGGGAATGATTATTGGTTTACTTACGGTTATTTTGGTTAAGAAGCAGCCGGAGTGGACATTCACTTTTTTACCTGATATGAAAGCTTTGTCTGGCAAACTGCTTTTTGGTATCACTTATGAGGCAGTACCAGGGTTTATAATGGCTTTAATTATTACAGTTATGGTTAGTAAATTCACACAAAAACCGGATAATGCTGAAGAAGTCATTAATGATTTAGCTTCTTAAATTTATTGTTTTCTTGTGATTTTTTTATTGATTAGTGTAATCAATTTATTTCGAGTGTAAGCTTTTTTATCAATAAAAAACAGTTGTAAAGGCAATCCATAAAACTGAACAGAAGTATTAGATTTAATGGTTGAGAGATGTTGATAGCATTTTAGAATCACTTCTCTTAACTTTCTGTTTCTATTGTTTTTCCGTTTTCTATTTACTGATTAACCTTGAAACTGATTAACATTGAAAAATCTATTAGATATCATAGTAAAAGAAAGGGAGTGAGGATTTGTCCTCTATTTATTTGCCGGTAGATATTAAATATGGTTTAGGTTCTCGAATGAGTATTGGTAGTGAATTCAATTCACTAAAGTGCGAGAAGATTATGATTGTTTGTGATAAAGGAATTGTTAACTCTGGAATTTTAGACGATATTTATCAAAGCTTAAGGGAGTCAGATGTATCTCATGCATTGTTTGATAAAGTAATACCAGACCCTGATATTAATTGCGTCCACCAAGCAAGGGACTTTTATGTTAAGGAAAAATGTAATGGAATCTTAGCGGTTGGTGGAGGCAGTTCAATTGATACTGCAAAGGGTGCAGGTATTCTTATAACTAATACTGAGCCTTTGATGAGTTTAGGGGGGTTAAACAAGATTACTGCTCCCATTCCCCCTTTGGTTGCTATGCCAACCACGTGCGGAACTGGCTCTGAAGTAACTAATGTGACCGTTATAACAGATGAAAATCATTATAAAGTTCCATTTGTTTCGTCCAAATTAATGCCAAAAATCGCTATTCTTGATCCGGAACTGCTTTTCAGTTTACCATCCCATTTAGTAGCATCAACTGGAATCGATGCCTTAACCCATGCCGTTGAAGCATTAACCAATAAGAATCAAAACTGGTATGCAGATGCGTGTGCCTTAAAAGCTATTCGTATGATAGGTAAAAATATTCGTGAAGCTACGGTCAATAGAAATGAAACAGCTCTTGGCGAAATGTTATATGCAAGTGCACTTGCAGGAATTTCATTTACTCTTTCCCGTCTGGGATTGATCCATGCTATGTCACACCCTGTAAGTGGATTTGCTGGTGTTCCACATGGGTTAGCCAATGCCATATTACTTCCCTATGTCTTAAGTTTTAATCTTGTTGGTAATCCCGAATCTCATGCACTTTTTGCCAAAGAATTAGGAGTCCCTGATCAAGGAAGTGTTATTGAGACAGCTGAAGCAGGAATACTTGAAGTGATTAACTTGAATCACTTATTAGGCATCCCGAAATCCTTTAAAGAAATAGGGGTAGATGAGGGTTTAATTCCCCAAATGGTAGAGGATACGTTTAAGAGCCCAAATATTGCTATTAATGCACGTGAAGTGACTAAGCAAGATGTTGAAAAAATATATTATGCTTCTTTTTCTGGTGAAACTCCTTTCAGCTTCACCTCTAGTTTAACTAAGATCTAATTTATAAAAAAGAACGGACAATTCTGTAATATCTATATAATTTACTTTTTTTGAAAAGAAAATTAATACTAATAAAATTATTCAAGGAAAGTGAGTGGTTTATTTAATGACGATTAAAACAAAAACCAAAACTGAAACTTATTTGAACTATATTAATGGCGGTTGGGTTACTGGCACAAATAAAGAGGTATATGGAAGTATTAATCCTGCAAATAAATATGATATTGTAGGCTATGTTCAAAAATCAACAAAAGAAGATTTAGATAAAGCTGTGGCAGCTGCAAAATCAGCACAAGCTGGGTGGAAAAAATTATCTGGTGCAGCCCGTGGAGACTTCCTATACCAAGTTGCTAATATTATAGAAGAAAACCTTGAAGATATTGCAGAAACAATGACTAAAGAAATGGGTAAAACGCTTTCGGAAGCTAAAGGAGAGACGGCTCGCGGGGTAGCAATTCTACGTTACTATGCTGGTGAAGGAATGCGAAAAGTTGGTGACGTTATTCCTTCAAGTGATAGTGAAGCATTAATGTTTACAACACGTGCTCCACTAGGGGTTGTTGGTGTCATTACACCTTGGAACTTCCCAGTAGCGATTCCAATTTGGAAAATGGCACCTGCGCTTGTTTACGGAAATACTGTTGTATTAAAGCCAGCTGGAGAAACTTCGGTCACAGCAGCAAAAATCATCAAGTGCTTCGATAAAGCGGGACTTCCTGAAGGTGTCGTGAACATGGTTACAGGTTCAGGATCTGTTATTGGGCAAGGTATTATTGATCATCCTGACATCGACGGAATTACTTTTACAGGTTCTGATACTGTAGGTAAACGAGTAGGTCAAGGGGCATTAACCCGTGGGGCTAAATATCAATTGGAAATGGGGGGGAAAAACCCTGTAATCGTTGCCAACGATGCGGATATTGATTTAGCAGTTGAGGCTACAATTAGTGGTGGTCTCCGCTCTACTGGCCAAAAGTGTACAGCTACAAGCCGGGTTATAGTCCAAAGTAAAGTCTATGAATCATTTAAAGAAAAATTAGTAGAGAAAGTAAAAGAAATTAAGATTGGGTATGGTCTTCATAATGAATCGTGGATGGGTCCTTGTGTAAGTGAAGACCAATTAAAGACAGTGCTTTCTTATATTGAAAAAGGAAAAGCAGAAGGAGCAACTCTGCTTTATGGTGGTAAAAAGCATGAAGAAAAAGGATTAGAGAACGGTTTTTATGTACAACCAACTGTATTTGAAAACGTATCAAATAATATGACCATCTTCAAAGAAGAGATCTTTGGTCCAGTGTTAGCTTTAATTCAAGTGGACACAGTTGAAGAGGCACTTGAAGTAGCGAACGACTCTAACTATGGTTTAAGTGCATCTATTTTTACAACGAATGTCGGAAGCATGCTTTCATTTATTAATGACATGGAAGCAGGACTTGTTCGGATCAATGCAGAAAGTGCTGGGGTTGAACTTCAAGCTCCTTTTGGAGGAATGAAACAATCAAGTTCTCATTCACGTGAGCAAGGTCAATCGGCAATTGAATTCTTTACTTCTATTAAAACAGTTTTTGTAAAAGGCTAATATAGAAATTGAAACTACAGAGGAGCTGATAGATCTTCCATTTGAAAAGAAAGTTCCTCTGTGATGATTAAATGCCAAAATAATCCGTTAACATGAGAACATATAAACTTTTTCGGAGAATATTACTATATTCCTTAGAATTTGAATTTTATACATTCTCTGCCTCCACTTCGCATATGTAACCTTGGTTTTACTGCTTTGAGTAGAATATTCAAAAAAAAGGCATCTGTCACTCGATGTAATAAAGCATTGCCGTAAAATTATATGCAAAATTTTTGTTCAAGAGGAATTGTATAAGACAATCATAGGACCAAGAGTTTCTGAAACGGATGGGGTCGGCCACATTAATAATACCACTGTACCCATTTGGTTTGAAGCTGGGCGAAATAAGCTCTTAATGCTATTTACACTCGATGATTCTTTTAAGAAATGGAAGATGTGGTCATTCTAAATGAATGTTGAATATATAAGCCAAATCTATTTTGGCACTGACGCGTAAGTTAAAACAGGAAGGACTGATCGAATATGGATTTAGGTTTACTAAACAAATCAGTTTTAGTGTTAGCATCGAGCAAAGGTCTAGGAAAAGCAATCGCAACAGAGTACGCTGCACAAGGAGCACGTGTGATGATCGCAAGTCGAAATCTAGATGTATTGGTACAAACAGCAAAAGAGATTCAAGAATTAACAGGAAACGAGGTCAATTTCTGTTCAGTAGATGTCTCAAAAAGAGAAGATATTGTGAGACTTGTTCAACAAACTGTTGAACAATATGGGACAATTGATGTGTTAATCAATAATGCAGGAGGCCCGCCTCCGGGTGTTTTCGATGACTTTGATGATGAGAGTTGGCAACAAGCATTTGAATTAAACTTATTAAGTTTTATACGAACGATTCGTGAGGTTCTCCCGTTTATGAAACAACAAGGAAGTGGACGTATTATTAATATTGCCTCGTCTTCAATCAAACAGCCCATTGATAATTTAATCTTATCTAATACGTTTCGTAATGGCATCATCGGTTTAGCTAAAACTCTTTCTTCGGAGCTAGCGAAGGATAACATCCTTATTAACACAATCGGTCCGGGTCAAATTAAAACAGATCGAGCGGTTGAGTTTGACATGGCTAAAGCGCAACAACTAGATGTCACCCTCGAAGAAATTCAACTAACAAAAGAACGTCAAATCCCTCTTGGTCGATACGGAACACCTGAAGAATTTGCAAATGTTGCAGTCTTTCTAGGCTCATTTGCCAATACTTACGTAACAGGTCAAGGTTTACTAGTTGACGGAGGAATGGTAAAAGCTCTTTAAGCGTGCCTGTCTCCCTGAATTTATCCAAGGTTATAGTGTAGTAGTAGAGTACATTCTGTATGTTCACGAACAAAGTAGCGCGCTTCCTTCTTATCACTTATTGAACCTAGGTTTAGACCAAAAGAAGAAAATAGTTATAGATAAAAGTTAATATTTTTAGAAATAGAAATGACTAGCTTAAAATAAAAAAGATTGTTAGTTTGGCAGCTTAATATTAAGTTGCTTTTTTTAGATTAAACAGTCCGTCTCATGTGTGAATGGAGTTTGTACAAATTAGAATTAAAAATTTTATTTTTTTAAGAGGAAGCATTGGAAAAGGATGCAAAGCCGTTAGTTCGAGATGCTATATAAATGAAAAATGCATACCTCATTGGTGGTTAAAAGTTGATTTTACATGTAATTTCCCTTCATTACAAAACACTACAGCTGATGAATTGTCTCCTGTAATGCAATGAATTTTCCAAAAAAGCAAAGACGTCCTAAAGAGGCGTCTTTTTAATTCAATAATACCGTAAATTCTCACTACCTTGGAAGAGTCCCATGGCGAAAGTAAAGCAGAAGAGATGGTTGCCAATCTTATTGGAAATACAAACATTTAAAAGAACAGTTGATCTTATTAGTAGGTTGCATAGGAACAAGACGACCAAGTCACAGCAGATTTTGGAATGGGGCTTACCGTAAAACTTGATAACCACATTTGGATGCTTAACGCGTATTTAGGAGAATAACTAATACTGAAAAAAAAAGAGCAAATGAGAATCACTGGCTCTTTTCCTATTTTGAAAGTAAATATAAATATTAAGAAAGGACGAACCTGGTTGTGAACACTTGTTATTAAGAGCAACCTTTGGTCGACCTTCAAGCGAGGGAAATAATTACTGTTCAATATTTAACTCTTTTAATTTTTATTGGAACGTTAATGGCCGAATTATTCATGGATGGGAAAACATCTATTTCAATAGAACGTTATTCAATTAGTAGATTCGGATAAATATTTTTATGGAATCTCTCTATGCTGTATTAATTCTTTAAAAAACTTAAGGGGTACGTTGATCGAGAAAGGATGAACGCACCTTTTGTCGAATCTATTCTTTAAGGCCAAGATGGTTAAAGACTAGAGAATTCTATATTAATGAAAGATGAGTAAACAATGGTTTACTAATTTTAAACGAAAGGGAATAATTCAGATGCTAATTTTCACCTAAAATCAATGAAGCTGAAAAAAGGAGGTAAATAATGCAACTTTCAACAAAAAATACAAAAGGTGCTCATATACTTTATTGCACTAAAGAGATGGAGAAATATGTTGAAAATGCCCTCTCTTATTATCCAAGGTATCGAACAAGGAAACCATATATTATTTATAGAAAATGATAGAGTGTATACTTTAATACATAAGAAAATTAAAACCTTATTAACTAGGGATCAAGTAGCTAAATTCCATTATATAAATAACTTTGATTACTATTGTTCCCAAGGCAGATTTTATCCACCTACCATTGTGGAATATTTTTCTGTGGCTATAAAACCTTTTTTCGAAAAAAAGATTCCTGTTCGAATATGGGGTCATGTAGAATGGGGAAATCCCACTATAGTGGAATTTGAGAATATCGAGTTAATTTTTCTTGACTTCATAAACTGTAAATATTAAAATTACAGTTATTCCTTTTGAAAAGGAAGCAATCAATTTGAAAAGTTGCTTTTAAAATAGTTTAGTTTGTTTAGGACATTTACCAGACCATTGCTTCGGGATGTCTATACTGTAAACTATTTTATTACAGTACGTTTTATAAAAAAGAAACTGTAGCAAGGGGGTAATTTTGTATTTTTTATAAACATTAAAAAATACTTTTATTAAAATTATAAGAATGAATTGGAGGATTTAATAATGGCTATCTCACACGTAACAGATCAAACATTTAGCAATGAAATTAAAGAGGGATTAGTTTTAGTGGATTTTTGGGCACCATGGTGTGGTCCTTGTAAAATGATTGCACCTGTATTGGAGGAAATCGATGGTGAAATGGGTGACAAAGTTAGAATTATCAAGCTTAATGTAGATGAATACGCAGGAACAGCAGGAAAATTTGGAGTCATGAGCATTCCAACGTTGATTCTTTTCAAAGACGGAGTGGCTGTAGATAAGGTTATCGGGTTCTATCCAAAAGAAGCTTTGACAGAAATAATTTCAAAGCATATGTAAAAAAGACTTTTTAGAAAGAGGATGAATCTATATCTGAGCATACAAAAAAGTATTTGATATACAGTTCTCATTGCTAGACCTTTCACCGATTGCACGTTGGAAGTTCTTCTTCTGCTGATGCATTTCGCAATACACTAGAACTTACACAGCTCGCTGAAATTTCAGCTGAAATTGTTAACAGCCACAGGTGAAAATACGAATATATGAAAAAGTGTTATCAACAAATCTTTTTCTTTTTGAGGAGGAAAAAATAATGAGTAAAAAAGCACTCTTAATTATACCGCCAGAACGTTTTAATGAAAATGAGTTATTCAAACCAAAAGAAGAGCTTGAAAATGCAGGAGTCGAAGTAACCATTGCTAGCACCGTGGCAGGTGAAATTACTGGTGACTATGATGGGAAAGCAACTGCTTCGGTTATCTTATCAGACGTATCGCCCACAGAATTTGATGTTGTTTCGGTAATTGGGGGATCTGGTACAAATGATCATCTATGGGGAAATCAAGAATTACAAGGCTTTTTGAAGCAAGCTTACAATGAGAAAGTTCTTGTAACAGGAATTTGTGCAGGGGCTGTTACAGTTGCTAAAACTGGTTTGCTTTCTGGAAGAGAAGCAACTTGCTATCCACTAGATGTTCAAAAGAACGAATTGATAGCTGTTGACGTTAAATATGTTGAACAACATGTTGTTGCCCATGATGATATTATTACTGGCGATGGTCCACAAGGTGCGGAAGAATTTGGAAAATCCCTTGTTAAAGCATTACGTTAGTTCTACATTTTAGTTGGTTAGAGTGTGGTTCGGAAGTACATTTCGAACCCGCCGCTTCCATTAAAATAAGCATTTTTTGTGAGAATAATAAGTTTTTGCGATTCAAGGAGGGTTTTTAGTTTGGGCAAAAAAATTGCTGCACTTATCACCAATTTATTTGAGGACGTTGAATTTACAGAACCTGAAGAAGCATTCAAAGAAGCTGGTCATCAAGTGATTACAATTGATAAACAATGCAGAAAATGAAGTAACTGGTAAAAAAGGAGCAACCGTAAAAATTGATAAAGCCATAGAAGAAGTTAATCCTGCAGACTTTGATGCTTTGCTTATTCCAGGTGGTTTCTCCCCTGATTTACTACGTGAAGATGACCGCTTTGGTCAATTCGCAAAAGAATTTATCCAAGAAGGCAAACCTGTTTTTGCCATTTGCCATGGACCACAAGTATTGATCGATACAGACCTATTAAAAGGCGTCGACATAACTGGTTTCAAATCTATTCGTAATGATTTAAAAAACGCAGGGGCTAACTACAAAGATGAAGAAGTTGTTGTAAGCAATAATATTGTGACTAGCCGTTTTCCAGATGATATCCCGGCATTCAATCGTGAAGCGCTAAAACTATTAGCAAAATAAAATAATGAAGCGTTGGTTTATATTATTTTCACTAAAAAATAGTATGTAATATTGTTTTCAGATACAACCTAAAAAGAATTTTTTAAGGGGGGTTCATACGATGTCATTAAAAGGAAAACGTGTGGTCGTAATAGGAGGTACTTCTGGTATCGGATTATCTGCAGCAAAGGCATTTCTTGATGAATCTGCTCAAGTCATTATTGCAAGTCGTTCTGATGCAAAACTATCGGAGGCAAAGAATGTACTTGGTGGTATTGTGGAAGCATACAATATTGATTTTCGCAGTGAAGAAAAACTAGCTGACTTTTTTAAAATGGTAGGGAATTTTGATCACCTTGTCGTTACGGCAGGTGAAGGTGCAATGGGTCATTTTAGTGACTTACCTGTTGCGGATGTTAGAGAAGCGTTTGATAGTAAGTTTTGGGGGCAATACTTAACCGTTCATGCTGCCATTCCGTACTTAAATGATGCCAGTTCTATCACATTGACCTCAGGTGTTTATGGAATCCGTCCACCACAGGGGGCAACTACACTTGCTTCGATCAATTCAGCGATCGATGGATTGGTTAGGGGGCTTTCAGTAGACCTGGCCCCTATACGGGTAAATGTTGTTTCACCTGGTATCGTAGACACCCCACTCTACGGAGGGATGCCTGACGAGCAAAGACAAAATTTATACAGCAAAATTGCACAGCAGCTACCTGTTAATCGCGTGGCACAGCCTGAAGACATTGCTGAGGCCTACGTGTACTTAGTGAAAAATGGTTTTACAACTGGTACTGTTCTTCTTATTGATGGCGGGGCTCACTTGGTGTAAGTGAGCATTATAATGTTATTTTTGTGGCTATACTACAACAATGTATAGCCACATTTATTTTTTAAATAATAATCCAAGAATTGCAGTTCAAGAAAAACAAGGTGAGATATGAAAAAAGGCATGAAAAGAAGCTTAATGTATCAAGTAAATCCGGAAACAGCCGAGTTCAAGGAGCCTCCAATGCTCTCTAAAGGTTCATTCAGTTTTTTTAAAATAAAACTAAAACCGAATTCTTACGAGCGGTCAAACGGCTTTATTCATCCAAAAATTGCTTTAGTGTATTTTACCGTGTTTTTCTGCAGAGTCTTCTTGTCTATTGAGACCGAAAGTGAATGTTCGTATAAGGAATGAATGAAAATCCAAATCCAAATAATCTCTCAAACACTTGAATAGCGGCGGAGGCAACGATTATATCATTCGAAACGGTACTGCCACTTACACCCACTGCTCCAACAATTCTCCCATCGATCACAAATGGGATTCCGCCACCAATGATAACCAGACGTCCTTGGTTAGTCGTGTTTATGCCATACAATTCCTCGTTAGGGACACTTAATCTGGCTAACTTTTCCGTAGACATCTTCATGGCTACGGCGGTCCATGCCTTATTTTGGGCGATATCAATACTTGCGATTGGGCCTTCATCCATTCTGTGACAGGCGATTAAATTCCCGCCTTCATCTGTAATAGCTATAACCTCTGATATACCTAGTTCTCTTGCTTTCCGTTCTGCACCTTTAATCAGTTTTTTGGCAACATCCAGCGTTATTTCCCTCAATTCATTACTCTCCTTTAAGACTATTTCCATGAATTTTGATTTTATTATAGCCTATGTGCTAACACGATAGTTGTTAGTTCGAAATATCCTTCACACATGAAAGAGTTCCTAATTTTATTAACTCATCCGGACCATTTGCAAACAAAGCGCCATTAATTTATCTGAAATCAAAAATACCTGTATTAGAGATTTCTCCATAATACAGGCTCTTCAACGTCAGCTTGTGAATCTTTTGAACTTCTGCAAATAGGAGTATGCCCAGATTGACTTTTGATTATCCCTTAACTGTCCTAAAAAATAAAAACTTGCTAAATGATAGGGTAATTAAAACCATAGCGAGGGTTTGTATAGAATGGCGGTCTCCATCCTATTTCCGGCATTGGCCAGGAATGATTGATATAATCCATCCTTACTTTTTCATCGGAATAGTTTACCAGCAATAATTTTACTTCCGGATTAAATTCGAATCGCAAAATAGCAGCCTCCTTGATATTTTATCTTACGTTTTACCTTATTCAAAGCCCATCAATGGGGAGCAAGTCTTTATTTCCTAAATAGTCTGGAACAGTTGCCCTTAAAATGATTTGTGGAATGGAAACAGGCACTTCACTTTTCTGCCCATCATACAGTAAACAGAACGTTTACTATCAGGAGGTTTGCCATGAGTCAGGAAAATAAAGATCGCCAAATGCCACAGATGGATCAAATGCAAGATATGCAGCAAGCGAATCAGATGCCGTATTACCAGATGCCTCAAATGCCTCAATATCACATGTCACAAATGGATCAGTATCCAGGGGGCAACGTGATGGGCCAATATCAAAAAAATCATGTAAAGGGTACGAAGAATCAAATGAAGCTGCAGCAGATCCAACAGCTGCAACAAGCGTTTGATGCAAACAAAGTGGAACACCCATACCCGATGTACCCTAACTATGGGAAAATAACCAGGTATGAGGAAATTCCGTTGAATTTACCGGAACAGCGCCAGCTCTTTCACCCAGGTGTAGAAGGGTTAATGGTGCCCCGGCCGATCATTGAAAACCCAAATTACAAAGGCAGCGGAAAATTAAAAGGAAAGGTCGCGCTTATTACAGGTGGTGACAGCGGAATTGGGGCGGCTGTCGCAATTGCATTTGCCAAAGAAGGCGCGGACGTAGCCATCGCTTATTTAAATGAACATGAGGATGCAAACCGAACCAGAACGAGGATCGAACAACTCGGTCAGCGTTGTTTGTTAATGCCGGGTGACTTGCGGGATAAACAGCAATGTGTCGCAATCGTAGAGCAAACCATAAGGACGTTTGGCCGTTTGGATGTCCTCTGCAACCATGTAGGGATCCAGTTCCAGCAAAAGAGCCTAACGGACATTACGGACCAGCAATTCGATGATACATTTAAGGTGAATATCTATTCCCACTTCTATACAACCAGAGCAGCACTTCCATACATGAAACCTGGAAGTTCAATCATCCAAACTTCTTCTGTTGTGACTTATGTTGGAGAAAAACAAATGATTGATTACACTGCCACAAAGGGGGCTAACGTGGGATTCACGCGCGCTTTGGCGAAAAATGTGGTAAATAGAGGGATCCGGGTTAATGCTGTAGCACCTGGGCGGATTTGGACACCTCTTATCGCAGCTAGCTTCTCATCAGACCAGGTTGCTGTATATGGTGCCTTTAACCCGATGCAACGGGTAGCCCATCCATTTGAACTTGCCCCAACATATGTGTATTTAGCTTCTGATGATTCTCGTTTCGTTACAGGCCAAGTGCTTCATGTTGACGGTGGGGAATCTACTCATTCATAATCAGCAGATTAAATGGGATGAAATGAAAAAGAGGCTGCACTTAAATGGTAAGGTTCCGAGGTCTAAGAGTTGGATACCTCGTTTTTTATAAGGTTCTAACTCTTCTTTATAAAACATCTCACAAAGGTGATAGGCATCAATTGCATCTGTTTTTACCTTAGGCAGACTTAAACTTTTGGCACGATGAGAGATAAGAGAATTAACACATCCAGGCCAATGACTGGATTCATGCTTTTCTCCTCCTAAAACTCAATTTGTAGGTATCCCCTAATGCTTCCTGTAATGTCATAGGTTCGCTTGTTAAACTGGATAGTTGTCCCATCTAGCCTGAAACATGTTTACGTGCTACCCTGACTACCGTTATATATTAAGACCCAACATAAAAGGTCAACCAGAATTATCTGGCTAACCTTATATTACGAACGGGTGCAAGAGTTGAAGATTCAGTGTGGATCGGCAGATCTTTTTTTCTTCTTCGACTAAACCAGCTAATAGTTTGTCAATATTTTTCAAAAAAAAACTTAAAATATCTCATGCTATACTAAAAATGTGCATGCCAAATAACCTTCCATTATCTGTTTTTGGAAGGTTTTGTGATATTTAGTTTAATTTGGTTTTAAGCTATATCTTGGAAAGTTGTTTTGCTTTTTAAAAGGGCAAATATCCAGGGTAGGAGCTTAATTACACAAGCAATTACAGCTACCTTAAAAGGTTTTCCTTCTTCACGTTTTTTATCAAAGAACTCTCGTAATTTCTTATTTCGAGGAATAATTTCATCGCTTTTTTTACTCTTGCGACAGTCACGAATTGCACAGTGAACAGCCATATATAAGGCATGACGAAGCCTGCTGGATCCTCTTTTCGTGATTCGGTTTCTGGCGGCTGTATACTTACCAGATTCGAATACACTAGGATTAACTCCAGCGAAAGCTACAAGCTTTTTAGGATCATTAAATCGATCTATCTCCCCAATTTCTGAAATGATCGTTGCAGCGATCTTTTCACCGACACCAGGGATAGATTTGATAATATTATATTCTTCCTGTAGCGAGGGCATCTATCTCTGACTCAAACTTGGATAGGTGCTCTTTGTATTGAAGAATAATGTTTATATACATACCAAGACTCAAAATATGACTCTCGAAATGGATTCTGTAATTACTGGAATGGAGCCTACAGGGCATTATTGGCTTATTTTAGCTCATATTTTAAAAGAGGAACAGATTAAGTTCGTAACAGTTAACCCCTTACATGTAAAGAATAGTAAGGAGTTAGACGATAACTCTCCGACTAGCGGAACTACGTGTGGCTAAGAAATTACGCGATTTATTAAATGTAGACTTACAAATTGTCCAGGGACAGTTACACAACTGGATTGATCGATACTTTCCAGAGTTGTTTTACCGTTTTTAAAAGTTGGGAAGGAAAGGCAGCTCTTCATTTATTAAAGCTTGAAGCATTACCGGATGAATTGGTGAGATATACAGACGTAGAATTACTAGAATACCTTAGGCAAGCAGTGAAACGTAGTATAGGCATAAAGAAGATTCAGGCCTTAAAGGAAGCAGCCAATCGGTCGATTGGCATTCGTCAGGGCGCAAAGATGGCTAAATTGGAATTAAGAGCGTTAATAAAAAAGTATGAACTCATTCAAGCCAAGTTCGAAGAGCTTGACCATACTCTAGATACACTCCTTCAGGATATTCCAGGCTTTGATTAAATGTTAGACATAACAGGAATTGGACGCGATACTGTGGCGGGTTTTTTCGCTGAAGTAGGAGATTTAAGGGAGTATAATCATCCTCGTCAAATAACCAAGCTGGCAGGACTCAGCTTAAAAGAAAATACATCAGGAAAGCGTAAAGGAAGAACGAAAATTACGAAACGGGGTCGATAGTGGGAAGGGCAAAAAAAGGTGCTGCTAAGAGGCTTGAGACTTTCCAGAAACTCGGAGTATCTGAAGGTTTGCCGTTCCAATTGACCTTCGAAAACGACATCACCAACGTGACAGAATCCTCATATTCCGACAGGCTGATTCTCTTTAAAACGATTGTACTAGTGCAAATTTCGATAGCTCGGTATGGAAACGCGCTGAGTTCTGTGATGAGAAGGGACCTAAACGCCCTATATGCCCGGCTCTTAGTAGAGAGCGGGACCTTTGTTGACGATGCAATGAATGTGATGATAGACAAAAAATGGATGGATCAGCCGCCTTATTGCGATGTGACAAAAAATGAAGAGCAGAGGCAATGAAACACTGTATTTTCGTGACAGTAGTTTCCTAGTCCTTATTGTACTAAAAGGGCTGATTAGCGATTGGAGGTATGAAGGTTTATATAAAGGTATGTATTTAGTACGTAAAAAATATACATAAAAAATGCCTATGTTAAAAAGGAGCTGTCAAAAGGCGACTTTTACTTATCTTACAAAAGGCGCAGGTTTATTTAAGAAGGATATTAAGTAAATATAGAGAAGAATACAGGTATTTCAATTGTTGTACAGAAAGTCTTTTGATAAAGGAGTGGTTAGTTGAAAATAGGAACAAATAAACCCTAGTAATTGCACAAGAAATCCCAAACAACCCTATAAGATAACAGGGATTTCGACCATAAAAAGAATAAATACTTAGAAGAAAAGTAATATAACAGAACAGGAGTCAACTTTAACTATGTTTAAGGTAATGAATGAACACTCAATTGATAATTTTGAACTGGATTAGCTTAATCCTGAACAATGATTTGGCTATAGAACTAAAGGGTGCAGGAGCAACAGTCCAGGCTGTCAATTCAGCAGCTTTTTTCTTATTATGCTACGGGGCAGGTGAGCGGAGGAAGAAGTTTCTTAATAGCAACTGCTGTGACATTCATAAAGACGGGTTTCCCCGTCTATTTGTTTTGAATATCAAGCTTATCTGTATGAAAGTAGTATAGTTAGTAGGCGATACCTACACGTGATTTTATATACTCGCTTGTTTTTATCTGACTGAATGCAAATTCTGCTGTATCCGGTACGGATATTTCAACTCCATCCTCCGGCAAAAAACTTCGCTCTATACGATAGTTACCTATCCTTTCTCTATCCGGCAAGTAGGTAGGACAGACAATCGTCCATTCGAGGGTTGATTGTTTGAGTATATCATAAACTTTATGATGTTCTTTGGCTGCCCAGGTTGACTTACGCTTTGATTCACCTGATTGATAACGCAGAGTATTTGGCGTGGTCCTACTTTGCAGGATTCCTGCAGTTCCTATAGTTATTATTCGTTTTATACCTTCCTTTTCCATTGCTTCTATAATAAGTGTCATACTTTCAGATAGAGTGGTAGTTCCATCAGTATTGAGTGCACTAATAACTATGTCACTACCCTGCATTGCACGAACGATATCATCCTTATTCAAAACATTCCCTTGTATAATGGTTAAATTGTCATTATTGATTTGAATCTTCTCGGGAGTACGAACTAATACACTAACATTATGTTTGTCATGAAGCGCATACGTAACTATTTGACTTCCAACTCGTCCAGTTGCACCTAAGATTAAAATATTCATAAGAATGAGCTCCTTTTGCATGTACTAATATTTTACTATTAAATTGCTTGGTTGTCTTTTAAACTAACGAGGGCTAAGGTGGAGGATCAAGGTTTGCTTCGGCAGCCTTTTCGTATTCGACTTATGGGGCAGCATTCCTGTAATGA
>NZ_NJQY01000055.1:0-17258 GCF_010628845.1 Bacillus sp. 22-7 | reverse complement strand
TATGACCTCGAGCCCCTAGGAGCCGCAGCTAGATTGGGCAGTTTGACCCCCACTTATCCTCCTTTGATTCCTCTGAGTCTTGAAGTGGGGGTCTTACTGCCCGTTAGACTGCGATAAATAAAGACGGGCTTTAAGCCCGTCTTCTCCCTCTTCTAGCTTTTGCTTTAAGATTTTTCCTTAAAACGAGAATAAAGATCCCGAATAAGAATAGGGCTAATCCTGCTTTTCCATAGTACCCTGTTGTCTCTTTTTCTGGCTCCTTATCTTTTTTGAGCTGACTTGAAACCACTTCATCCTGTTTATCCTCGATCAGCTTTACAGATTGAATGATTCTCCCGTTTTCATTCTTTATCTGCAGCTTCCCTTTTTCTGTAATGTTTTCTTCGTAGTTCCCTATTGGCAAAGTGATAGGTATTATTTCATCGCCAGTTGTATAGGTTTTTCCATTAGAGGGAAAAACATCAGTGCTGCTGAGTGCCGCAGCTTCAAAGTTGCTGTGTCCATAATTCAAAAGGTTTTTTGTATCATTATAAATGTCCCGCTTATAATCCGCTTTTAACACAATAGCGGTTAACTTGATTGAATCATATTCTGCAGAGGTAGCGAGAGTCTGTTTGGCTTCATCCACGAAACCGGTTTTCCCCCCTGTCACTCCCTCGAATGGAACCTCCCCTTTGAGCATCCTGTGATGAGTAAAGATGGTGGTGTCCCATGATTTTCCTGTCCACTTCAATTCCTTTGTCCCGTAAATTTCTCTGAAGGTCTCATTTTTCAGGGCGTAATTGGTTAATTTCGCAAGGTCAGCTGCGGTTGTAAAGTGGTTTTCATCATACAGACCGTGAGGATTAACAAAGTGGGTATTTTTTAACCCAACATTCTTTTTCAGGTAGTGATTAAGGTTCTCTGAGAATGTTTCTATATTGCCGTCCAAATGCTCAGCAATGCTCCAGGCGGCATCATTTCCTGAGTTAATCAGCATTCCCTGAACGAGTTTTTTTAAGGGCACCTGTTCCCCTTCCTCCAAATACACTTGTGTTCCTTCGGCCTCCGCTGCATTCCTGCTGATTGTGGCCAAATCATTCAAGTCGCCATTTTCAATGGCATAAATGGCTGTTGCTATTTTCGTCAGACTGGCAGGGTACATTTTTTTTTCCGCGTTTTTTGCATATAGAACAGCTCCTGATTCTGAATCTGTTACAATTGCGGCTTCACTGATAATTTCAGGCCCTTTTGTTTCCTCAGCAGCTGCATTTCCAGTCGGAAAACTGAATAAAAGCAGGATAATAGCAACCAATTTTTTCATAAATGCACATCCATTTCAAACCTATAATCAATTCATCCTGATTGTATCAAACAATAAATGCATAGCCCTATCATATTTATAAATTGTTACATAATTGAAAATTTAATACCGTATTTTGAGAAGATTGATAATGAAAGGAAATTATTGATTTATCTTTTCGAAAAACAAAAAAGCAATCCAATTGGACTGCTTTTCAGCTGGAGCATCCGCCTCCACAGCTCGAACAGCTGGAGCCGCCTGAATCATTTCCTCCTCCAGAATCATGATCATTGCTGCTGCAAGAGAAGCCTGAGCAGTAAACCATTCCGGCAGCATGGGCTTTTGCGAGCTCCTCGGGGAGCAGTTCATTCATATTGTCCTCGAACCAATCTGGTTCATAAACTGAAAAATACACGGCTGGAAACAGCAGATAGGAATACTGGCTGACAGATGTGGGCTTCGTAAATTCCAGCGGCTTTTTCCCAAGGTTCATTAATTCTGATTCAGATATTTCATGCTTCAGTTTTTCTATAATCTTCTTTTTAAGTTCAAGCCAATCATTTCCTGTCCTGAAATACTTATTTAACAGTTGAGTTTCATTCATGCTCCTGAAATCATCTAGTATTTCTTTTTTTATAGGATTTTGCAAAAAGCCCCCCCATATTCTGCTGCTATTATGGCCTGCCTCAAAAAGAGTTAAGTACACCCAGTCAAAAAAGGCCCTTTCACCTGGAATGGGGGTGCTGTTCATATTTGGTGAATGGTGGAGATATTCACCGAAGAAGTTCTTTGAGAACTGATTATATTCACGAGTAAACATCAGCATTTCATGCCAGATCTCATCTGCTTTACTGCTGAACATGGGCACTGTTTTCAGTATTGCATTCATTACAAAATATCTTTTCAGCTCAAAAAATGTCCAATCATATGCATAGTCTTTCCATTTCGGGTGCTCTCTCAGTACACGATTTTTTATATTCTCAATGTACCCTTCAGGCAAAGATTTTTCTAATTGCTGGATCATTGGCAGATAGTCGTCTGTCTGAATTCCCAGATTCTCAGGAAATGGCTCGTTTTTAATGAAAGGATCCCTGCTAGCTCCTTTATAAATGGCTGTTATTAAAAACGCAGTAAATAACACCCCAAAAACTAACAATATTAAGTCCATAATTCCCCTCCTCTTCCTAATTGCACTCAACTCAATTATAAATCAATTTTCCTGTTTTTTTGAAATTAAGTAAAATTTATCCTTGGTAATATTTTTATATTGGCAGAACAAAATAATGAGGATAAATATATAGGGGAAAAATGAATGGATTTGCTGAGCGGTAAGTTGTATTGGCCGGAAACACTCGATGCTGCGCATACTTATCCAATACTGGAACAGGATATTGATTGCGATGTATTGATTATTGGAGCAGGATCTTCCGGTGCTCAATGCGCTTATTATTTGAGCAAATACGATCTTAAAGTAGTGGTGGCTGACAAAAAAAATGCCGGGACTGGCAGTACTTCTGTTAATACTGCACTCATTCAATATGCAGGCGACAAAACATTTGCTGAATTAATTAACAGTTTTGGAGAGGAGTATTCAGCAAGACACCTTAAGCTGTGTGAAAAAGCCATTAAAGAGATTGAAAATGCTGAACAGCTTTTTTGTGATAAATTTGAGTTCGAGTGGAAAGATACGCTGTATTATGCCAGTTCATCCGAAGACATTGCTAAACTGGAACAAGAATACCATTACCTAAGAAAACATGGATTCCCGGTCGAACTTTGGGATGAAAAGAAAATTGAAGAGCATTATTCATTTATAAAGCCAGCAGCTATTTATTATAAAAATGATGCTGTTATTAACCCATTGAAGTTTACCTATGCCCTCTTGGATTATGCTAAAAGCAAAGGGGCAGTCATTTATGAAAACACGGCCTTAACCGGTCATAAAATTGAGGGAAATACAACTGTGTTTTTCAGTGCTAAAGGTTCAATCAGAGCAAAGAAAGTGATATTTGCGTGCGGATATGAAGGGTTGGAAATTAAAAAGGAAAAAAACGCAGTGATTACGAGTTCATATGCTGTGGTCACGAATCAGATTGCAGATTTTACTGCCTGGTATAATAAAACCTTAATTTGGGAGTCAGCAAGGCCCTATATTTATTTCCGGACTACAGCAGATAACAGGATCATTATTGGAGGACTTGACGAAAATACCGGTTATGCTGATGCCCGGGACGCTCACATAACTCACAAGCGTGAACAGCTGATTAATGAGCTTCACAAACTGTTTCCGGATATTGATGCTGAACCGGAGTATTTCTTGGCTGCTTTTTATGGAGGCACACATGATGGTCTGCCGATCATTGGTGAGTACAAAGAAATACCCAACAGTTATTTCCTATTTGCTTATGGTGATAATGGAACGGTTTATAGTATGGTTCTATCTCAAATTATTACAGATATCATTGTAAAGGGGCAAAGCAGCGATTTGGAGCTGTATCGGCAGGACAGGCCTTTATTAATGAAATAAAACCGCCCCGCATGGGCGGTTTTACTATTTTTTAGATTTCAAATAAAATTTCTTTAAATAATCTACATAAATATCATCATTAACAAGCCAAGTCTGGTATTTTCTTTTAATAAAGTTTTCTGCTTGCAGAAAGTTCCGATAGGATTCGCGAACTGGTTTTCCATTCATTTCAAGGATCCATTTGTCGTCAGCTTCAGCAAAAATAAAAAATTTGTCTCCTTTCTTATTTTCGTACAGTGATCCCTGTTTCGCGCTTTTATTATTGTATTTGTTTTTAAATGCATCCTGCCTCAAAGGGTCCAGGGGAAAAATGTCCTGAACGAATAGTTTATAAGCATCTTTTCCCATCGAACAGCCTGATGCTTTGGCATGTCCGCCCCCTCCAAACTTTCCGGCCACGGCAGAAACATCAACGTGGTCATGGATTGTCCTGAAACTGATTTTTTTGCCCCCGAGATTTAAGATAGCGATATAATCGATATGGGGATACTCTTTACCAAGCTCATTGCCCAGCTCGGAATGATAAGATTCTGCATGGACAATGCCTGTACAATATTCGCCGATGAACGTTTGTATCATTTCCCGCTTCTTCCGCCTGACGTAACGCTCAATTTTCTTCTCTTCCATATTCAGCAATTTCTGTTCAAACTCATCAAATTCGAATGTATCAGAGTTCATGATTCTTTCCGTCATTTTTTCTTCGAATTCTTCTATGGAAATCATGAAAAATAAATCATTCAGATTTTTTGCCTTTATATTTTCATTTTGGTCCCATTCCCAGGTGTCATACTGTCGGACAAGCTCGACAAATTCATCGAGGGCCTGAGACGGCTGGATCATTTCATGCTCCTGGAGATACTCATACAGCAAAGAGGTTGCAGCCGTGAGCCTGCCATCTTCATATTGCACTTTCACTCTGCCCCAGCTGTAATCATTGAAATGAAGAGCTGTTTTATGATGGTCAATTAATCTGATGTTTCCGCCTCCTTTTGCCAGATCATCAAGCCTGATCAAGTTTTCATCGTTAACTGATAAATCTGTGATCATTAAAAAATCATCTTTTATATTTTTTTCATTTTCCAGCAATTTTTCTATCTGATAATCAAGTCCCATCACAGAGTTATAGCGTACCTCAACATCTTTTCCAAAAGCGATCCTGGCAACAATGCCGCACCCGACACCATCAAGGTCATTATGTGTATACAGCCTGTACAAAATCCATCACCTGCTATTCTTAGACTCATTCCTCTGTTAGTTTGGTTACGGAGGAAAATTCTATGCGAAAAATCCCCGCTGAAGTGAGCAGGGATTTCCAGTTAAAGCAGCAAATAGGCCAGTGGAGCAGTAATCAGTATGGTCAGAATTGTTCTTTCTGCCCAGATGACAAGCAGCTGCGGAATAGAAAGAGGAATTTCTGTTGATAAAATACACGGGACAAGTGCAGAAAAGAAAATTATAGCTGATACGGAAACAACTCCGATTACAAATTTAGTGACTAGTGCAGCCTCCGCTGCAAGCAGGGCTGGAAGGAACATTTCTGCAATTCCCACCGCACTTGCCTTTGCTGCCAATAACGGATCAGGAAGCTGTACGAGAGCCGTAAAAGGATAAAAGATATAACCCAGCCAATCAAATACAGGAGTGAATTCGGCAAGAATCAGGCCAAATAAACCTACTGACATAATGGAGGGCAAAATGGACATTGTCATGACAAACCCATCTTTTAAATTATCCTTTATGTTTTTCCATAATGCGGGTGACTCAGCTGCTGTATCCATCGCTTCCTTCCAGGCTGCCTGAAGACGGTTTCCTGTAAAGGTTTCAACTGGAGGATCCTGGTTATTGTAATATTCTTCGCTCATTGATTTAAGAGGCCAGATTCTTACGGTAATAGCCGTTACGATGAAAGTGACAGCAAACGTCGTCCAAAAATAGGTGTTCCAGATGTCCATTAATCCAAGTGTTTTAGCCACAACAATCATGAACGTTGCGGAGACCGTTGAGAAACCGGTAGCAATAATGGCTGCTTCCTTAATGCTATATTTTCCTTCTTTAAATACCCTGTTGGTTATGAGCAGTCCGATTGAATAGCTGCCTACAAAGGAAGCAACTGCATCAATGGCTGATTTTCCCGGTGTTTTCCAGATTGGCTTCATAATCGGCTGCATAATGACACCGAAAAATTCAAGCAATCCATATCCAACCAGCAGGGCAAGAAATACTGAGCCGATTGGAACAAGAAGTCCGACAGACACCACCAGTTTCTCAAACAAGAAAGGTCCCATGCTCGGGTCAAATAGCCAGGCAGGGCCGAAACCGAAGACAATCATAATGGCTGTGAAAAATCCGATTACCTTAAAAATAGAGAAAACAGTATTTACTTTATTTTTGTTCCAGGTTTTTGTATAGAATGGATAAATGGCGCCGAGCAGTATGACAAGCAACGCATAGTATGTTACAGCTGCAGGCAGGTATGTCTGAATCGCAGTTACGATATGGTCCAGCATAATGGAGGATTTCCCGTTAACAGTGACTGGTATAAAAAACATAAATATGCCAATGGTACTGAAGAGAAAAAACTTAGCCTTATTTTTACTAGTTGCGTTGGGATTTAGTTCAGGCTGGCGGGATTGACTTAATATCGTTTCTTTTTCCATTCTCATTCCCCCTCATAATATTGCGGGTAAGGAGCAGAGTGAGCCCCTTACCTTCTGTTCATTAAAGCTGTTAAAAAGGTCAGAAATGTATACGTGCCTGCTTTAACTGTTGGCTGTGCCTGGTGATCTCTTGTTGGATCAAGGCAGACAATATCCATGGCTGCCGTTTTGGAGGAAAGACCAGCTGCATATACGGCCGTAAATAGTTCTTCAGTGCTCATGCCGCCTGGTGTGGATGCAGGGACCCCAGGCGCAAAACCAATGTCCAGCACATCCATGTCAATCGTGACATAAATTTTGTCCACTTTTGATTCCAGCTGCCGGATTGATTCTCTAACCGTTTCCTCAATCCCTCGTCTTCTGGCTTCCTTTAAGGTAATATAATTGAGCTTATGTTCTTTAGCATAATGGACTAGCGACTGGCTGTTGAAAAAGCCATGAAGGCCAATATTGTAGACATTTTCCCCTTTAATTTTGTTGTTCTGAATCAGGTTGCGGATGGGCGTCCCATTTGTCGGTCCATGGTCTTCAAGACTTCTGAGGTCCAGGTGCGTATCCAGCTGGAGAATGCCGATTTCTTTTTCAGGCTCCAGTTCCTTCAGGCCGCTGACCAGCATGGCTGTGATGGAGTGATCTCCTCCGATCGCTATTGGGAATGAATCAGGAAATTGCGTCCGTACGTCCTTCATCGTTTGTTTTATATTGGAATGGCATTGCGGAATATCTGTGAAATGCATTTTAACGTCACCAAGATCCGCAACCTTCAGTTCTTGAAGATCCCTTTCAAAATCCAAATTGTACGTGGAAAAGCCTTTCCAGGATCTCCTGAAGGATTCAGGAAATTCAGATGCTCCTGATGCACTTATTGATGACCGGGAAAGAGGGACACCGAAAAGCACGACATCCCAGTTTTCTTTCTTTAATTCCTCATCCCTCTGGTTTTGGCGAATCCATTCACTCACCTTTACGTCAGTTCCCAGTTCGGTTTGCGGCCAAAAAAACCCGGGAGGATTTATTGTTGGTAGCATAAGCTTCCTCCCTTCACGACCACTTCCCCATTTTTAATCACTGTGTCTGTATGGTTCATGCCGTAGTGATATTGCATTTGCATGTAGTTTGGTACATTGAGCAGAAGCAGATCAGCTTTTTTGCCGGGTTCTATGCTTCCCACTTCTTCTGACCGATTGATTGCATGTGCTGCATTAATGGTAGCGGCGGCAATCGCTTCTGCAGGTGTAAGTCCCATATGCATGCATGCAAGATTCATCATAAATGGCATGGAGCAGGTTGGCGAAGATCCGGGGTTGCAATCGGTTGATAAAGCAACTGGAACACCCTTATCAATCATGCGGCGGCCTCTGGCTGCTTCAGCCATCAGGAAGAATGCTGTGCCTGGAAGAAGCACACCGATTACTCCCTTTTCAGCCATCATTTCCATGCCTTTATCAGATGCTCTAAGCAGATGATCTGCAGAGATGGCACCAACTTCTGCAGCAAGCTCGGCCCCCTCATAAGGTTCGATTTCGTCGGCATGGATTTTAGGAATAAGGCCATGTTTCTTCCCTGCTTCAAGAAGTTTTCTGGACTGCTCCGGTGTGAATACCCCTCTTTCGCAGAAAATATCATTGAATTCGGCAAGCTTTTCTTCAGCTACTTTCGGCAGCATTTCTTCAATAACCAAATCTATAAAAGCATCTGGATTCTCTTTGTATTCAGCAGGAACTGCATGTGCCCCCATAAAGGTGCGGACAACATCCACCGGATGCAGTTCATCCGCTTTCCGGGCTGCCGTCAGCTGCTTTCGCTCTGTTTCCCAATCCAGTCCATATCCGCTTTTTGCCTCTATCGTGGTTACTCCGTGTTTAAGGAAGCGATCAAGACGGACAAGGCTCGCATCTACCAATTCCTCTTCAGAGGCGTTTCTGGTCATAGAAGTGGTAGCGTGAATTCCGCCGCCATTGTTCATGATTTCCATATACGTCGCCCCGTTCAGGCGCATATTGAATTCCTCTTCCCTGCTGCCTGCATAAACAAGGTGTGTATGCGGATCAACCAGTCCTGGAAGAAGGATTTTTCCTGTCGCATCAATGATTTCAGCTTCCTGAAGCCGGCTTTGATATTCAGCTTGGAGTTCCGCTGTTGTCCCTGCTGCTTTAATTCTGTCCTCTTCAATCCATACTGCCCCGTCTTCAATGATGTGAAGCTCGCTCATTTTTTCTTTTGTCAGCGGCTGTTTGGAGCTGCCCTTTAAGGTAATCATTTGATTTGCATGTTTGATAAAAATAGGTTTTGAGTGCATTTTGTGCTCCTCCTTAAAAAATGGAAGTTCCAATCCGAAGGAATCACGGATTGGAGGGCTTCCTCATTGAAAATATTAATGGTTATTTGCAAGTTTAAGAGTTTTATTTGCAGATTTGACTGACCTATTTGCAAATTAGCATGGTCTATTTGCAAATTTTTCACTTCTATTTGCTAATTTTATAAAATTTTCTTTATTTCATCATTGGAATGTTTACGCCTTTTTCTTTTGCTGTTTTGATAGCAAGGTCATAGCCTGCATCTACATGGCGTACAATTCCCATTCCAGGATCAGATGTGAGGACACGTTCAAGGCGCTGTTCTGCTTCCTTCGTGCCATCCGCAACGATGACCATTCCAGCATGTAAGGAGTATCCCATTCCTACTCCGCCTCCATGGTGGACGGAAACCCAGCTTGCTCCTCCGACAGCATTGATCAGTGCATTCAGGATTGGCCAGTCTGCCACTGCATCACTGCCGTCCTTCATGGCTTCTGTCTCGCGGTTTGGTGATGCAACTGAACCGGAATCCAGATGGTCACGGCCGATAACGATCGGTGCTTTAAGTTCTCCGCGGGCAACCATATCATTGATGATTTTTCCAAATTTTGCGCGCTCCCCATAACCAAGCCAGCAAATTCTTGAAGGCAGTCCCTGGAATTGAATTTTCTCACGTGCCATCTTAATCCATTTGCAAAGATGTTCGTTATCTGCAAATTCGCGCAGGATCACTTCATCTGTTTTATAGATATCTTCGGGGTCTCCTGATAATGCTACCCAGCGGAAAGGCCCTTTCCCTTCACAGAATAACGGACGGATGTAGGCAGGCACGAATCCAGGGAAATCAAACGCATTCTCGACACCCTCATCTTTCGCAACCTGACGGATATTGTTTCCGTAATCAAATGTAACTGCGCCCTTCTTTTGCATGTCCAGCATAGCCTGAACATGGACAGCCATGCTTGCCTTTGATTTCTGAACATATTCCGCAGCATCTTCCTTTCGCAGAACAGCTGCTTCTTCTAAAGAATAGCCGATTGGAACATAGCCATTTAAAGGATCATGTGCAGAAGTCTGATCAGTCAGTACATCCGGGGTGAAATTCATCTCAAGCATTTTTGGCAGAATTTCAGCTGCATTACCTAATAGCCCGATAGAAAGCGGACGGCCTTCCTGTTTTGCCTCTGTTGCCAACTTAATAGCCTCTTCAATTGAATAAACCTTTGTATCCAGGTATTTCGTTTCAAGCCTGCGGTCAATGCGGTGTTCATCCACATCAATGGCAATGCAGACACCATCATTCATGGTTACGGCGAGCGGCTGAGCGCCACCCATTCCGCCAAGGCCTGCTGTTAACGTAATCCTCTGTTTCAGTGAGCCGGAGAAGTGCTGCCTGCCAAGCTCGGCAAATGTTTCATATGTTCCTTGGACGATTCCTTGGCTTCCGATGTAAATCCAGCTTCCCGCTGTCATTTGGCCATACATCATCAGGCCTTTCTTATCAAGCTCATGGAACGTATCCCAGTTTGCCCAGGCCGGCACCAGATTCGAGTTGGCGATCAATACCTTTGGTGCATCTTTATGTGATTTAAATACCGCAACCGGCTTTCCGGATTGAACAAGTAGTGTTTCATCGTCTTCTAATTCATGCAGGGTTTTTACAATCGCATCATAGCAATCCCAATTTCGGGCAGCCTTCCCTATGCCGCCGTAAACAACCAGTTCTTCCGGAATCTCTGCAACCTCTTTGTCCAAATTATTCATAAGCATACGAAGTGCCGCTTCCTGAATCCAGCCTTTTGCGTGGAGCTCACTGCCTTGATAATTTTTAATTTCTCTTTTTGTTTCCGCTTTCATTGTTATCCCTCCAATGTTATCTCATATTTAAATTTTATAATGAGAAATATCTGAAAAGTAGAATAATTAGGTTTGATTTTTTGCAAAATTATAAGATTATATTCTTGAATTATGTCTATTTTTATATTAATATTAGTGTTTTTATAAAAAACAACAAAAATAAAACCCCCATTTAAAAGGAGGTTTTGTGCAGACTTTTTCTAAATTGATTAGGTGGTATACCTTTAATTTTACTGAACACTTTATTGAAGTATTGCTGATTTCGAAAACCGCAGACAGATGAGATTTCTTTTATGCTCATTTCTGATTCCAGCAGCAGCTTGGCAGATTGCCTGATCCGAGTTTCATTAAGGAGCTCCCGAAATGATTTGCCGCATTTTTTTGCCAGCATGGAGCTAATATAGTTTGGATTTCGATCTGCATATTCAGCTGCCCTTTCAAGCGTAATTGAAGCGTCCCAGTAATTTGTTTCTATAAAGAATTGGACTCTGTCTGTAAGATCCAGCTTCAGTTTCTTATCAGATCGAATGGTCTCAAACACATAGGAAATGAAGCTGATCATTTCGTTAATAATCCGGTAGATCAATGGCGAATATAGGATCGTCTGGAATAAACGAAGGTATTCCTTCTCCATTTCTCCGTCGGCAAGGCGGAAAGTCTTCATATGCCTGCGGATATGCGCAAGAATACTGGTCAGCCGGATTCTGATTAGGCCGGGTTCCGGATATGGATCTTCCAATATAAGAAATTCTTTGGAAAACCATGATTTGATCTCTTCTAAATCAGCCTGATTCAGGAAATCAATCCAGCTGCTCTGTTCCTCGGGAGTTAAGAACGGATCAATTGAAAGCCATTTAGGCAGCGATGCTTCCTCAATTACCTGATTAAACCCCCTGAAAAATGTTAACTCCATCAGTTTTCTATTCGCATCATAATGGCTTTTGAGAGTATTCTGACCTTCCTGGCCAGTATTAATGCTGATGGCAATTGGTTCAGGTGAGGTTTCCTGCCAATTCCTCATAAATTTGACGCTTTCCTCTTTCCACGATATACCCGATTTTTCAGCAATTATCAATACCATGTCACTTAAAATAAAATAATCGACTCGTTTCTGGAACGCATAGCTTTCCAGAAATTCATATAAAATTGGAAGCTCGAGCACATTTTCAGTTTTTATGCCAATGGAAAGAAAAGGCTCTGCCGGATCTTTCGCTTCTAAAAATATATCCTGGTAATTGAAATTTTTATCTGCTTTTATGCTGGAGCTTTTTTCAGCAGCTGGAGCTTTCAGCTTTTGTCGCCTCTGAATGTTTCGTGCAGATTTCAATAAAATATCAGCTGAAATGGGCTTAAGTATCAAATCGGCTACACCCATGTCAATGGCTCGCTTTGCCTGTGCAAAGGTCGCTTCCATTGTAAGTGCAATAAGATCCGGCCCTATAATTTGAATGGTTTTTAAGAAAGAGCTGTATCTATCTTCCTTTATCAGATCAAGTTCAAAAATCAGCAGATCGGGCTGAAAAGTCTCAAGCTTTTTAATAAGCCCTGCCTCATCTTCGGCAGACTCCACATCCCATGCGTTCATGGAAGATTTCAACAGCCACTCTATACCCTTTGTATCGTACTCATCCCGATTGGCCACAAGTACCTTGTACATGCTGCCACTTCCTTTTTTAAATCTATTATGAAATAATTTTTCAGCAGCTGTAAAGAAAAATCGGAAAAATCCCGCAAATAGTAGACAAGTTATGATGCCCTTAAAGCATATCTATATATGGACAACTAATTTTGGAAGGAGTATGACCATGCCTTTTCTTGTATTAAAGAAACGCAGCATCATTGCCTTTGTCATCATATTTTCAGTCATTGTTTCTGCATCTGTATGGTTTTTTTCAAAGTCTGACAGTTTGGCGGTATTCAACCAGAACGAAGGAGAAAAAGTCCGGGAAATCCATATGGTTACAGGAGAATTTAAAGCCAAGCTGCCTGATGGCAAGGAAATCGAAGCATATCGCTGGGATCCGGGAACCATTTTTCTGGAAAAAGATGAAAAGGTTAACCTGAAGATTTGGGGAGTCAACGGAATGGAACATCCTTATATCATCGAAGGAACCGATATTAAGGGTGTTGTAAAGAAAGCCGAAGAAACAGTGGTCCCTCTTCAATTTGATAAAGAAGGCGTATACCGTCTGATTTGTCTTACTCATCCGGATAAGGATAATAGCGGACCTATGATTGCTTATATTGTAGTAGATTAATGGGCAAAGCAAAAGCACCGGATTATTCCGGTGCTTTTCTTTACTGTCTAGCTCCAGCGCTTGCCCCCTCGAGGTGTCGGGGGTGGGCAAGGCGCTGGAGCTTTTCCTCTTATCTCCCAATAAACATTTGTGTCCAATAGTGTCCGTAAGTTCCGCCCTGTGCGTAACCTACTCCGATTTCTGTGAAGTTCGCAGATAGGATATTTTTGCGGTGACCCTCACTGTTCATCCACGCTGTTACCACTTCCTGAGGAGTTCTTTGCCCGGCAGCAATGTTTTCCCCAGCAGTTCTGTAGGTAATTCCGAAGCTCTTCATCATATCAAACGGGCTTCCGTATGTAGGTGAGTTATGATCGAAATATCTCTTATTAATCATATCCTGAGATTTGTACCTTGCTACTCTCGCAAGCTCCCAATTTGATTTCAGCGGCTTTAATCCGTACTTTGCCCTTTCCTGGTTAACAAGTTGAACTACCTGTTCTTCAACGCCTGTTGTGGCTTTTGAAAGAGTAGGGATATTCACCTTTTGTCCGGGATAAATGAAGTTCGGGTTTGAAATCTGCCCGTTGGCATTAATGATTTCAGGAACACCCACCTGATACTTCATGGCAATCTTCCACATCGTATCCCCTGGCTGAACGGTATGTACTGTTGATGCTTTTGCATCAAAATTGAATCCAAAGACAAGTGCGACAGACAACATTAAAATGAATGAAAGTTTTGATAGTGTTTTCATATTTATATTTAATCAAAAACTTCTACTCTAATAAACAGGTAATTGTTGGCGCCGAATGTAAGAATTTCATAATAATTTCTATCAGTTTTTATGGTCGGATTTTCATCTGTGTATAACAGTTCACAGACTCTGGATGGTTTTGTAATACACTTTTTGTCTGAAGTTGCATAATAACTATATTTCACAATACGTTCAAAATGTTTGTGATTTATTTCACATTAAATCTGTTATATTGATAGTATAGTAAAGTTGTAACAACTGTTATACAAATAATCTCTTTGAGGTGAACTGGCATGGAAAGATGGAACGGCTTTAAAGAAGGCATTTGGACACGTGAAATTGATGTTAGAGATTTTATATTAAAGAACTTTACACCTTTTTCCGGGGATGAATCATTTTTGAAAGGTCCTACAGAAGCTACATCATTATTATGGGAAAAAGTAATGGCTCTCACCAAAAAGGAGCGGGAACAAGGCGGCGTGCTCGATATGGACACAGAAATCGTCTCCGCTATTACCTCACATGGACCTGGTTATCTCGTTCAGGATAAAGAAAAAATTGTAGGTGTCCAGACTGACCAGCCGTTTAAGCGCTCTCTTCAGCCATTTGGCGGAGTCCGCATGGCTGTGGCTGCCTGTGAAGCATACGGCTATGAAGCCAGCAAAGACATTGAAAAGATATTTACAGACTATCGCAAAACACATAACCAGGGCGTGTTTGATGCCTATACGGATGAAATGAAGCTTGCCCGTAAAGCTGGCATAATTACCGGACTGCCTGATGCATATGGCCGGGGCAGGATTATCGGAGATTATCGCAGGGTTGCCCTTTATGGGGCTGACCGCTTGATTGAAGCGAAAAAAGCTGATATGAAATCGACCTCAAGTGTAATGACGGAAGAAAATATTCGATTGAGGGAAGAAATTTCAGAACAGATCAGGGCTCTGAAGGAACTGAAGCAGCTGGCAAACAGCTACGGTTTTGATATATCAAAGCCTGCAGGAAATGCTCTTGAAGCTTTCCAGTGGCTGTATTTCGCTTATCTTGCTGCCATCAAGGAACAAAATGGTGCCGCTATGAGTCTTGGCCGTGTTTCCACTTTTCTTGATATTTTCATAGAAAGAGACATTAAGAACGGGGTACTTACCGAGACGGATGCGCAGGAGCTGGTTGATCACTTTGTCATGAAGCTGCGTCTCGTAAAATTCGCCAGAACGCCTGATTATAATGAATTATTCAGCGGTGACCCTACATGGGTTACAGAGTCCATTGGCGGGATGGCGCTTGATGGCCGCCCGCTTGTAACAAAGAATTCTTTCCGCTTCCTTCATACCCTTAGAAATCTTGGTCCTGCTCCGGAACCGAACTTAACGGTATTATGGTCCGCCAAGCTTCCTGAGAACTTTAAAAAATATTGTGCCAGGATGTCAATCGAAACAAGTTCAATCCAATACGAAAACGACGATATCATGCTTCCCGAGTATGGCGATGATTATGGAATCGCCTGCTGTGTTTCTGCCATGGAAATAGGAAAACAAATGCAATTTTTCGGAGCAAGAGCAAACCTTGCAAAGGCCCTCTTATATAGCATTAATGGCGGCAAGGATGAAAAACTGGGCATTCAGGTCGGCCCTGCCTATGCCCCAATAAGATCAGACATCCTTCAATATGAGGAAGTGATGGAGAAGTTTGATTTCATGATGGAATGGCTGGCAGACCTCTATATTAATACTCTGAATATCATTCATTACATGCATGATAAATATAGCTACGAACGAATCGAAATGGCTTTGCATGACTCCGAAATTTTCAGAACAATGGCCACTGGCATTGCGGGTCTGAGTGTTGCGGCCGATTCGCTAAGTGCCATCAAATTCGCAACCGTTAAGGCAATCCGTGATGAGAACGGAATAGTGATTGATTTTATAACAGAAGGAGACTTTCCAAAATACGGCAATAATGATGATCGCGTCGACAACATCGCTATAGACCTGGTGGAACGGTTTATGAAGAAGCTACGAAAGCATCAGACTTACAGAAACTCTATGCACACGATGTCGATATTAACCATTACATCAAATGTGGTATATGGCAAGAAAACTGGCAATACACCTGATGGAAGGCGTGCCGGAGAGCCATTTGCCCCAGGTGCAAATCCAATGCACGGAAGAGATACGAAAGGAACGCTTGCTTCCCTGTCCTCTGTTGCAAAATTACCGTACAAACAGGCGCTCGATGGCATCAGCAACACCTTCTCCATTGTCCCTAAAGCACTTGGAAAGGATGATGAAAGCCGTGTTCGCAATCTGGTATCCATACTCGACGGTTATGCCATAAAATCCGGGCATCACTTAAATGTCAATGTATTTAATAAAGAAACACTTATGGATGCCATGGAACATCCGGAGGAATATCCGCAGCTGACCATCAGGGTTTCAGGCTATGCAGTAAACTTCATTAAGCTGACTAAAGAGCAGCAGCTTGATGTAATAAATCGAACATTCCATGAATCCATGTAACCAATCGGATGGCGGGCCATTTTAATTGACCCCCTTGTTCAAAAAGCTTTAGCAAGGTGCAGCTTCGGCTGCCCCGGTGCTTATGGAAAGGAAGATGATCATGCACGGCAACATTCATTCAATAGAGACATTCGGTACAGTAGACGGACCTGGCATCCGGTATGTCATTTTTACACAGGGGTGCCTCCTTCGCTGTCAATTTTGCCATAATGCAGATACTTGGGAAATTGGAACAGGGAAGCAAATGTCCGTTTCAGAAATCATGAATGACCTGCAATCCTATCTCCCTTTCTTCGAGGCTTCCGGAGGCGGCATCACAGTCAGCGGCGGTGAACCTTTGCTGCAGATTCCATTTCTTATAGAGCTTTTTAAAGAATGCAAGAAACTTGGCATTCACACTGCCATAGATTCATCAGGAGGCTGCTATTCCAGCTCCCCGCTTTTTCAGACACAGCTGAAAGAGCTTATGAACTATACGGACCTGGTACTGCTGGATTTGAAGCATATTGATAGGGAGAAACATAAAAAACTGACAGGACTTACAAATGAGCACATCCTTCAATTTGCGCGGTTTCTGTCTGATCATCAGGTGCCTGTATGGATCCGCCATGTGCTGGTGCCAACAAGGTCTGATGATGAAAGGGATCTGGAACGATTGGGCCGTTTTATAAAAGAGTTGAACAATGTGGAAAAAATTGAGGTTCTCCCCTATCACAAGCTTGGTGTATATAAATGGGAAGCGCTTGGATTGGAATATCCGCTTAAGGATATTGATCCGCCGAGTGAGGAAAAAACTGAATGGGCCTATCGGCTTCTGGCTGGGTTATAAAAGTTGGTTTTGATTTAGTATTTTAGTTGCAGCGTTTTATGTGGTTTGCCCCAATTTCGATTGGGGCTTTGTTTGTGTCTTGTAGTTTTTTTCTTTTGGGTGTCGGGTTAGGACGCAAAAGTGATGCCGGCTGAGTCTGAAGTTGACTGGAGTTCGGACATAAAACTGCGAACGGATGCCCGCTGAGTCGAAGTTGGCTGGGGTTCGGACACAAAACCGCGAACAGATGCCGGCTGAGTCCGAAGTTGGCTGGGGTTCGGACACAAAACCACGAACGGATGCCGGCTGAGTCCGCA
>NZ_NJQY01000054.1:0-21180 GCF_010628845.1 Bacillus sp. 22-7 | reverse complement strand
ACCCCCTCCTACTCGATTGTTCATTGCTTGTTTCTTCTTTGTATACTAAAATAGGTGTATGGAGAATTTAGAATTTTATTATAATTTTCTTGCGGCAATGTTTCATAAGAGAAACGGGTCCGCTGCCGCATGAGGGGAGGGAACGCTGTCAGCTTCAAGGACAGCCTAATTATGTCATTAAAGAAAATGATTGAAGAAAAATTCCCGCAGCAGACTAATGAAGATTGGGAACAGAGTGCAGAAAAAGCTCTTAAAGGGAAATCCTTAGAAACATTATCACGAAATACATATGAAAACATAAAATTGAAACCGCTTTATTCCAGAGAGGACCTGACCGAAATCCCGTTATCCCAATATCCGGGTGCAGAAGACTTCAGAAGGGGTTCATACGCTGCCGGATACCTGGGAGAGGAATGGAAGGTTGCACAGAAGGTTAGTGCTTCAGCTTCTGAAGAGCTGGCAGAAAAACTCCTTGCTGCTGTTGCGAAGGGTCAGACAGCGCTGGCTTTCCAGCCAGAACAGCTGACAAATCCAGAGAAGATCAGCATCGCTGTTGGAGAACTTTATAAAAAATATCCTTTCAGTGTGGATGCCGCTCAAAGTCACCGTCAATTAATAGAAGAACTTGGGAGATTAAGTGAAAGCGAAAAAATCACAGGATATATTGCAGCAGACCCGCTTGCCATTGCTGCTGCAGACAAAATGAACGATCGCTCAATCGATGAGCTTTACGAAAATTTGAATGAAACGGCCAATTCGGCAGCTGAACATATGCCAAGCCTGAAAACCATCATGGTGAATACTGCTGTTTATCACAATGGCGGCGCAAATGGCGTCCAGGAACTTGCTTTTGCACTGGCTGCAGGAGTAAATCACCTGCAGTATTTTCTTGGAAAAGGCAAAAAAATCGAAGAAATTCTATCCAAAATGCTATTCAAGTTTGCTGTTGGCTCAAACTTTTTTATGGAGATTGCCAAGCTTCGTGCGGCAAAGGTTTTATGGGGCAAGGTTGCAGAAGTATATGGAGCTGAGAGAGACAGTAAAAAAATAGTCATTTCAGCAGAAACATCCTCATTTACTAAGTCAGCTTATGATCCTTATGTTAATGTGCTGAGAGCAGGGAATGAAGCATTTGCAGCAGTATTGGGAGGAGTCCAATTCCTGCATGTCAGTCCGTATAATGAACCGGAAGGAGCACATTCTCCTTTTTCAGACCGAATTGCCCGAAACACCCAGCTCATTCTAATGGAAGAAGCGCATCTGCTGAAGGTCTCTGACCCGGCGGGCGGCTCCTGGTATGTGGAGCATCTGACGAATGAACTGATTGATAAAGCCTGGGAACTTTTCCTTGAGATAGAAGAGCTGGGAGGAATGGCTGAAGCCCTCCAGACAGGGTGGGTTCAGAGTCAGATTTCTCAAGTTCATGAAAAGAAGCAGAAAGATGTTCATACTAGAAAACAAAGTATCATTGGAACCAATATTTATGCTAACCCTGATGAAAAGCCGCTTCAAATAGAGGCCGAAACCATTGAAAACAGCAAGAGTGTTATCAAGCCAATCCCGCAGGTTCGGCTTCCAGAGTCCTTCGAAGGTTTGCGGAGTTTATCGGAAAGATTAAAGGAAAAGGGGATACGTCCTCAAGCAGGACTAATCTGTCTGGGAGAATTGAAGAATCATAAGGCCCGTGCTGATTTTATTGCAGGCTTCCTCGCACCCGGAGGGGTTGAGGCAGTCAGAAGCGGCTCAGTAGTGAACCCGGAAGATGCTAAAGCATTTATCCAAGAAACAAATTGCAGGCATTATTTTATTTGCGGATCAAACGACCAATATGACAGTATGGCTGTTCCTTTAATTAAACAACTGAAAGAAGCTTTCCCATCAGCTGCAATCTATTTAGCCGGCCTTCCTGAAGAGAGAAAAAGGGATGAATTTAAAGGTGCTGGAATCAGAGGATACATTCACATGAAAAGCGATTGCTATGAAACTCTCTTGAAGATGCTGAACGAGATGGAGGTGGCAAACAATGGCCAATAAACCAGATTTTAAAAGCCTGGATATTCATAAAGTAAAACAATCAGCAAAGGATGACTGGAAAAGAAAAGCGGAGGAAGAAATCAATTCATCCATCGATCATCTTCTCTTTGAAACAAATGAGAGAATAAAAATAAAGCCGCTATACACAAATGAAGACCTAAAAGATATGGAGCATTTAAACGATAAGCCGGGGCTTCCTCCATATACAAGGGGGCCTTATTCAACCATGTATGTGAACAGGCCCTGGACTGTCCGTCAATATGCCGGATTTTCTACTGCAGAGGAAAGCAATGCTTTCTACCGCCGCAATCTTGCCATGGGGCAAAAGGGTTTATCAGTCGCTTTTGATCTTGCCACCCATAGAGGCTATGATTCTGATCATCCAAGAGTCGAAGGGGATGTAGGGAAAGCTGGCGTGGCCATTGATTCCATCCTGGACATGAAGACACTGTTTGATGGGATCCCTTTAGATCAAATGTCTGTATCCATGACGATGAATGGCGCAGTTTTGCCTGTTATGGCTTTTTATATTGTCACAGCGGAAGAGCAGGGAGTAAGCCAGGAGAAGCTTTCGGGAACGATCCAGAATGATATTTTAAAAGAATATATGGTGCGCAACACCTATATTTATCCGCCGGAAATGTCTATGAAGATCATTGCCGACATATTTGAATATACATCAAAATACATGCCGAAATTCAATAGCATCAGCATCTCAGGATATCATATGCAGGAAGCGGGTGCACCAGCTGATATTGAGCTTGCCTATACGCTCGCAGATGGACTTGAATACGTAAGAACCGGACTTAAAGCCGGAATCGATATTGATTCCTTTGCACCGAGACTCTCGTTTTTCTGGGCTATCGGCATGAACTACTTTATGGAAGTGGCAAAAATGAGGGCAGCCCGCTACATTTGGGCAAAAATGATGAAGACCTTCAAACCCGTTAATCCCAAATCAATGGCGCTTAGAACGCATTCTCAAACCTCAGGCTGGAGCTTGACCGAGCAGGACCCATTCAATAATGTAACAAGGACTCTTATTGAAGCACATGCAGCAGCGATGGGGCATACTCAATCTCTTCATACGAATGCATTGGACGAAGCCATCGCATTGCCGACGGATTTTTCAGCCCGTATAGCGAGAAATACACAACTGTACCTTCAGGAGGAAACAGGTATCACCAATGTAATTGATCCATGGGGCGGTTCTTATTATGTAGAAGCACTAACAGATCAGTTAATTAAGCGAGCCTGGGAGCATATTGAGGAAATCGAGAATCTTGGCGGAATGGCCAGGGCAATTGAGACAGGATTGCCAAAAATGAGAATCGAAGAAGCTGCTGCCAGAAGGCAGGCACAAATCGATTCCGGAAAAGAAACCATTATTGGTGTGAATAAATACAGGCTGGAAAAAGAAGAGCCGATTGACATTCTGGACATCGACAACACAGCTGTACGATTAAAGCAAATTGAAAAGCTGGAGCGGCTAAAGGCTTCCCGCGATAATGAGAAAGTTGCTGTGGCCCTGGAGGCTATTACAAAAGCTGCAGAATCAGGGGAAGGTAACCTTCTTGAGCTTGCAGTAAATGCAGCACGGGTTAGAGCCACTCTTGGCGAAATTTCTGAAGCAATTGAAAAAGTGGCCAGCCGCCATAAAGCGATTATTCGTTCAATCAGCGGCGTTTATAGTTCTGCTTTTTCAAATGAAAAAGAAATTGCAGAAGTAAAGCAGATGACAGATGAATTCCTTGAAAATGAAGGAAGGAGACCGCGGATTCTGATTGCCAAGATGGGGCAGGATGGCCATGACAGGGGAGCAAAAGTCATTTCAACAGCCTTTGCTGATCTTGGTTTTGATGTTGATATCGGCCCTCTGTTCCAGACTCCGGAAGAAACAGCTCTTCAGGCGGTCGAAAATGACGTTCATGTCATTGGCATCAGTTCACTTGCAGCAGGCCATAAGACCCTTCTGCCGCAGCTTGCTGCTGAACTGAAGAAACTGGATAGGGAAGATATTATTGTAGTCATCGGCGGGGTAATTCCGGCACAGGATTATCAATATTTATATGAGCATGGTGCCTCTGCCATTTTTGGCCCGGGGACCGTCATTCCAGTGGCTGCCCAAAAGGTCATCAGAGAGATATACAGCCGTCTCGGGTACGAGGAAGTGACCCGGTAAATGACTGAGGATAAAAAACCGGAATGGTTTGATGAAGAAAAGGCAGAAGATTTTACAAGCACCGTGCGCAGTGGTGTGGATTCGGGTGAGCCGAAGCAGAAATTCGAGAAAATAGGCAGGTTTCAAAAAAAATCTGCCTCTCTGCCGGATCTTGACGTTCTTGAAGAAGGAATCTTGAGTGGCAGCAGAACTGTTCTTGCAAGAGCGATCACTCTGATTGAAAGTAACGCAGAGCATCATTTTCGCCATGCACAGGAACTCCTGCACAGGCTCCTGCCTCATTCAGGGCGATCGCTCAGGATCGGGATAACCGGAGTGCCGGGGGCAGGAAAGAGCACGTTCATTGAATCTTTTGGGACATATCTATGTGATGCGGGTTTAAAAGTAGCTGTTCTTGCCGTTGATCCGAGCTCAAGCTTGAGCGGCGGCAGCATCCTTGGCGATAAAACAAGAATGGAGCAGCTATCAAGAAACCCGCGTGCTTTCATAAGACCTTCTCCTTCAGCCGGGAAACTGGGAGGTGTCCACAGAAAAACAAGAGAGACCATGCTGCTGTGTGAAGCAGCAGGCTTTGATGTTATTCTCGTTGAAACCGTCGGTGTGGGACAAAGTGAAGTCATTGTAAGGGAAATGGTGGATTTCTTTATGCTTTTAACACTGACTGGGGCAGGGGATGAACTGCAGGGAATGAAAAAAGGCATTATGGAACTGGCTGATGCGGTAATTGTCAATAAAGCCGATGGAAGCAATAAAAAATTGGCCGAAAAAACAAAAGCAGAGTATAACCGTATCCTTCACTTTCTTCAGCCAGCTACTAAAGGATGGCAAACGAAAGCTTATACCTGCTCATCTGTCTTTCATGAAGGCATCTCTGAGATCTGGAATGTGATCAAAACGTTTGAAAATACGGCAAAGACATCAGGAGTTTTTGAAGAAAGAAGAAGGCTCCAGACAAAACAATGGATACATTCTATGATTCTGGATCAGCTTCAATTCAGCTTTTTTTATCATCCTGACATAAAACCGCTTCTTCCAAAAATAGAGAACGAGGTCATCGCAGGGAACAGGACGGTTACATCTGCAGTTGAAGAATTGTTTAATGTTTATACAAAAAGATAGAGCTTTCTGTTTCGGGCAGGCTTTTCCCAAAGGCAAAAAAATGGCCAGTGCCTTGCGGGCACTGGCGAATCTAGGGAGTTTAGGGGTATGGATCTAGCTGTAGTTTTATCTTTCCCCGATAATCCAAAAGCTAAACTTTTTTATTCGAAAAATTGACTTGATTGTAAAATTTACTATTGTATTGGTATTATGTATATAGTCAAGAGAATTTTTAAATGAGGAGCGATGACTTTGAATATGGATTTTAATTTATTTATGAATGATGTTGTCAGGCAGGCGCGTCAGGAAATAACGCATGCCGGCTTTACGGAATTAACGGCACCTGAAGAAGTGGATGAGGCCCTTAATAAGAAGGGAACTACACTTGTGATGGTGAACTCTGTCTGCGGATGTGCAGGCGGAATTGCCCGTCCTGCAGCCATGCATTCCCTGCATTATGATAAGCGCCCTGACCATTTGGTAACGGTATTTGCCGGACAGGATAAAGAAGCAACCGAAAAAGCAAGATCTTACTTCACAGGTTATCCGCCATCATCACCATCTTTTGCACTTCTCAAAGACGGTGAGCTATGCACGATGATCGAGCGCCACGAAATCGAAGGCCATGAGCCTATGGCAGTAGTCCAGAAACTGCAAGATGCCTTTGAGAAATATTGCGAAGAAGTTTAAATAGCGAAAAGGCCCCGAATAACGGGGCTTTTTTTTGTGTGAAATTTATCTGAATAATTAAACTTCTAATAAATAATTAAAAACCTTATTGCATAAATATAAAAATCTGTTAAAATTCATTTTAGTGAATATTTATTAATAGACATGCAGAAATTATTCATATTTTTATAGGGGGAAACAAAGATGAAAAAAGTGATCATGATTGCTATAAGCATGCTTTTAGTTGGTTTATTAGCTGCATGCGGGACTAGTGAAGAAGATGGAAAAAGCGGCTCTGGAGAAAGCTCAGATAAAAAGGTTTTAACAATGGGTACGTCAGCGGATTATCCGCCATTTGAATATGTAGATTCAGCAAAAGGGGAAGAAATCATCGGCTTTGATGTGGATTTGGCCAAAGCGATTGCTGAAAAATTGGGCTATGAAATCCAAGTGAAGGATATGGACTTTAACGGACTGATCCCTGCACTGGAAACGAGCCAGGTTGATTTTGTTTTAGCGGGTATGACTCCTACTGAAGAGCGTAAAGAAAACGTAGATTTCAGCGATGTATATTATACAGCGAGCCACATGATTGTTTCTAAAAAAGGCAGCGGAATTGAATCATTGGAAGATTTAGACGGAAAAACAATAGGTGTGCAGCTTGCTTCCATTCAGGCAGATAAGGCAGAAGAAATTGCTGAAACAGTTGATATGACTGTGGAAAACCGCAACCGAATCCCTGAGTTAATTCAGGAAATCATGGCAGGCCGATTTGATGCTGCCATGATTGAAGACACAGTTGCAAAAGGATATTTTGAAAAAAATAAAGACCTGGCCGGTTTCACAATTGAAGAAGATGAAACAGAGGCAGGCTCTGCCATTGCTTTTCCTAAAGGCAGTGAATTAACTGAAGAATTCAATGCAGAGCTTTTGAAGATGAAAGAAAACGGTGAATTGGAAGAATTGATCGTAAAATGGTTTGATAACAAATAATTCGCTGGGAATTGGCGTCCAAGGCATATCTTCCTTTGGACGCTTTATTCTTCTCAGAAAATAAATTACTTACAGAAAGGATGGAAAGATAGTGAATCTGGATTTTCAGCAGTTCATTCCCTCCCTTCCATATATACTTAAAGGCATTGGCGTCACGCTGCAAATTGTGTCTATGGCAGGCATACTGGGTTTTGTATTAGGTATTATTCTATCATTCTTTAAAATTAGCAAATTTAAATTTCTTGGCTGGATTGCAGATGCCTACACATCCGTTTTTAGGGGAACACCCCTTGTTCTTCAGCTGATGCTTATCTATTATGGGTCACCCCAGCTGATCGGATATAAAATTGATCCTTCCACAGCTGCCGTCCTGTCTTTTGGGCTTAATTCAGCGGCCTATATCTCGGAGATCATCAGGGCGGGAATCCTGGCAGTGGATAAAGGCCAAAGTGAAGCGGCAATGGCACTGGGCGTTCCATACAGGCCGGCCATGATGGATATCATACTTCCGCAGGCAATGAAAAACATTTTGCCTGCATTAATGAACGAGTTTATTACTCTTACAAAAGAGTCTGCGATCGTAACAGTCATTGGAGTAACAGACGTGATGCGCCGGGCTTACATCGTGGGAGGCGAAAAGTTTTCCTACTTCGAACCGATACTGATTGCCGGGCTGATTTATTACATTATGGTAATGGTCCTGACTGTGCTTGGAAAAGGAATTGAAAGGAGAATGAGACGCAGTGATTAAAGTGGAAAATTTGCATAAGCATTTCGGTAAACTTGAAGTTCTTAAAGGAATTTCAACCAATATTCAAGATGGCGAAGTAGTGGCTGTAATAGGTCCGTCCGGTTCCGGGAAGTCTACATTCCTCCGCTGCATCAATCTTCTGGAATTGCCAACAGACGGCAGGATTATGATTAATGGGCAGGACATTACGGATAAAAGCACAAACATAATGAAAGTGCGCCAAAATGTGGGGATGGTGTTTCAGCATTTTCATTTATTCCCCCATAAAACTGCCCTGCAAAACCTGACCTATGCACCGATGAAGGTTAGGGGATTATCAAAATCGGAAGCCGAGAAAACAGGGCTCGAGCTTTTGGAGAAGGTAGGATTATCCGCTAAAGCACACGAATACCCCAATCGTTTATCCGGGGGGCAGAAACAAAGGGTTGCGATTGCAAGAGCTCTTGCCATGCAGCCTGAAGTTATGCTTTTTGATGAGCCAACATCTGCTCTTGACCCGGAAATGGTGAAAGAAGTGCTGGACGTTATGAAGAATTTAGCACATACTGGCATGACAATGGCGATTGTTACCCATGAAATGGGCTTTGCCCGTGAAGTGGCAGACAGGGTGCTGTTCCTCGATGGCGGTGTGCTTGTAGAGGATTCTTCGCCTGAAGAATTTTTTTCTAATCCTAAGAGTGAACGTGCAAGGGATTTCTTGCAAAAAATGCTATAATCGATATATGCTATGGGAGAAGATGGTCAACATGATCATCTTCTCTTTCGCATTTAATACCTGACAGCCTTTTTTAAATTAGATGGGCAATTGAATATAGGAGTTTGAATAAATGAAATACAGAATTGGCTACCGGACAATCAAGACTGCAGTGGGGACTTCCATCAGCATCATGATTGCACAGATGCTGCAGCTTGATAATTTTGTTTCTGCAGGAATCCTGACTATATTATGCATAAAAGTCACAAAGAAAAAATCACTCCGGGCTTCATGGGACCGATTTTTTGCCTGTCTGCTGGCAATGGCGTTTTCATCTTTGTTTTTTGAGGGCATTGCTTACCATCCGCTTGTAATCGGACTGCTTCTGCTGTTTTTTATTCCGGCAGCTGTCATGGCAAAGGCCAGCGATGGAATTGTAACAAGCTCAGTTATAATTTTGCATATTTATTCTGCAGGAGAGGTTTCAAAGGACCTCTTGCTGAATGAATTGGGCATAATTATTGTCGGAATCGGTGTTGCACTAATCGCGAACCTTTACATGCCGAGCCTGGAATCGAAGCTTAAGGAATATAGACTTGAAATAGAAGAAAACTTTAAGGTTATCTTTGACGAAATCGTGAGGTATTTGCGGACCCATGAAAGCAGCTGGGACGGCAGAGAAATTACTGAAACAATGGAAATGATCGATGAGGCAAAAGCGCTGGCCTTCAGGGATGTTGAAAATCACTTTCGAAGAGATGAAAGTTTATATTATCATTATTTCAAAATGAGGGAAAAACAATTTGAAATTATTGAGAGGGTACTTCCAAGTGTTACTTCCATTGCACTTCCTGTTGAACAGGGAGAGATGATCGCTGATTTTATTGAAGAATTATCGGAACATATCCACCCGGGCAATACGGCCCTGCTATTCCTGGAGAAATTGTACCGTATGAAGGTTTCTTTTGAAAATATGGAGCTACCCAAAACGAGGGAGGAATTTGAAGCGCGTGCTGCACTGCTTCACTTTGTAAAAGAAATGGAACAGTATTTAATTATTAAGAGCTCTTTTAAAGGGTTAAAGGATAAGGAAATGAATCAAAGCGGGACTGGAGAAGCAAACTAAGGAAAAGGAATTGGAGCGTGAATTGTCATGCTGAAGTTTGCTGCAGCGGCCATCCTGTTTTTTTCACTTTCCCCAATCTGGCCATTGGGACTTAATCCGCTGCCTGGAGATTCATTTCTGATTGTCAATAAAAGCACAAATGAAGTAGCGTTTATACAGAATCATAAAGTGCAGAATGTCATCTCAGCTGCAACCGGGAAAACGGATGACCTTACACCGGAAGGGCTGTTCACTGTGACTGTAAAGGCAGCTGATCCTTACTACAGAAAAAAGGACATAAAAGGCGGTGACCCCCGGAATCCGCTCGGCACAAGGTGGATTGGGTTTGACGCAGAAAATACTGATGGCAGAATCTATGGCATTCACGGGACGAACGATCCTTCGTCCATCGGCAGATATGTCTCCAATGGATGTATCAGATTGCAGAATGAGGCAATCGAGTCTCTATACGAATCCGTGCCGCTTGGAACAAAAATCTTAGTAGTCACCTCAGCTAAGAGCTTTGACGAACTTGGAAGAGATTACGGCGCCATAAAAAAAGATAATTGAAAGAATGTACAGCTGCATCTGAATGGATGCAGTTTTTTTATGAGCTGGATAAACGCTAACTTCGGACTCTGCAGTTCATATTTTTGCCTTTGGTGTCCGAAGTTGGACTGGGTTCGGACTTTGAAACTCGGATTTCACCATTCTCTGTCCGAAGTTTCTCCAGCTCTTGGGATTTCGTTAAAAAGCATTAACTAAAACAATCAAACAAAAAAACTGCCCTGAATTGCCATTCGGAGCAGCTGAAAAATGAATAGAGTTCCCCTGTTATAAAAACATCGACATACCCATAATGAGGGTAGATGCGAGCATTGCAAATATCATTAGATAGACAATGACTTTCGCCAGTTTCTTATTTGACATTCTATGCCTCCTCGTCCCAATTCTTACTCTTATTTTACTAAGAATCATCAAATTGAACAACCGCTCAATTTTTAAAAGGATTTTCGACATTTTTAACGAATATTTAAATAATAGATTTAAAATATGCCTGTTTAATGCAGGAAGTTCATAATTTCGACATCCAAGAGGAGGGAAACAGATGATTAAGAAGGTGGACCATATTGGAATTGCTGTCAGGTCTATTGATGAAGCGCTTCCATTTTATACTGAAACGCTCAAGCTTGAATTTCTCGGATTAGAGGAAGTGGACAGCCAGGGAGTAAAGGTGGCGTTTATTAAAGCGGGGGAAACGAAACTCGAGCTGCTGGAGCCGATAAGTGAAGAAAGCCCAATTGCCAAGTTTATTGAAAAGCGGGGAGAAGGGCTGCATCATGTTGCACTGGGAGTTGACAGCATACAAGAACGCATAAACGAAATGAAAGAACAGGGTATCAGGATGCTGCAGGATGAACCCAAGATTGGTGCGGGCGGTGCCCATGTAGCCTTTATGCATCCGAAATCAGCAGGCGGTATTTTATATGAATTCTGTGAAAAGAAAGGATTGAAATAAGGCATGGCAGACATCTATGAGAAAATAAATGAGTTATACGACAGGCGCAGGGAAGTAGAACTGGGCGGAGGGGATGAGCGTATACAAAAACAGCATGAAAAAGGAAAACTGACTGCCCGGGAACGAATCGATTTATTAGTAGATCCGGGAACTTTCGTTGAGCTGAACCCATTTATTGAGCACCGCAGCACGGATTTTGGACTGGAAAACCAAAAAGGGCCCGGAGATGGTGTAGTAACTGGCTATGGAAAGGTCAACGGACGTCCTATCTTCTTATTTTCACAGGACTTTACCGTTTTTGGGGGCGCTCTGGGGGAGATGCATGCAAAAAAAATTGCCAATGTAATGGATTTAGCAGCTGAAAATGGAGCGCCATTTGTAGGCTTGAATGATTCCGGCGGCGCCAGAATACAGGAAGGTGTTGTTTCCCTTGATGGGTACGGCCATATTTTCTACCGGAATTCCATTTATTCAGGAGTGATTCCGCAGATTTCAGTTATTATGGGGCCTTGTGCCGGTGGTGCAGTGTATTCTCCGGCGATTACGGATTTTGTCTTTATGGTGGAAAAGACGAGCCAGATGTTCATAACCGGACCAAAAGTAATCGAAACGGTGACTGGGGAGAAAATTTCTCCTGAGGATCTTGGCGGTGCACTTGTCCACAATACGATCAGCGGAAACGCTCACTTTAGAGGGGAGTCCGAAGAGGAAGTGATTGGGCAGGTGCGGAGTCTGTTAAGCTACCTTCCGCAGAATAACGAAGAAAAACCGCCTATGTCCGAATGGGATGAAGAAGATGATTACCGTCCTGATTTGACAGACGTGATTCCTTTTGATGCCCTTCGTCCATATGACGTCCGAAAAGTCATTGAACAGGTAGTGGATAAAGATACTTTTATGGAGGTGCAGCGCGACTTCGCTAAAAATATTGTAGTCGGCCTTGCCCGGATCAAGGGTGAGACAGTGGGACTTGTCTGCAATCAGCCGAAGGTAATGGCGGGAGGCTTGGACATAGATTCTTCTGATAAGGCTTCAAGGTTTATCCGGTTCTGTGATTCCTTTAATATCCCACTTATTACATTTGAGGACGTCACAGGCTTTTTCCCGGGTGTTAAACAGGAGCATGGCGGAATTATACGGCACGGAGCAAAGATTCTCTATGCTTACTCAGAAGCAACGGTGCCAAAGCTTACTGTTATCTTAAGGAAAGCATTCGGTGGGGCTTACGTTGCCCTTAACAGTAAGTCTATTGGCGCAGATCTTGTTTTTGCATGGCCGAATGCGGAAGTAGCCGTAATGGGTCCTCAAGGTGCAGCCAACATTATTTTTGCAAGGGAAATCCAGAACAGTGATGATCCCGAGGCCACAAGGGCACAAAAAATCGAAGAGTACAGAGAAAAGTTCGCCAATCCATATGTGGCGGCAAGCCGGGGCATGGTGGATGATGTCATCGATCCGCGTGAAACAAGAATCAAGCTCATTCAGGCGCTTGAAATGCTGCGCAATAAGAAAGAAAGCAGGCCTCATAAAAAGCATGGAAATATCCCGCTATAATAGATTCCTGATTTGCTGTGCCAAAATTTTGGAGTTATACTTGCTTAGTAAGCTTAAATTTGGAGGTTTGTACATAAATGATTAATGAGGAACGCTTATTAAACGAATTTCTGGAACTGGTGCAAATTGATTCTGAAACAAAGTATGAAGCTCAAATTGCCAAAGTTTTGAAGAAAAAATTCAGGGATCTTGGGGTTGAGGTGTACGAAGACGATACAACTGCACAGACCGGACACGGTGCAGGCAACCTCATCTGCACTCTTCAGGGAACGAAAGAAGAAATTGATACAATTTATTTCACTTCACACATGGATACAGTTGTTCCTGGAAAAGGAATTAAACCTTCCATCAAGGACGGCTATGTTGTAACCGATGGAACAACAATCCTGGGGGCAGACGACAAGGCGGGACTTGCCGTTATGCTCGAAATTGTTAAAGTTCTGAAAGAGCAGAATATTGCTCATGGAACTATTCAGTTCATTATCACTGTTGGTGAAGAATCCGGACTGGTTGGAGCTAAGGTTCTTGATCCTTCACTTGTTAAAGCAAAGTTTGGCTATGCATTGGACAGTGACGGAAAAGTCGGAAATATAATCGTTGCCGCTCCAACCCAGGCTAAAGTGAAAGCTGCTATTCTGGGAAAAACAGCTCATGCCGGTGTTGCTCCTGAGAAGGGCATTTCTGCCATTACGATGGCATCAAAAGCGATCTCAAGAATGCCGCTGGGCCGTATTGATGAAGAGACAACGGCTAATATCGGTCGTTTTGAAGGCGGACAGCAGACGAATATCGTATGTGATCATGTTGATGTATTAGCAGAAGCACGTTCGTTAATTCCTGAAAAAATGGAACAGCAGGTAGCTAAAATGAAGGAAGCTTTTGAAAGTGCTGCCCAAGAAATGGGCGGCAAAGCTGAAGTGGATGTTCAGGTTATGTACCCTGGCTTTAAATTTGGCGAAGGTGATCATGTCGTTGAAGTAGCACGCAGAGCGGCTGCAAAAATCGGCCGCAGCTCCGAGCTTCTTCACAGTGGCGGCGGAAGCGATGCAAATGTGATCGCCGGCTTTGGCATTCCAACAGTTAATCTTGCTGTCGGCTATGAAGAAATTCATACAACCAATGAGCGCATGCCTATTGAAGAATTAAATAAATTGGCTGAAATGGTCATTGCTATTATTGAAGAAGTATCAGCTTAAACAGCAAGAGAGAGAACCAATGCGGTTCTCTTTTTTTGCTGCAGCAATCTATTATTTCCTCACTAGTTAGAAAATAATGGCTATGGTATATTGGTACTATACATAAGAGTTTCCGAGGAGGAAATAGGATGATTGAAAATAATAAAGCTGTCGTTTTCAGGGCAGGAAATGAGGAATATGCTACACCGGTTCCTTTTGTTATATCCATTGAGAAAATGGAAGGCATTACACCGATTCCTCATTTGCCCGGCTATGTAAGAGGAATTGTTAAAGTCAGGGGAGAGCTTATTCCTGTTGTGGATTTTGAAGAAATTCTCTACAGCCGGAAACTTGCTGATAGTGACTCGGCAAGAATGATCGTGCTGCAGACAGACGAGCTATCATTCGCCGTTCTTGTAAATGAAGCCAAGGAAATTCTCGATATTCCAGAAGATTGCCTGAAACAGCCAGGTTTGATTGCCTATCAAAAAACCAATTATTTCACAGGTGTGGCTAATATCGATAAAAGGCTGATTGCTATAATCGATCCTTTAAAGCTGGTGGAATCACTGGAGGGAATAAGGGAAATAAAAGAGTATATGAAAACACAGCATACAACTGCATAGCGGACGAATTATAGAACAGGGGATCAGAGAGAGATTCCCTGTTTTCGCTTTTTCTAAAAGCACCTGATTAATAGAAAAGAAAAATATTTGCTAAAATAGAACTGAATTATATTTACAGGGAAGTGCCGGCATGAAACAAATGTATCCAAAAAACGGTAGAGTTATCCTTCATGTTGATATGAATAGTTTTTATGCTTCGGTTGAGATGGCTTATGATCCATCATTAAAGGGTAAGCCTTTAGCAATCGCAGGGAATCCGGAGGAGAGACGCGGTATTATTGTAACTTGCAGCTATGAGGCAAGGAAATTCGGGGTGAAAACCACTATGCCTCTATGGGAGGCTAAAAAACTCTGTCCACAGCTGATTATCATGAAGCCCAATTTTGAGAGATATCGTGCAGCTTCTATGGGAATGTTTGATATATTGCGCGAATATTCCTCCCTTGTTGAACCTGTATCCATTGATGAAGGATATGTGGACATAACAGACAGCTATGAGTTTGGGAGCCCGATAGAAATTGCCGGGACGATACAAAAGCAGGTTTTTCAGCAGCTCGATTTGCCCTGCAGCATAGGTGTTGCCCCTAATAAATTTTTAGCCAAGATGGCTTCCGACATGAAAAAGCCAATGGGGATTACAGTACTCAGAAAAAGAGATGTACCGCATCTCCTATGGCCGATGGAAGTGGAAGAAATGCACGGAGTCGGCAAAAAAACCGGAGAAAAACTGAGAAACCTCAATATCACCACAATTGGGGAAATGGCAAAAGCCGATGAAATTATCCTAAAAGCAGCATTGGGCATTAATGGACCGAGGCTGAAACAAAAGGCCAATGGCCAGGATTTTAGAAAGGTCGATCCCGACTCTGCATCTGAATTTAAAAGTGTGGGGAATTCGACCACACTGCCAAGAGATGTCTCAAATCAAAGAGAGCTGCTCCAGGTATTTGAAAAGCTGGCTGCACAGGTTTCCTCCAGATTGAAGAGGAAAAAGGTTATGGCAGTTTCTCTCGGAATTACTATCCGGTATAAGGACCGAAAAACCATTACAAGAAGCCGAAAACTGAAGAATCCGATTCAGCATAATGATGAAATTTACCAAATAGCAAAAGAGCTTTTTATAAAACATTGGAATGGAAATGCAGTACGGCTTCTGGGCATTACAGGAACAGACCTTGTCGAACCCGAACAGGCGGTTAAACAGCTGGATTTGTTCAGTTTTGAAAAAGACGCCAAAAAGGAGCCGCTATTTCAGACAATGGATCTTTTGCGCAAGAAATACGGCACTAAAATAATCGACAATGCGGGTGCACTTTCGGACATGAAATTGACCAGCCCCAAAATCGGCACTGACACCAGCTTTAATAAAGACTTTTTGCATGGCAGTCCAGCAAGAAGTGATAAAAAAGAAAAAGATGATCATTCATGAGTTTTTAAGGCAGCTATAAGCAAAACTAAGACAGGAAAGTTGAATCAGAATAGGAATCTTGCTAAAGTATAGTGGATTATTTTATTGAATTTTGCATGTAACGCATAAAGCCTGGAAGGGAAGGTAATAAGATGACGAAATCGCAGTTTGGTGTTATCGGCTTAGCCGTCATGGGCAAAAATCTTGCCATGAATATTGAAAGCAGAGGGTACTCAGTATCAGTTTTTAACCGGTCACGTGAAAAAACGGATGAGATGCTTAAGGAAGTGGAAGGAAGAAACTTTAAAGGTACATATACAATTGAAGAATTTGTTGATTCTCTGGAAAAACCCCGCAAAATCATGCTTATGGTGAAAGCAGGCGGTCCGACAGATGCGACAATTGAGCAGTTAAAGCCTCTGTTGGATAAAGGGGATATTCTGATTGATGGAGGAAATACCTTCTTTGTGGATACGCAGCGCCGCAATAAGGAATTAAGCGAGCTGGGCATCCATTTTATCGGTACGGGTGTTTCCGGCGGTGAAGAGGGCGCTCTAAAGGGTCCTTCCATTATGCCTGGCGGCCAAAAAGAAGCCTACGAGCTGGTTGCTCCGATTTTTCAAGATATTGCTGCAAAGGTGAATGGCGAAGCATGCACCACATACATTGGTCCAGATGGGGCAGGACATTATGTGAAAATGGTTCATAACGGTATTGAATACGGCGATATGCAGCTGATTTCCGAATCTTATTTTCTTTTGAAAAACGTGCTTGGTTTGACTGCTGAAGAGCTCCATGAAGTATTCGCAGAATGGAATAAAGGCGAACTTGACAGCTATCTGATTGAAATTACGGCTGATATTTTCACGAAAAAAGATGAGGAAACCGGTAAGCCGCTGGTAGATGTCATCCTTGATACAGCAGGCCAAAAGGGAACCGGCAAATGGACAAGCCAAAGTGCGCTTGACCTCGGTGTACCGCTTCCAATCATTACTGAATCCGTTTTTGCCCGATTCATTTCTGCCATGAAAGAAGAACGTGTGAATGCAAGCAAAGTCCTTCGCGGACCGGCTGCACAGGACTTCACAGGTGATAAAAAAGCATTTATCGAGAGTGTCCGCAAAGCCCTTTACATGAGTAAAATCTGCTCATATGCACAAGGCTTTGCTCAAATGAGAGCAGCTTCCGAAGAATATGGATGGGATTTGAAATACGGTGATATTGCGATGATTTTCCGCGGCGGCTGCATTATCCGTGCCCAATTCCTGCAGAAAATCAAGGAAGCATATGACCGTGAGCCAGGCTTGAAGAATCTCCTTCTTGATCCGTACTTCAGGGAAATCGTGGAAAGCTATCAGGATGCTGCCCGTGAAATTATCAGTGTGGCTGTAAAGAACGGCATTCCTGTACCATGCTTTGCTGCTGCTTTGTCCTATTATGACAGCTACCGAACAGAAACATTGCCTGCAAACCTTCTTCAGGCACAGCGTGACTACTTTGGTGCACACACCTATCAGCGTACAGACAAAGAAGGCATTTTTCATACAAACTGGATGGAATAATAAAAAAACAGCGTCCGAGCGGCGCTGTTTTTTGTCTTTTAAAAAAAATAAAAACCCCCTTCATCAGCAAGGGGGTCTCAGAATCATTAACACTGTTCAACATCAAGGTCAGTTACAGGCCACCAGAAGAAACCGTCTTTTTCAAGCAGCCGGTCTGCTTCTTTTGGACCCATGGAACCGGATTCGTAATTAGGGAAGCCTTCTTCTCTTGTGTTTTCCCAAACGTCGGAAATTTTGTCGACAAAGCTCCAGGAAAGGGCCACTTCATCCCAGTGTGTAAAGTTTGTTGCGTCACCGCGCATGCAATCATATAAAAGCCTTTCATAAGCTTCAGGTGTATTCATGTCATCGATGCCTTTGTTGGCAAAGTTTAATTTTACCGGTGTGGCTTCAATGTTTTGACCTGATTTTTGGGCATTTAAATAAAGGGTAATCCCTTCTTCTGGCTGAATATGGATCACCAGCAGGTTTGGATTTAGCGTTTGCTCAGTCTGATAATATAAGTTCATCGGAATATCCTTGAACTGGATAACAATTTTCGTTGATTTAGCAGCCATCCTTTTTCCTGTGCGAATGTAGATAGGCACACCTGCCCAGCGGAAATTGTCAATCATCAGCTTGCCTGCTACATACGTTTCGGTGTTTGATTGCTCATCCACCATCGGCTCTTGATTGTAAGCTGGTACTTCCTGTCCATTTAAATGGCCTTTTCCATATTGGCCGCGGACAAAGTAATCTCTTACCTGATCGCCTTCAATTGGACGCATGGCTCTTAAAACTTTTACTTTTTCAGATCTGATTTCATCTGTTGTCAAGCGGATTGGCGGTTCCATTGCCAATAAGGCAACCATTTGCAGCATATGGTTTTGAACCATGTCACGAAGGGCGCCGCTTTTTTCATAGTAGCGGCCGCGTTCTTCAACACCCAGTATTTCGCTTGATGTAACCTGGATATTTGAGATGTAGCGATTGTTCCATAAGGGTTCGAAAATCGCATTGGCAAAACGAATCACTTCAATGTTTTGCACCATTTCTTTCCCCAGGTAATGGTCAATCCGGTAAATTTCATTTTCTGAAAAAGCTTTTCGGATTTGCTTATTAAGCTGCTTCGCTGATTCAAGATCATGCCCAAATGGTTTTTCAATGACAAGACGCTTAAACCCATCTACATCTGTCAGGCCATCTGCTTTTAAATGCTCTGCAATGGTTCCGAAAAACTCAGGTGCCATGGCAAGGTAAAAAATGCGGTTGCCTTCAAGGGAATAGTGAGTATCCAATTCTTCAGCCATGCTCTTTAATGCCAAATAGGAACTGGAATCCGTCACGTCATGCGAATGATAGTAAAAGTGAGAAATAAAATCTTCAAGTTCTCCGTTATCTTTTATAGCGGACTCAACAGAGGCTTTAACACTTGCCTGAAACTCATCATTTGATAGCGGCCTTCTCGCAACCCCTACAACGGCAAAGCGATCAGACAGCCTGCCCTTTTTGTATAAGCGGTAAAGTGAGGGAAACAATTTTCGTTTTGCCAAATCCCCTGTTGCTCCAAATATCATTATTAATCCGGCCGGTTTTTCGTTTGTTTTCACGATTCTAGAACCTCTTTTCGACAAAATTTCTGTATGTAAGGCGGGACTGACTTTTGTCCGTCCTCAGCTTGAGAAGAAGCTGTTATATTGCATTGCAAAAAAACGTCTGTACAAGTATAAAATTGTATCTGTTTACAGCTATTTTCGCAAATATTAAGTTTGTCCTTTTTACCATAGTTTCTATCTAACAGCCAGGAACTATCCTTTCAAATAACACAAAAAACAATTGTTAATTGAATGAATTCCGAGGCTGCTATGGTATATTGTTTATATTCATACTGGCAAGAACAGACAGGCTTAATCCCTAAATTGCCGGAAGGAGGTATTTTATATGGACATATTTTTTCTGGGAACGGGAGCAGGAATTCCCGCTAAGCTGAGGAATGTATCTTCGATGGCTTTAAAGCTCCTTGATGAAAGAGGGAGCATATGGCTTTTTGACTGTGGCGAAGCGACCCAGCATCAAATTTTACATACAAGCATTAAACCGAGAAGAATTGAGAAAATCTTTATCACACATCTTCATGGTGACCATATTTATGGTCTGCCCGGCCTGCTTTCAAGCCGCTCTTTCCAGGGCGGTGATACAGAGGTGACCCTATATGGGCCAAAAGGTTTGAAAGAATTCATTGAAGTCTCGCTATCTGTCAGCGGCACATATCTTAAGTACCCTTTAAAGGTAGCTGAAATCACTGAGGGTATTGTGCTTGATGAAAAAGATTTTAAGGTGGAAGCCCGAATGCTCGAGCACGGAATATCCTCTTATGGCTACCGGATTACAGAAAAGGACCGTCCGGGCACATTGCTTGCGGACAAACTTGCTGAAGCGGGAATCAAACCAGGTCCGATATATAAGAAAATAAAGCTTGGTGAAGACATAGAGCTTGAGGATGGAAGTATTATCGAAGCAAAAAAATTCCTGGGGCCGGCTCAAAAGGGAAGAATTGTCACGGTGCTGGGTGATACCAGATTCTGCGATGCGGCAATATATTTGGCAGCCGATGCTGACCTATTAATACATGAGGCAACCTTCTCCGGGGGGGAAGAGAAGCTGGCATACGATTATTTTCATTCGACAACCCTGCAGGCAGCTCAGGTTGCGCTCGAGGCGAATGCAAGGAAACTTTGCCTGAATCATATCAGTTCACGATATGAACGCCAGGATTGGGAACAGCTTGTGAAAGAATCACAGACTATTTTCCCCAACACGGTTATTGCTGAGGACTTTAAAGAATTTCATATCCCGCTTGCTAAAGGAGAGGCGAATTAAATGAAAACTTTCTATATCGTGCGCCATGCAAAGGCTGAGGGCCAGCCTTTCTCTGCCAAATTGACAGAAAAGGGAAGGGAACAGGCATTAAAATTAATTGATTTCTTTAAAGGCAAAGAAATCAATCGCATTTATTCAAGCCCTTTTGTTCGGGCGATTGAAACAATCCGGCCGCTTGCACAGTCCAGAAACCTTGATATCATTGAGGAAAGCCGTTTGGGTGAAAGGGTGCTGAGCTCTATTCTTTTTAATGATTGGCAGGACAAGCTTAAGCAAAGCTTTACCGATTTTGATCTCGTTTTTGAAGGAGGAGAATCTCATTTATCAGGAATGAAACGAGCCTCTTCCCTGCTGGATGAATTAATCGCGTCCAATGAGAATCACATCGTTCTGGTCAGCCATGGCAATTTATCGACACTGCTTCTGCGTTATTTCGATGAAGATGCAGGCTTTGAGCATCTGATGAAGATGAGCAACCCGGATGTTTTCGAAATTAAAGTAAATGGTGAAGATACCGTATGGAAGCGGATTTGGAATGAAAAGTAATGCCTGGAAAAATTGAATTTTTCAAATTTGGCATTGACGGCTCTCTGCATGCATACTATAATCACACTTATACTTTAAAACATTATAGTAAAAAGCTATGAAGAGACTCTATTAAGTTTTATCTCCCTGTTTATAGAGAGCCAGTGGATGGTGGAAACTGGCACAAAGATAAAATGAATTTCATCTTGGAGCTTATCTTTCCTGCATATAGCAGAAAAGACGGTAAATCCGTTATATTTTTGAGTGGAAAGTCACATGCTTTCAAAAAGGGTGGTACCGCGTGAACCTAAATTCACGTCCCTTTTGAAGAATGTGGCTTTTTTGTTTTTTAAAATAGAAATCCGGCCGGTTTCTATAAAGTGAAACTTCAATCAGTGGGGTGCTTTATCCCCACTGATTGTTAGT
>NZ_NJQY01000053.1:0-20820 GCF_010628845.1 Bacillus sp. 22-7 | reverse complement strand
GCCTTTACGGGCAGTTTGACTCCCACTTATCCTCCTTTGATTCCTCTTAGTCTTGAAGTGGGGTCTTACTGCCCGTTAGACTGCGATAAACTCTAGCCCTTTCTCATATTTGGACGGAGTTTTTTAATGCTAAGAAGGACAGCTCCAATGAAAATGAAAGTGTATGAAATTAAGTATGAAATCCACAAAGGAAATTCAATGCCTGTTGATCTTGTAATTTCATTGGTCATTTCCGGCTCAAAGGTACTCATCAGAATAATGACCGGATTGAGCATAGCCGGGAAATATGCCAGCGGATTCGTCGGCTGAGTTCCAGTATATCCATATGCATTTGTTAATTGCATAAAAATTAAAGCAAGGAAAGCCGTTCCGCCTGCTAAGAATAAAGTAACCCCATAGGTGGTAACCATCGAGACAATGGTTTTTCTGATTAGCGTTGAAAATAAGACTCCAATGCTTCCGTAAACCACGATTGTAAACAAATAAAATCCCATTGTCGTAAGCAGCTGGCCTGGAGAAATACCTCCAAATAAAAACACAAAGCTATAAAGAGGCAAACTTGCCGCAATCAGCAGAATTAAATATGAAATGGAAGAGATCAGCTTGCTTAATATAATGCTTGAGGAGCTTTGAGTCGTCGTGAGCATGATATTTAAGGTCTGCCTCTCTCTTTCACTGCTGATAACTCCTGCTGTTAATCCAGGGGTAATAAATAGAATCAAGCCAAGCTGCAATATAGATAAAACCATAAACATTGTCCGGCTCTGTTCCGGTTTAAAAAAGCCCTGCATGTTGTTTGACAGTGATTCAATAAAAATGAATCCAACAATGATAAGCCCTAAGGCCAAGAGGTAAAACAGGACCCCAAGGTAACTTTTAAAGCTTCGGAAGCGGAGCTTAAATTCTTTATTCAGTACAGGATTTACGACTAAATTCTTCATGTCAGCTCAACTCCCTTTGTAATTTCCATAAAGACATCTTCCAGGTCTGTTTCCGCTTCTGCAAAGCTGGTGATGGCCAGATTACTTAATATGGCTCTTTTAAGAAGTTCTGTTTGCTCTTCAGGCGTCCCTTTGTAAATAAACTGAAAAGATAACCCGTCCTCCAGCAAAGATAATTTAAAAATATTTGGATCATCTTCGAAAAAGGAGATGGCATTTTCAGCACTCCCATTAACTTTTACACGAATCAGCCTTTCTCCTCTAAGCTGCGACTGGATATCAGCCACAGACCCCTGAGCCACAAGTTTACCCTGATCAATAATGCCAATGGTATCGCACATTTCTGCAAGCTCAGGCAGAATATGTGAAGATATTAAAATCGTCTTGCCCATACTCTTCAATTCTTTTAATATTTCCCTCATTTCTACCCTTGCTCGCGGGTCAAGTCCTGATGCAGGTTCATCCAGAATCAGCACTTCAGGGTCATGAATCAGGCATCTTGCCAGGCATAGACGCTGTTTCATCCCTCTGGATAGAAGGTCCACATATGACTCTCTTTTATGTGACAAGTTGACAAGGTCGAGCAGCTGTGGAATCAGCTTCTCGCGTTCTGCGAATGGAATACCGTAACTTGCACCGTAGAAGTGAAGATACTCATCAGCCTTAAGCTGATCATAAACCCCGAAGAAGTCCGGCATATAGCCAATTTGCTTTCGTACGAGCTTTGGCTCCTTCTGCACGTCATACCCGTTTACATAAGCCGATCCCGAAGTTGGGGCAAGCAGTGTTGCCAAAATGGAAAAGGTTGTGGATTTTCCTGCACCGTTCTGTCCGACAAAACCAAAAACACTGCCTTTTTCAATAGTAAGATTTAAGGAATCAAGCGCTGTGAATTTTCCATATCGTTTCGTTAAATCTATTATTTCGATCATTTCGCCACCTCCCCTTTTATTGTTACAGCCGGCAATGGAACAAATGGATCTCCCTGTGAAGATTTAATAAGCTTCACAATAAATCGGCCCTCTTTTGAAACATACTGAGACAAGTCATCTTTACTTGTCAGCTTTAAGCTCCTTTGATCCGGTTCAATCGGCAGCCATTCACCTGTTTTATGGTTTTTTAATGAATACTGTACATTTTGGCTATTAATCCTTACCGAAATTTCTTCCAGTTTATAGGTTTTCTCTTTAAGCTGCTTCGGAAGGCTTAAAGAATATTCATATTCACCGTCTTCAAGCATCATTTCACCATTCGTGCTGTCCATTCCTTTTTCATAAATCTGTCCCTTAATCACATTCCAATCAGCTGCCATCATGCCATCCTTCAATGTAAATTCGCCGGAAAACTCATTTTTGGCCTCAAATGGCTGAACAATCAGATTGGTGTTATTCTGTTTTGCTTTCTTCCCTTTCATGGTTACATCAATGACAGATTCTCTTGTAATTCCTGCAAGGACTGGCTGTGAAAGATCTCCCAGCAAAAATGTATTAGAAGCATATTGAAGCCTTTCTCTTCTTAATTTATTAATATCATTTTGGCTATTGGCAGGATTTCCTCCATTAAATGCTCCTCCGTACGGTTTGCTCAGAAGGGACTGTTTTGTGGCTTTATCTACTTTAATGGACTCACCTTTTTTAATTGAACCCAGTTTAATTGATTCGTTTCCTGACCAAATATATAATTCTTCAAAATCAAAGTCACTTTGGTTTTGAATTGTTCCTGTTAATCTTTTTTCTTTAAGGGTGATATCTGCTGTCAATTTCCCATTTATTTCTGTTTGAGCCTTTCCGTAAATGGTTTTGGATGACCAATATTCTACCTCTGGGAAAATTATCTCATTGTTTTTTACTCTTTCAGCCATGATTCCGCCTCTAAGGGGGTCAGATGACGTGGAATTGTTTGAATAAACCACAGCATTATATTCACCTTTTGGCATTGAGAGGATGTATTCACCGCTTTTATTTGACAGCAGGGTTGAAGCCTGATAACCAGTAAGCAGATTGTTATTCACTTTATATATCCCCATCTGGTTCAGCTGCGGCTGAGAAATTCTGTCTTTTGCCCCCATTCCAAAGACAGCTGCACCCATTAAAATGGCTATAGAAGGAATGATCCACCAGGAATGCTCCCGTTTATCAAGCTTTCTTAACACAAAATAAAGCACAGGCACTATTAGAATAATATAACCGGCAAAAAGTCCAATAAGCTGTCCGACTGAAAAATTGGATGCAGGAAAGAATTCATTTATTTCTGCAAATTCCCAATAAAGCTGGTCGAGATAATCCTGTGAATAGTGGGTTGATCCAATGCCTGAACCTGATGCCTGTTTCATATAGTCTTCAAACCATTTGTCATATCCCTGCCATGAAGATAAAGGCTCATCTCCCAGTGAAAAAGCTGTCTGCAAAATTGTCCCGCTTCCATACTCCTTTTTCAACGCCGCAGGGAGATCGCCGCTTTTTGCAATAACTTCTGCACTCTTACCAACCGGACCAGTGAAGAAGTTGAGCTCATCAAATTTTGGCTCCTCTCCCTTTGCCGGCTGAAGGAATTTGACTGGAGCGGATGCCTCATTTTCTGATTTCATCGGCAGCAGTGAATATAAATTTCCATAGGAGCCGCTGGCATCTGGTCCTCCTCCGGCAATCAATGTTCCACCACTGAATATCCAGTCCCTTATAGCTTTTTGCTGTTTTTCACTAAGCTGGGAAACCTTAAATTCATCAATAAGCAAGTAATCGAGTGTCTCCAGCCCTGTTGCATCATCCGGCAAATCTTCCCCTTTAAGTTCAAGCAACGATTTAGAAGGAAGTGTTCTAAGCTCTTTTACACGGTCATAGTTTTCACTTAGAACTCCAATTACTTCAGTAGCCATATCTACAAATTTAGGCTTTAGTGTATTTTCTCCTTTAAAACTAACTTTTTTTCCGTCTTCCCAATCTCCTTCATAAAGAGTCAGCAATGGAATATTCTGATACATGGAGGGGTGGTCCTCCGTCATTCCAGGTATGGAAACCAGATATTCCTTAGCTGTTCCGGCAGGCAGCTCTACTTTTACAGAAACCGCACCGCTGGTATTGTAGGATGGATGGTAACTTATCAGCAAATCTCCGCTAAATGCGTCACCTGAATTTTCCATCTTAATACGCAGAGGAAATCCCTTTCCTCTTTTTACTTTTCCGTCAAAGCCCTCATCGAGAGTAACTTTAATGCCTGTACCGGCAGCTTCTGCTGATTGGAATGGATGAAACATTAACACAAAGCAGAATAGCACCATAATGATTACTTTTAATTTACCGTGCAACCCAATCTCCCCTTTAAATATCGTAAGTATTAGCTTTTTATATTTATAGGCAGCTTCTATAACAATGATTATTGCCAGCCTGATAACTTCTTCGATTGTATAGACGCAGCTTAATGACAAAAAGTTCCTGAGGATATTAAAATAATCTGTTTTACAGGTTAATCTTGATGAAGAACACCATCATTATAGTGTAATTTTACACTATAAATTGCACTTTTCAAACTATTTTTTATTCTCATTCTATTATCTATAATATAAAAAACAGCCTGAGAACGGATTCTCAGGCTGTTTAATCAGTAATATTTTTATTCTTCCTCTTCTTCTGCTTCTTTTTCAACAATGTCTGCAAATAGTCCATAGACATATTGTTCTGCATTAAATTCCTGCAGGTCATCCATTTTTTCACCTAAACCTACGAATTTCACAGGTATTTCCAACTCATTTCTGATTGCCAGAACGATGCCGCCTTTTGCAGTACCATCCAGCTTTGTAAGAACAATACCGGAAACATCTGTTGCTTCCTTGAAGGTCTTAGCCTGAATCATGGCATTTTGTCCGGTAGTAGCGTCAAGAACAAGCAATACTTCGTGCGGGGCACCAGGTACTTCTCTTTCAATTACGCGCTTTACCTTTTCCAATTCTTTCATCAAATTGACTTTATTTTGGAGACGTCCCGCTGTATCACAGATTAAAATATCGGCCTTGCGCGACTTTGCAGACTGAACAGCATCATACATGACAGCTGCAGGGTCAGAACCGGCTCCCTGCTTAATGACATCAACTCCGACACGTTCGCCCCACACCTCAAGCTGTTCAATCGCTCCTGCACGGAAAGTATCACCCGCTGCAAGAAGGACATTTTTCCCTTCACTTTTGAACTTATGAGCAAGTTTTCCGATTGTCGTTGTTTTTCCAACACCGTTAACACCAACAAACAGGATTACCGTAAGTCCATCGGTTTGTATATTTAGTTCTGTGGAGGTTTCGCCTGCGCTGTCATAAATGTCTACAAGCTTCTCAGATATTACTGCCTGAACCTCGCGCGGATCCTGAATATTCTTGCGCTTTACTTCTCTTCTCAGCTCATCCACCAGTTCCATGACAGTGTCAAAACCGACATCCGCCCCAATTAAGATTTCTTCCAGTTCCTCGAAAAATTCCTCATCCACTTTCCGGTATCTTGAAACAAGGTCGTTAACCTTATTTGAAAAATTATCGCGCGTTTTGGTTAATCCGTCTTTAAACTTTTCAGTAACACTATCTGTCTGCTTTGTGATTCTTTCTTTAAGTTTTTTAAAGAAACTCATGTTTTCACTTCCTTTTAAAGCTTTTTATTGTATGTTCTTTGTTTGTTATACTTGTTTGAAAACATTGTCCGCTGATTTCCGCTGCAGGTACTCAGCAAACCCGCGGGGGCTGCCGGGAGCCTCCTCGACGCTCTGCGTCTGTGGGGTCTCCCTGGTACGCTACTCCCGCAGGAGTCTCGCACCTTCCGCTTCAATCAACTCAGTGGAATAACTTAATTCGGATAACAAAATTACCAAACATTCTTTATGTATATAGCGGAACAGTGTTACAGACTGTTCCGCATTGGAAACTTTATTGAGTAATTAATTCCCTGGTTTCTTCGAGACGAACAGATACCAGTTTGGAGACACCGGATTCCTGCATGGTTACACCGTAAAGAACATCCGCTTCTTCCATTGTTCCTTTTCTGTGGGTGATAACGATGAACTGGGTTTCTGCGCTGTATCTTTTTAAGTATTGGCTGAACCTTTGGACGTTTGCTTCATCCAAAGCAGCTTCCACTTCATCAAGAATACAGAATGGAACAGGCCGGACTTTTAAAATAGAAAACAGCAATGCAATGGCTGTGAGTGCACGTTCACCCCCAGATAATAATCCAAGGTTCTGCAATTTCTTGCCTGGCGGCTGTGCAACAATTTCCACACCTGTATTCAATAAATCTTCAGGTTGGGTCAATCGTAAATCCGCTCTGCCGCCGCCGAATAAAGATTGGAAAACCGACTCAAAATGAAGCCGGATCCCTTCAAAGGTTTCTTCAAATCTTCTTTTCATTTCAACATCCATTTCATCAATAACCTGGAATAATGTATCCTTTGCGTCCTGAAGGTCTGTTTTTTGCTCAAGCAGGAATTCATAGCGTTCCGATACTCTTTCATACTCCTCGATTGCTCCGAGATTAACTGCGCCAAGTTCCTCGATAGCCAGCTTTATGAGTTTTACTCTTTTTCGCGCTTCCTCAATTTCAATTTGCAGCGGATATTCTTCTTTAGCCGCTTCAAAAGACAGCAGGTATTCTTCCCTTAAATGATTCAGCCTATTCTCAAGCTCAACATCCAGCCGGTTCTGTTTAACTTCCTCATCTTTCAGAACTCCTATGAGGCCTTTATGCTGGCGTTTTAATTCTTTTACCTCAAGCTCAAGGTCCTCTAAAGATGCTTGGAGCTTTAATCGCTCATTCCTTCTTGAAGCAATCAGTTCAAGTGTTTCATTCTTTTCCTTCAGTTTTTGCTGTGCTGCTTCTTCCAGATGCTGTTCACCTGAAGAGCTGTTTGTCATTTCGGATGAAAGCAATTCTAAATCTTCTTTTACGGTTTTAAGTTTCTCCTGTGTAACAGCAAGCTCAGAATTTATGGCGGCCAGCTTGTCCTCAGCATGGTTCAGCTGCTCACTTTTGGAAGCGAAGCTAATTTTCAGCTCATTAATTTCAGATACTACAGTTTCCTTTGAAGTCTGCTGGGTGTTTTTTCTTTCTGTTAATGCTTTTATCTCCTGATCAAGATTAGCGATTTGCTTTTGCTGCTGATCCAATACGACTGAAAGCTCGCTCTTTCTTGCCAGCAGTCTCTCTATATCTTGCGAAAACTGTGCTTTGTCCATATCATAAAGGGATAGGCGCTCATTAATGCTTTTCTCTTCAAACTCTGCTTCTAAAAGTTCTCCTTTTACCTTCTGTTCCATCAAACGAAGCTCTTCGCCTGTTTTTCTAAGCTGCTCAATGTGTAAATCCTGTTTTTGAATTTCACTTTTTTGCAGTTTTACTTGCTTTTCGAGATTTGCTGTTTTGGATTCCATATCCGTAATTCTGGATTTCAGCTCTTCAAGTTCACCTTTACGTGAAAGAATTGAAGTACTTTTCTGTTTCACAGCTCCACCGGTCATGGAGCCGCCGGGATTAACCACATCTCCTTCAATTGTTACGAGCCTCACACGATATTGAAGCAGCTTCGCAAGTTCATTGGCACCTTTAAGATCCCGGGCAATGACCACATTGCCAAGCAAGTTCTCGATAGCAGGCTGGTGTCTTTCTTCAAATTGTATCAGTGAAGCAGCTTCACCAATAAAGGCAGGGTGGCCTTGAACCGACTGCATTTGCGTGGTATTCAGCTTCTTCCCCTTAATTACACTTAAAGGCAGGAATGTGGCTCTGCCGTATGAATTCTTTTTCAGGAATTGAATGGCACTTCTTCCGTCCTGTTCATCTTGTACAATGATATGCTGCATGGCACCGCCGAGAGCTGTTTCAATCGCAGTTTCGTACTCTTTTGGCACCTGAATTAACTCAGCTATGGCTCCTTCAATTCCCTGCAGCTTGCTGCCTCTTGCTTTCAATACTTCTTTTACTCCTTGGAAAAAACCCGAAAAATCCTCTTCCATTTCTTCAAGCATTTCCTGACGGGATTTCGCCTGCTGCAAATATTGATAAGCCTGATACAAGGTTTTTTCCTGCTTTTGATAATTATTCTTTAATGATTCAAGCTTGCGGTCTTCATTTCGGAATAGATGAACTTGATTTTCTAATTCCTTTTGCAGGTTTTCAAGATTTGATTGTATCTTTTGTTTTTTCTCTTCATTTTTCTTGCGGTCAGCAATAAATTTTTCATTATCCATTTCAAGCCTTGAACTGCGCTTTCCCTGCTGACTCAGCTGCTGATCAATATTCTGCAATTCATTCCGTGAAGCTGCCTGGCGGTTCAGCACTTCAATATAATCACTTTTCAGAGATTCTATTTTTTCTTCTGTATTTTCACTGAATAGTTTTAGCTGCTCCTGCTTTTCCTTTAATGCTTTTTGAAGCTTACCAGCTTCTGCCTTAACTTTTCCCCTGAGAGCCGAGTGCTTTTCTTTCTGCTCTTTTAACTCAGCAATCTTCATCGTAAGTTCTTTCATATTTCCATGGAGCTGGTCTTTATTCTGGCTGGCATTTTTCTTTCGCTCTTTGAGCACTTCTTTTCTGCCTTCCAGTTTTTCCAGCTCTTCACTGGCATGAAGGAGCACATCCTGCAGATCATTGACTGATTCATCAATTGCAGCTATATGATCCTTTAACTCTTCCACTTTCGCTTCTTTGCTTTGGATAACTGCCGAGAGCTTCATCTCATCTTCCGTATGCAGCTCGAGCTGACGTGAAAGTTGCTCCCATTTTGAATGCAGATCCTCGATCTCATAAACGGTAAGGGCAACCTCTATTTTCTCCAGCTCTTCTTTCTGCTGCAAATAATCTTTTGCGATTGAAGCCTGTATTTTCAAAGGCTCTACCTGGGTTTCCAGTTCATGAAGAATATCATTCACCCTGTTTAAGTTATCCTGGGTTTCTGAAAGCTTGCCTTCCGCCTTTTTCTTTCTTGTCTTGTATTTAAGTACGCCAGCCGCTTCTTCAAATATAGTCCGGCGTTCTTCAGCTTTGCTGTTTAAAATTTCTTCAACTCTGCCCTGGCTTATGATTGAAAAAGCTTCCCTGCCAAGGCCTGAATCCATAAATAAATCTACAATATCTTTAAGTCTGCATGTTTGCTTATTGATCAGGTATTCACTGTCTCCGGACCGGTAGACCCTTCTTGTAACACTGACTTCGCTGTACTCGATCGGCAGACCCTGATCGGCGTTATCAAGGGTCAGTGTCACCTCTGCAAAATTCTGTGCTCTCCGGGAATCACTGCCCGCAAAAATGACATCCTCCATTTTCGCACCGCGAAGGGACTTAGCTGATTGTTCACCCAATACCCAGCGGATGGCATCAGTAATATTGCTTTTCCCGCTTCCATTCGGACCGACAACTGCTGTGACGCCTGGAACAAAATCAACCGTTATCCGCTCAGCAAACGACTTAAATCCAATAACATCAAGCCTTTTTAAAAACAACCTTGGTCCCCCTCTGTCTCCTCATGTTTCTGCTCTTTGATGTCAGAGTTAGAAAATGTTTCACTTTATATGATTTTTTAATACTTCAAGAGCCATTTGGGCCGCATGTTGTTCGGCTTCTTTCTTTGACCGGCCAGTGCCTGTCCCAAGTTCCCTGCCATTTAGAGAAACAGTGGAAACAAATTCACGATTGTGGGCAGGTCCCTTTTCCTGAAGGATTTTATATTCAATTGCACCTGCTCCATCCCGCTGCACAAGCTCCTGCAGCTGGCTTTTAAAATCCATCACATGCGAAAAAGCACCTGAATCAATCTTTGGAAAAACAACTTTTTCCAAAAAACCGACAACTGTATCTAATCCTTTATCCAGGTACAATGCACCTATAAAGGCTTCAAACACATCTGCAAGCAGGGCCGGACGGGTTCTTCCACCTGTCATTTCCTCCCCTTTACCAAGGAGCACCAGGCTGCCAAATGACAATTCGTGGGCAAATGAGACCAGGGATGGTTCGCAGACAACCGCAGCCCTCAGCTTTGTTAATTCACCCTCGCTCATCATCGGATATTTAAGGTAAAGGAATTTTGAAACAGTCAGTTCAAGGACGGCATCCCCCAGGAATTCCAGTCTTTCATTGTCTTCATAAGGCTTTCTCCGGTGCTCATTCACATAGGATGAATGGGTAAAAGCTTGTTTTAGTAATTTTTCATTTTCAAAGTGAATTCCGATTTCCGTCTGGAATTCTTTAAATTGTTTTTCGATTGCGCGAAATGATTTTCTTTCTTTATCTTTATTGCTGCGCATATTGCATCCACCTTGCTAAAATTAATATTCTTTTTAATAATAGGCTCATTTCAAAAATATTGAGTTTTTAGTTTTGAACTATGCCCGTTGATTTCCGCTACAGGTACTCGCTTTCCGCGGGGCGGGCGGTGAGCCTCCTCGACGATGTGCGTCTGTGGGGTCTCACCTGTCCCGCTACTCCCGCAGGACGTTGAATAAGCTTCCTCGAAAGAACACCGCACGAAGAAAATGCGGCAGCATTTTCGAGGATCTCGCACCTTCCGCTCCAATCAACTCAACGAAAAATATAAATAAATGCCCAAAAGCCATAAGGCTTAAGGAAACTTACATTCATAAAATCTAAATAATTGGTCTTCCCTAAGTTTACGTAATAAAGAGGAAAAACGCAAAAAACTTCGATATAAAGCAATTTTATGTTTCATATGGTTACGGCCATTTTCACAGAAGAAAGCCCCGTTATCAAACGGAGCTTTTGAGAATCGTATTTACTGTCCACAGTCACCTGCTGAAGGCTGAAAGCTTAATTCCAAGCTGCCCTTTCGATGCTGCAGGTAACACCGGACAGTAAACATCAGAAAAAATTGCTGCAGTGAGGGGGATTCCCTCACTGCAGAGCGGTTCTACTAACGATTATTGGCTAGCTTTTATGTAATTTACAGCGTCACCGACTGTTGCGATTTTCTCAGCGTCATCGTCAGAAATTTCCATGTCGAACTCATCTTCTAATTCCATTACTAATTCTACTACATCAAGGGAATCAGCACCTAGATCATCTTTGAAAGAAGCCTCCAATTTCACTTCAGACTCTTCAACGCCAAGACGGTCCACGATGATCTTTGTTACACGTTCTAATACTTCTGCCATGCTTGTTCACCTCCCCTCAAGTATTATAGATTATTTTTAGCCTTTATTGAAAGCTTTTATAAAAAATTTTGCATTACAAGCCTGTTACAAATTACATGACCATTCCGCCATCAACATGCAGGGTTTGCCCTGTCATATAACGGCTGTCCTCTGAAGCTAGAAACACTGCCACATTTGCAATATCTGCAGGATCGCCGAAGCGCGCCAATGGGATTTGTTTTAGCATCTGATCCCTTACATCCTCGTTCAGCTTATCCGTCATATCAGTTGTGATGAAGCCTGGTGCAATGGCATTGACTGTTATCCCTCTTGATGCAAGTTCCTTTGCTGAGGTTTTTGTCAGGCCGATAACCCCTGATTTGGCAGCGACATAGTTAGCCTGTCCAGGATTTCCGCTCACACCCACAATGGATGAAATATTGATAATGCGGCCGCTGCGCTGTTTCATCATTTGCCTTGTAACAGCTTTTGTACAAAGGAAAACACCTTTCAGGTTAATGTTAATAACATCATCCCATTCGTCTTCCTTCATTCTCATAAGCAGGTTGTCCTTCGTAATACCCGCATTATTAACCAGAATATCAAGCTTGCCAAATTTTTCTACTGTTTCTTTTACCATGCTTGTCACGGAATCACTATTTGACACATCGCATTGGATAGCAAAAGCATTTCTGCCTAAAGCCTTTATTTCATCAACGACTTCGTTCGCCCTTGCCTCACTTCCGGAGTAGTTAACCGCAATATCTGCACCTTGCCTGGCAAGACCCAAAGCGATTTCTCTTCCGATTCCGCGGGAAGCTCCTGTTACTAAAGCGGCTTTTCCCTCTAGCTTCATCTCAATTCCTCCTTCAAGGATTCTGTAACTGCCTGGCATGATTCTGCATCTGAAACGGCATACGTCTTAAGGGTACGATCTACCTTTTTCACTAAGCCTGACAGTACTTTTCCTGGACCTATTTCTATAAATGTATCCACTCCAAGCTCTATCATCCTGCGGATTGAATCCTCCCATAGCACAGGAGAATACAGCTGTTCAATCAATCTGCCATTTATTTCTGAAGCGGATGTCATTTCAGAAGCTGTTACATTGGCAATGACAGGAACCTTTGCATCTTTAATCTCAATTTCATCAAGGATTCCCCTGAACTTCTCAGCAGCAGGCTTCATTAATTGGGAATGGAAAGGGCCGCTTACCTCCAGCAGAAGCACACGCTTGGCACCTTCTTCTTTAGCCTTTAGAGAAGCCAGTTCCACGCCTGCTTTTGAACCTGAAATGACAATTTGTCCAGGACAATTCAGGTTTGCAAGCTGCACCGGATTTCCTCCTGCAGTAACCTCTTCTGTAATTGCAGTGAGCTTGTCCCTGTCAAGGCCCAATACTGCAGCCATTGTTCCTTCGCCATTAGGAACGGCTTCTTCCATGAATTCGCCCCGCTTACGGACAGCATATACCCCATCCTCAAAGGATATAGCTTCCGCAGCGACCAGTGCAGTATACTCACCAAGGCTATGTCCCGCAACAAAATCAGGTGTTATACCAGATCTTTTAAAATAATCGAGAATGGCAATGCCAGTGGTCAATAGTGCAGGCTGTGCGTTTGTTGTTAACGTCAATTTGTCCTGAGGCCCTTCAAAAATAAGTTCCGATAATGAAAACCCAAGTTTTTGATCGGCTCTTTCAAAAAATCCTTTTACGTTTTCATCCTGTTCAGCTAAGACTTTTCCCATACCTGCAGCCTGGGACCCCTGCCCAGGGAATAAAAAAGCGATTTTACCCATCATGCTTTCCCCCCAAGTTAAAAATGTTTATTTAAGAGCTGTCTTTCCGGCTTCTTTTACAACCGCTTCCTTTATCGTATCAGCAACATTGTTTTCGACCATGTTCCTGGCCTGCCTCAGTGCACTGAATAAAGCTGTTGCATCTGAAGAGCCATGCGCCTTGATAACCGGCGCCTTTAATCCAAATAATCCGGCACCGCCGTATTCCGAATAATCCATTTTAGATTTCAGCTGGTATAGATCAGGCTTTAAGGCTGCTGCTGCCAATTTTGTTTTAAAGCTGCTGGTCAGAGCTGCTTTTAGCATTTTAAATACAGATAGAGCAGTACCTTCAATTGTCTTAAGCACCATATTGCCGGTAAAGCCATCCGTCACAACAACATCCGCAGCTCCCTCAAGCAAATCGCGCGCTTCCACATTGCCGATAAAATTGATATCCGCATTCTTCAGCAGATCAAATGTATTTTTTGCCAGCTCATTGCCTTTTTTCTCTTCCGTTCCGATATTTAGAAGGCCTACTCTGGGATTGGCAACACCCCGGACCTTTTCGGTATATATAGATCCCATAATCGCATATTGAAGAAGATGCTCAGGCTTCGCGTCCACATTCGCCCCTACATCAAGCAAAAGGAACCCTTCTCCCCCTATTGTTGGAAGAGTAGGTGATAATGCCGGACGTTCAATGCCCTCAATCCTTCCTACCACAAAAAGGCCTGCTGCCATAAGAGCACCCGTGTTTCCTGCGGAAATGCATGCATCCGCCTTACCATCTGTGACAAGCTGCGCTGCAAGCACCATGGATGCATTTTTCTTTCTGCGTACAGCTCTCACCGGCTCATCATCCGGCAAGATGACTTCATCTGTATGTAATATGTCAATTCGCTCATTTGAAGTAAGGTATTGGTTTATTTTTGACTCATCGCCTACAAGGGTAATATGTACATCCTTATATTCTGCGGCAGCTTTCATTGCCCCAAGGACAATTTCCTTCGGAGCATTGTCGCCTCCCATTGCGTCTATGGCAATTTTCATGGTGCTTCATCCTTTTAGTGATTATTTTTTTCTGAACATGTCAAATTCTCCCTTGAATACCTGTTCGTTATTCACAAAGCTATTGACTTCAACCAACGTCCTTCCGCTGTCAATGTCAATTGTAAGGACCTTTGCTTTTGCAATGACACGTTCATTTAATCTCACAGGCCTTGTAAATTGAATATTGGCTTTTGCCGTTAATGCCAGCTCATCATTTATGACGGCGACCGCCAGTGAGTTGGCCTGTGCAAACAGGTGGTGGCCCCGGGCAATTCCATTACGCTTGAAGACATGTTCACTTTTTACATCGAAAATGGATATCGCCGTTTTATCCAATTCTATATCTATTATTTCACCGATTATTTCTTCTATTGGTAAAGATCGCACTTCATCCTCAAAACTTTTCTCGGCAACATGCTTGATTCGCTCACGCAATTCCGGAATTGATAATTCCAGCCGATCGAGCCTGATTGTCTGGACGCTGACAGAGAACTTGTCCGCAAGTTCCTCGTCCGTGACAAAAGGATTTTCTTTTATGGTGTCCGTTAATAATGTTTGACGTTCTTTTTTGTTTCTTTTCATTAAAATCCCACCGTCCGAGATATTAAGACTAGGTACTAATAGTAGTATATAATCAAAAAAAGCAGATTGCAAGAAAGAACTTTTCCGCAATCCGCTCTGATTACCTTATTTCTAGTCCAGCTTTTCCCCTTCCAGCACTCCTGCTTCCTTTAAATAATGCCGCAAAGGCAGGTACTCATCCGAGTGCCAGAATTCATCGGATTCCACTAGATTTAATGCATCGTTCCTGGCGGTTTCGAGCGCACGGTAATCATGGACCATATCAGCGACTTTAAATTCCGGAAGCCCGCTTTGTTTTCTTCCGAAAAAGTCTCCAGGACCTCTCAGCTCAAGGTCCTTTTCACTTAGAGCAAAACCATCATTGGTTTCTGTCATGATTTTCATGCGTTCTTTTCCAACTTCCGATTTCGGATCAGCCAGAAGCACACAATAAGATTGTTTATCTCCTCTTCCTACCCTGCCCCTCAGCTGATGCAGCTGTGCAAGTCCAAACCGCTCCGCATCATAGATCACCATCATCGTTGCATTTGGAACATTCACACCCACCTCAACAACCGTCGTCGAAACAAGAACCTGAGTTTCATTACAGCTGAAAGCTTTCATAACACTTTCCTTTTCATCCGGATGAAGCCTGCCATGCATGAGTCCGACATCATAACGGCCATGAAAATGATGCATCAGTGTCGCATGGACATCTATAGCGTTTTGAACATCCAATTTGTCTGATTCCTCAATAAGCGGGCAGATCACATAAACCTGCTGACCTGCTGAAAGCTCCTTTTCCATAAAACCTAGGACCCTGTCCAGCATTTCAGGTTTTGCCCAATAGGTTTCAATTGCTTTTCGTCCTGCCGGCATTTCATCTATGATGGATACATCCATTTCACCAAAAACGGTAATGGCCAATGTTCTTGGGATTGGTGTTGCAGTCATGAACAGAACATCAGGATTTTCACCTTTTTCCCTGAGTATCCGCCGCTGCCCTACCCCGAATCTATGCTGCTCATCAGTAATGACAAGTCCCAGTTTATTAAATTCCACTTCATCCTGGATAAGTGCATGTGTGCCAATGAGAACATCAATCACCCCATCCTTTAAAAGCTGGAGAATCTCTCTTCTTCGCTTTCCTTTAACAGAGCTTGTCAGAAGTTCACATCGCAGCCCAAACGGCTCGAGCATCGACTTTAAAGATTCTGCATGCTGCTCTGCCAGGATTTCGGTCGGGACCATTAATGCTCCCTGAAAGCCTGCTGTCCTGCTGGCGAATAGAGCAATCGCCGCCACTGCCGTTTTGCCTGAACCAACATCCCCCTGTAATAGCCTGTTCATCCTGTATGGAGATTTCAAATCAGACATGATCTCATTAACTACTCTTTTTTGTGCTCCGGTTAAATCAAATGGCAGTGAGTCAATGAACTCCACTAGTCTTGAAAGATCATAAGCCTGTGCAACCCCTTTTGACTGCTCTCTTTCAATCTTTCTTAGTGCCTGCATTTTTAATTGAAAATAGAAAAACTCCTCGTAAACAAAACGCCGCCTTCCCTGCTTGAGTTCCTGTTCATTGGCGGGAAAATGAAGCGATCTCACAGCATCTCGCCTATTTAATAGTCTATATTGCAATAAATATTTTTCAGGTAAATCTTCTGATATGTCATTCCGATACTGTGTGAAAGCCAGTTTAATAAATCGCCTGATGCCTTTGACCGTGACATTTCCTTTTACAGCATAAACCGGCTCAAAATCCTTATTGCCAGAGGCATTTCCTATTTTAAGTTCACTGGCTGTAATCACCTGCCGATGCTGGTCCCATTTTCCAGTCACCGTAACCGTTTCGTTTAAAACAATTTTGTTCTTCAAATAAGGCTGATTGAACAGAATCACTTGGATGAGATATCGTCCTACAAGCACCCGAACAGTGAGCCTGGAGCGTTTCCTGCCGTAATAAGCAAGTGAAGGTTCACTGTGAACCTTGCCTTCAACCGTCACTCTTTCATCATGCTTCATTTCTGCCAGGTCCTTGAGCCTGTAATCTTCATATCTATATGGAAAATATTCAAGCAAGTCTTTTACAGTGTAAATATTCATTTCAGCCAGTAATTCAGCTGATTCCTCTCCGATGCCTTTAACAGCTGTAACAGACTGGATTAAATTTGGATTCACATTTATTGAACGGCTGCCAATTATATTTTCTTTCAGGCAGTCCGCCATCCCTCCCTGCTCCGTTACTTTTATATACAGGCTTATGAAACGCCTGCTTTATAACTAGCACATTGTAAATTAAAAATGCAAGAAAGTAACCTTAAAACAAAAAAACTCATGCTTAAAAGCATTTATTAAGGTCTAAAATGGACAAAAGCGAAGGCTGGGCCCTCGCTTTGTTTATTGTTTACTTGTTATTCAATTGCGAAAATGAAAGAGTATAGAGGCTGTTTTCCATCATGAAGCTCAACCTCAATATCTTCATATTTATCTTCAATATAGCTGATAAGTGAGTCTACTTCCTCATCTGCTGCATCTTCACCTTTTAAGACGGTAAGGATCTCAGAGTCTTCGTCGATCATTCTTTCCAGAAGATCTTTGGCAGCCTGAACTCTATCCTTGTTTTTCACAACAATTTTGCCGTCAGCAATGCCCATGAAATCATCTTTTTCTATCTCAAGGCCATCGATGCTTGTATCACGGACAGCAAACGTGATTTGGCCTGTTTTCACATGCTGAAGAGCATCTGTCATGCCTTCTTCGTTTTCTGTAAGCTCAGCACTTGGATTAAAGGCAAGAAGAGCCGCCATTCCCTGAGGAACAGTTTTTGAAGGAACAACCACTGCTTCTTCTTCAGTCACTTCTGCAGCCTGCTGTGCAGCCATAATGATATTTTTATTGTTTGGCAAAATGATTACTTTTTTTGCATTTACTTCTTTGATGGCTTTTACAATATCTTCCGTGCTGGGATTCATTGTCTGTCCGCCTTCAATGACAGCATGTGCACCGATGCTTCGGAAAAGATCCGCGATGCCGCTGCCCATTGATACTGTCACAATCCCGTACTCCTGCTTTTCTTTTGGCTTAGCCTGGGCCGCCAAAGGTGTAGGCACGTCTTCGACTAAGTTGGTGTGCTGCTGGCGCATGTTTTCAATCTTCATATTGATTAAACTGCCATAGCGCTGTCCGTATGTCAGGCAATCTCCCGGCTGTTCAGAGTGGATATGTACTTTTACAAGCTGCTCATCCGCAATCACAAGAAGTGAGTCACCATATTGGCTTAAGTCCTGGCGGAATCTGTCTTCTGAAAAAGGATTAGCAGAAATTTTTTCATCTTCGAATTTGACCATAAATTCAGTGCAATAACCGAACTCAATATCCTCAGTGTTCATAAAACTGTGAACATTTTTATGGTGTTCTGCGCTAACCAGGTCATCCATCTTTGGAAGGGCTGCCGGTGTATCAGGAAGTTTTTCGCCCTTTAGCTCGGCAAGGAATCCTTCATATACAAATACAAGGCCCTGTCCGCCGCTGTCTACAACTCCAACTTCTTTTAAGACTGGAAGAAGATCTGGAGTGCGGTTTAGGGAAGCCCTTGCTTCTTTCAAAACTTCCTCCATAATCACGATGATATCATCTTCATGATTAGCAGCCTGAACCGCTTTCTTAGCGGAATCTTTTGCAACAGTAAGGATCGTTCCTTCAACCGGCTTCATCACAGCTTTATATGCCGTCTCCACACCAGAATTCAGAGCATCAGCAAACTCTTTTCCATTGATAGAAGCTTTATGTTCAATCGCTTTTGAGAAGCCTCTGAACAACTGGGAGAGAATTACTCCCGAGTTCCCTCGTGCTCCCATAAGCAAACCTTTAGAAAGAGCAGAGCCTACCTTTCCAATATGCTCTTGGATATTAGCTTTAACTTCCTTTGCTCCGGAAGTCATTGACAAATTCATGTTGGTTCCTGTGTCTCCATCAGGAACAGGGAAAACATTTAACGCATCCACTAATTTTGCATTAGCAGATAAATGGTTCGCTCCTTGTATGACCATTTCGGCAAAAAGCTTCCCATCTAAATCTTTTTTTGACACAAGTCTTTCCTCCTCACTACGGGTTCGTTACTCGAACTCCCTGAACGTAAATATTAACCGAGTCAGTGCTAAGCCCAACTGTTTTATCAAGGGTGTATTTCACTTTAGATTGCACATTGTGGGCAACCTCGGAAATTTTCGTTCCGTAACTTACAATAATATACATATCGATATGTACTTCATCTTCTTCCTGGCGAACAATTACACCACGGGTAAAATTCTCTTTACGCAGTATATCTGTAAGGCCATCCTTAATTTGATTTTTAGAGGCCATTCCTACAATGCCGTAGCAGTCAACTGCTGCTCCGCCTGCGATTGTTGCAATTACATCATTAGAGATATCAATTTGCCCGAAATTTGTTTTTAATTCGATGGACATGGTTCGTTCCCCCTTTGGAAATTGCTTTTCATAAAAGCTTCTTCAGGCACTTCCGCTTAACGATAGTGCTGGCTTTCCCCTGAATTGCACCCTGGAGGCTAAGCCTTCCGGCAAGAGACAATTCACCTTTTTAAGCTGGGCAGCGGTCTTTCTAACTTCAAAGCTTAAAGCATACCTTATAATATTTTACTATATGGGCTGTGATATTGAAAGTCATACTTCTCCATCTCTATTATAGCTCATGTTCCATCCCCCTATGTCAAGGAAATTTTCTTGAAAGCAAACTATTGCAATCAGAAGGGTTGTATGATAAATTATTAAAGTATCTTTTAATGTCGAAATCCGCACAGGGATTCCGCATTAATTCAGATGGATGAATCTGACTATTGCAGATGAAAGCATTGAAAAATAGTTTCAGCTTATGCTTTTAGTAAGGAGGGAAACATACATGCCACGCAAATGTGTAGTAACTGGTAAAAAAACAACTTCAGGTAACGCACGTTCTCACGCAATGAACGCTAACAAGCGCACTTGGGGTGCTAACCTTCAGAAGGTACGTATTCTTGTAGACGGTAAACCTAAACGTGTTTGGGTTTCTGCAAGAGCACTTAAATCAGGTAAAGTTGAGCGCGTTTAACATGCTCAGGGACATCCCTTTTGGATGTCCTTTTTATTTTCCTTTTTTGACCCACTATCATTCTCCCCCATTTAAGCAAAAAATAAAAGCACCCCAGGTGAGGTGCCAAGTTTTGATGCTATTTTCTTTTTAATTTATGGGTGTCTACCCCTTTTTGAAGGTCCCTAACATGGCACGCACAATGCCCCCTAAAAATTTAGGAAGTTTGATTGTATAAAATCTCATTACTCGTGTCCCTCCTCACGATCTTACGCATCCATTCTGTCCTTAAATCGTCTTTACCATCTTATTCAAATAATGAAAGATGAGTACTCATGATTACAAAAAATGATCAGAAAGCAATTCATGCTAAGACTCTTATCCAGCTTTCCCGCATCTTGCAGGGAAGCACTGGCCCGGCACTTAATCCTTGCTTCTTACAACCATTAATATGCCTTCAGTAAAAGAAAAAGTACCACAATCATCAATAAGTTCATTACTGATACAGAGAGTAGAACCGGCAGGAACAGTCCGATCTGTCAGCGGATACTTGAAATTTCTCAGGGTGAGGCCTTTAATTTCCATAGTGACCGGAACAAACGAAATGTATTTGAAATTTGAATGCTGCTTTATGCTGTATTTACCTGGAGTCTTAATATAAATATTATTAGACTTGTCAATAATTTCAACAGGAACAAAGTCTTCCGCCAGTGCAGGCTTTATTAACAGCTGAATATTTGCGAATAAGTGGTCAAGCCTGCCGCCTGTAGCACCAAGCAAACGGACTTTTTCAGGTTTTTGACCGAGTGCCCAATTCAGGGCAAGCTCCATGTCCGTTTCATCCTTCTCCGGCTTGAACCTGTTCAGATCTTTTACATTTTCTTCAATGAGCAAAAGCTCTTCATCCGATACCGAATCAAAATCACCAAATGCCATTTCCGGCTGAATGCCGCTTTGAATTAGAGTAAGCACCCCTCTGTCTACTCCGACCCAAATGTCATCTGTATTACTGAACGAATGCAGATCAGGCAGCAAGTCATCCGGGCCTCCAGCTAAAATATTGATAATCATTATACATTGCTCCATTCATTTATGTATCTAATAAGACAAAAAGCCAGCTGTATTCCAGCTGGCTTCTTTTTATCGCAGTCTAACGGGCAGTAAGACCCCCACTTCAAGACTCAGAGGAATCAAAGGAGGATAAGTGGGGGTCAAACTGCCCGTAAAGGCCCGATTGGTGAGATACAGTGAAACTTGCCGACGCGCAGGCAGAGGCTTAGTTGAAC
>NZ_NJQY01000052.1:26553-26675 GCF_010628845.1 Bacillus sp. 22-7 | reverse complement strand
AAGCCTTCCTTGTCCTGGGGGCCCCAAGCACAAGACGAGCCTCACGGAAAGGCGTTTTTTGCCTTTATAGGAGGATTGCCCGAAATGTGGAGGCGACTGCTCAGGGACGACAGGCATAAGAC
>NZ_NJQY01000052.1:0-26501 GCF_010628845.1 Bacillus sp. 22-7 | reverse complement strand
GAGCCGAAACAAGACAAGCTTTTGACCTCGAGGGGGGCAGGCTGCTTGCGCTAGACAGTTATCGAAGTTTAAGATTATATATATATTTACCAATAAATTCTGCAGCCCGCTGCATACTTACTCCATAGCAAAAGCGGCAGTTACGGCTGCCGCTTCTTTTTTCATTCTGCAATATTTATATTATAATCCTTAAACCACACATGGAACTGTGCAAGGTGTGCTAACAGCTGGGGACCAGTCATGAGCTGCCCAAACCATGGTTCCCGGAATGAGTCACCTCCCGACTCAATAATACCCCTCAGCTGGCTGCTGTCAAAGAATTCATACAGTGCGGATGAGCGATCCTCGAGGTATCCATTGAGCATCTTCTGGACTGCAGCCGTATATTCTGGATTATGCGTTTTAGGATAAGGGCTTTTCTTTCTGTATAACACTTCATTCGGCAGTATGCCTTCAAGTGCTTTGCGAAGGATTCCTTTTTCGCGGTTTCCATGCATTTTGATCTCCCACGGAATATTCCACACATACTCCACAAGCCGATGATCGGCAAAAGGCACCCGTACTTCAAGGCTGGCCCCCATACTCATTCTGTCTTTACGGTCCAATAAGGTCGTCATAAAGTAAATCATATTAATATAGAAAAGCTCTCTCCTGCTTGCATCCTCCCTGTTCTCCCCGTCTAAAGCAGGAGTTTCGGAGATTGCCTGAAGATATTTTTCCCTAGCGTAATCCTTAAGGTTCAGTTTCTTCCTCCAATTTTCTTTCAATAGGTCATGCCGCGCTTCGAGTGATCTCATCCATGGGAATCCCTTCCTCTTCAAGTCTTCCTCTCTATGGAACCATGGATAGCCGCCAAATATTTCATCAGCACATTCCCCTGACAGACTGACAACAAAATCCTTTTTTATTTCCCTGCAGAACCATAGCAGGGAGGAATCAACATCAGCCATACCCGGAAGATCCCTTACATGCACAGATTCGATTAAATCCTCTGCCAGCTGCTTCTGGGTGATTATACTGCTGTTATGTTTCGTATTAAAGGTCTGGGACATCTTCTGTATAAATGCACCATCTGAATTAGGCTGAAACTCATTAGCCTTGAAATACTGATCATTTCCCTCATAATCTATCGAATAAGTGGTCAGTTGGCCCTTACCCTCATTTTCGTAAGCTTTTGCAGCAATAGCTGTAATCGCACTGGAATCCACTCCGCCGGAAAGGAACGTGCATAACGGAACATCCGAGACCAGCTGCCTTGTCACTGCATCCGTAAATAGGTCTCTTACTCTCTCAGCCGTCTCCTCAACATTATCCTCATGTGGGGCACTTTTCACATTCCAATAACGCCATGCCTTCAGTCCATTTCTCGAAAAGATCAGCGCATGAGCTGGCCTTAATTCATCAATGCCTCTGAAAACACCCGATCCCGGAGATCGTGATGGCCCCAGTCCAAAGACTTCAGCCAAACCTTCCCTGCCGACTTCTGCCTTAACTTCAGGGTGAGCTAAAATAGCTTTTAATTCAGATCCAAATAAAATGCCATGTTTCGTTTCTTTATAAAATAAAGGTTTTACCCCTAAACGATCCCTGCCAATAAATAATTGTTCTTTCTTCTCATCCCAAACTGCGAAAGCATAGATGCCATTCAAATATTGAAGGCAATTTTCTCCCCATTCTATATAAGAAGTCAGCAAAACCTCAGTGTCAGAATGGCCCTCAAACGAATATCCTTTTATAAGGAGTTCTTTACGGAGATCTTCCGTATTATAAAGCTCTCCATTATAGCAAATCGTATAGCGGTTTTGACGTTTTTCCCTAGTCATTGGCTGTTTTCCGCCTGCCGGGTCTACAACGATTAACCTTTTATGGCCCAATCCAGCATGCACATCTGTCCATATGTTTGTTTCATCTGGACCCCGCTTTGCCAGCGTATCCGCCATTTTGCCAATTGCAGTCGTTTCTTTTCTCAAATCCCTTTGGAAATCAATCCAGCCGGTAATTCCACACATATTACATCATCCTTTCAAAGCGGAATCGCATGGGCACATTTTTCATGATGCTATTGTATGCTGGGCCAAGAAAAAAGTTAATTGTCCACATTCATGCGGTTATAAAAATCGCCAAAACTGTCTAAAAAGAAGTTGAGGAAGTTAATGGAGGTTTTATATGAATAGACAGCAGCGAACAAAGCTTATCGAATATCAATCCCGTGCTTTTACAGAAGGCACTGTAGAGTATATCAATGATCAGTGGGTATTTTTTGACCACGAAACAGATGAAGCATCCATCTTGGACGAATTCCTCCATCAGGAAATGGAAGTGTTCCGCTTTAAACGCTGGAAAAAGGGCATTTTATTCGAGGATGGCAAGGTGGCTTTTGATGATGAAACGTTTCACTTGAAGAACCAGGATTCAATTCGGATTCGAAAGCATCTGGTTTTCTCACTCGAAAGATTATTGGAAGAAATGAATGATGACGCCTTCTACCAGTTCGTAACTACTCTAAATTCCATGCAATTTTCGGTCTATGACTGCATTTACTGCTATAACCAGCTCGCATTTTTTAATGATAAAGACAGGAAAAGCGGTGTTAACTTCATCGTTTTTGATAACCAGGATCATATATGCAATGTGCAGCATCACTTTTGCTATTATGAAAAAATGAGTGACCGATTTGAATTTACCTTAAACAGCGGAAAAAGAATGGTAATTGAGAAGATTTCTTCATAGAAAAAAGCGGAAAAGCGACTGGAGCTGGACAATAATCTGACTTCAGAATTAATATAAAGAAACAGCAGCCTGCCTTTGATGGCAAGCTGCTGTTTCTTTATGGTGCTAGCTGTGTGTTTGAACGTATTTTGATAGACCTTCCTCAAAATCTCTCGTCATAAGCGGCTTATGTATATAGAAGCCCTGTGCATAATGGCATTTCAATTCCTTTAAAAGCTCAATCTGCTCCAGTGTTTCCACCCCTTCAGCCACCACCTTAACGGAAAGTCCATGTCCCATTGTGATGATGGCTTTTACAATAGCAACATCAGATGTATTTAATCGAAGGTTATTGATAAACGACCGGTCGATCTTTAATGTATTGATTGGAAGGTCCTTTAAATAACTTAAAGAAGAGTATCCGGTTCCAAAATCATCAATGGATACCTTGACTCCGATTTCCTGCAGAGACTGCATAACTTGTATATTGTGCTCAACATTTCTCAGCATCGTGCTTTCCGTCAGCTCCAATGTTAAATATTGCGGCTCCATACCGGAGAGCTCCAATGCCATCTTAACTTCCTGGAGAAATCCCGGCTGCTGGAATTGATAAGCTGACACATTCACAGAAATGGAAAGAGATTCATAGCCGAGCATTTGCCAGCGCCTATTTTGCTGACAAGCCGACCTCAATACCCAGCCGCCAATATCCGCAATGAGACCAGTTTCTTCTGCAAGAGGAATAAATTCACCGGGTGAAACAAGGCCAAGCTTTGGATGATTCCAGCGGATCAGAGCTTCGCTTCCGTATAAATTGCCTGTTTCAAGGTCGATTAATGGCTGATAGCATAAATAAAATTCATTTTTCTGCAAAGCTTTTCTTAAGTAGCTTTCCAGCTCAAGCCTAACCATAGCCTGTTCATTCATTTCCATCGAGAAAAAGGTGACCCTGTTACCTCCCTGCAGCTTGGATCGGTTCGTGGCAATATCCGCATTTTTCAGCAGTATGTGCTCATCCGATCCATCGTCCGGATATAGGCTTACACCAATACTCGCAGTAACAATAAACTCCTGATCTGACTGAAATAAAGGATGGGATATTTCATCTAATATCTTTTTGGAGGCTTTCATAACTTTATCAACGGTTGCTTCCCTCGATAATACCAGGGTAAACTTATCACCGCTGAACCTTCCCAAATAAGAACCGGACGGCAAAACCCTCTCAATTCTTTCGGAAATTTCCTTTAACACCATATCCCCGGCAAAGTGCCCTAGACTGTCATTTATGATTTTAAAGCGGTCAATATCAATAGAGAGAACGGCAATTTTCTTCTGTTTCTTCCTGGCTCTCTTTAATTGCATTTCCAATTGTTCTGTAAACTTCATTCTGTTTGGCAGCCCTGTATCCCGGTCAAAAAAAGCCAGTTCTGTTATTTTCTCTTCAATTTTTTTCTGTTCTGTAATATTTCTGCCGATTCCATAAATGCCTACACATTCCCCGTTAACCGTAATCGGAATATTTTTCAGCTGAAAGAGATTCTTCTCGCCGGTTTTTGAATCAATATAAACATTATAATATTGCTCCTTTCCCCTTAATGCCCGATAAAAGTGCATCCGGACTCTTTGTACATCCAGATCGCTCACATAGGAAAGAGCTGTTTTTCCGATTATTTCTTCCCGGCTGTACCCGAAGGTTTTCTCAAATGCCGGGTTGACACTAGTGAAATTCCCCTTCAGATCAGTTGAATAAACAAAGTCTGCATTATTATCAAATAGAGACTTATAATATTGTTCTGACATTTTAAGGCTGCTGTTTAATGCTTTAATATCATCCTGAGAAGCATGCATTAAATGAGTTAATGAAGTAATCGTATTAAATTGGGCGGTTTTTTCATAAACAAATTCATTCTGCTGTTCCTTCTTTGATTCAGCACTATTTTCTGATAGAGCAAGGTATGTAAGAGAATGTCCGATCATCTGCGGAAGTCCGCCTTTACGGCAGGAAATTTCTCCATAAGAGAAGAAGCCGTTAGACGGAGCTATTTTCTGGAACATTGCCAGTTCTTTTTCCGTAAAGTCTCTGGCAAATTGCTTCCTGGCCATGCAATTGTATATAAATATGCTTTCAGGAGAAATCTGGTCAAGCTGTTTTAATTCCTTTAAAGACCGGTCAATAATGTCCTCCAGATTTGCATAAGCAAACGTAAGTGTTTCTCCTGCCTCAACCCTTCTGTTTACTTTAATTGCACCATTTTCAAGTAATTTTATTATAAAAACAGATACTTTTTCTCCGCGGTACTGTAAAAGGAACGGGAATTCAGTACCTGATTTCGGCAGTTCCTTAATAAAAGCCTCTCCCAAATAGCGTTTTAGAATAGTTAAAGGCCTCTTATCGTCCAGGGAGTAGATGATAGATCCTTCGGCCTTTGTGACAGTAAAGCTTTTTCCAATCTCCTGCCACTGATAATTTTCAAAATGACGCACTGACAGATGGCCGCTTTGAAGGGCAACTGCAACAAGCCCATCGCTGGTGACCCCATCTTGAGTAAAAGAAAAACCCTCCTGGAATAAAGCATTATCTCCGGCAAGGCCGCCGGAAATCACCATGTTTGGCTGGGTTTCATTTATTCCCTCCAAGAGGTCAGTGGAATCGACATCAAATCCTGCAGGAAAGATAATTACAGCTGCGGTATTAAAGATAGCAAGTTCCCGTGCCAGGGATTTGCCCATTTCATAACTGTCTTTAAAATCGCTCCTGTTTAACAGGAAAGATTTTAATTCCGTTTTTTCGAAAATAGTAAAGCAAATGATTGTTTGTTTTTCCGTAATGCGCCCTTCATGAATTTCACCGGAGGTTGAACAGCCTGCTATATGTGCAAGTGGAAGCTTATCTGCCAGTTCCTTTTGAAGTTTCGCGATAAATAGGCTCTCAGGGGTCCCTGTAAAAACCTGCACAAGCAAATTCGGGTATTCAGTCAATTCATTCAAGTCTATAAAACTATTAAGCTCGCTAATATTCTTATATAAACATATAATCGTCTGTGCCATAAAAACCCACCATCATAGTAAGATCATTAGACCCGCTGATAGGATTGGTCCTTATACAGCTGAGACTGCAGATTCTAATTTTTTTATCATATAGTTAGATATAGTTTTAAATTACCATATTTAGTGAAGTCATGACATGACAAAATTAGAAAAAGCTGCCTTTTCGGCAGCCTTTTCTATAAATATCCATATTTAAGTCATAAATGTTAATGGCAATTTAACAAAGCCTAAATATAGAACCAGGATTAATGCAACAATAAACTGGCCCCATAAAATAGAGGTTTTTTTCCCTTTGACAGTGCGGATGATAATCATTTCAAACATAGCAATTACCCAAATGCCTACTAATGACTTCAAAACATAAAGAAGGTCGATGCTGTTAAGGCTGCTTAAAATCCAAACTCCTGTTCCAATGATCAGAAGATAAAATAATCTCAAGATCATGTGAACCACTTTTAAACCTTTTTGTTTGCCGCTTTTATGCATTATAAGGGCAATAATAAATAGAACAAGTGCTAATAACCATGTTGTTATATGGGCATGTATCATTCCAGTGCCTCCTAATGTAAATTCGATATCATCATACCATATTGGCTATGAAATTCCTAAAGTTAAGATGCAGAAAAAGATTATCTAAAGGCAAATTTGTGAACTATTTATGACAAAGTGTGATATATATCATTGACATTCTTAAATTATAAAATAAATTCTTAAAAGCCTGTGTTTTTTACACAGGCCATCTTTCTTTTTATTTTTGGCTCTTTTTGTATAAATTGTTGTTTTACGCTTTTCAATATTGTCCATTGATTTCCGATCCAGGATGCTCAGCGAAACACGGGGCGGGCGGTGAGCTACTCCCGTAGGACTTTGAATATGCTACCTAGAGTAAACACCGCACAAAGAAAATGCGAATGCATTTTCGAGGATCTCGCACCTTCCACTACAATCAACTCAGTAAATTTAAATATGAATAGCAACAAACTTTGAGAAAACAGCCTTATTTTTCTATTAAATTCGTCAGAGTTCCTATATTTTCTACTGTAATTTCCACTTTATCTCCCGGCTTAAGAAAGCGTGGAGGCTTAAAGCCCTTGCCTACCCCTGCAGGAGTACCAGTAGCAATAATATCTCCAGGCTCAAGTGTCATGCCTTTTGACAGAACCGAGATGATTTCATCGATTGGAAAGATAAAGTTTTCAGTATTTGAACTTTGTCTGATCTCTCCGTTTACCTTTGTTTGAATGTCAAGCTGATTCGGGTTTTCAACAGCAGAGGAATGGACAATCCATGGACCCATCGGGCACGTGGCATCCAGGCTTTTACCGATAAAAAATTGCTTATGGCGGGACTGCAGATCCCTTGCTGTCACATCATTAATGATCGTGTAGCCAAAAATGTGTTCCGATGCTTTTTCCTTTGGAATCGCAAGTCCTTTTTTTCCGATTACAACGGCAAGCTCTCCCTCATAATCAAGCTCTGCAGTGACATTCTTGTGATTTAAGACTGTTGCATCAGGTCCTATTACCGTTGTTGGCGATTTCGTAAAGACCATTATGTGCTCTGGAATATCTTCTTTGCTCCCCATCTCAATGGCATGCTCGGCATAATTCTTGCCTACACAAAAGATATTCTTATCCGGACGGGGAATCGGCGCTTCCAATGCAACGGAATTGAGCGGGCGAAAGAGTTCTTCCCTTGCAGGATTGCTGCTTAGCCAATCTGTTAAACTATGTACTTTATCAATGAACTTATCCCCTAAAGCAATACATTCCTTCAAAGTCGCCGGCAACTCACTTTTGTCTTCCATTTTTTCTAAAGCTGCTTTTAGTGGAAGCACCTTTGTCCCGGTCTCGTCCAGTAAACCAACGCCGCTTCCTGTGCTATCCTTAAAAGTAACAAATTTCAATCCTATCACCTCATTCTATTTTTCACTTTTTTAGTATAATATAAATTTTCAGTTTTTTGGACAATTTTAACCTTTTCTCTTCCAATTAGGGACCTTCAAATAAGTGAAGCTCCTCCAGAGCCATTCGACCGGTCCATAATAATAGCGGGCAATCCAGAAGCGGCTGATGATGATCTGGAAAGCAAAGATGACCATAACTAAAAGTGTCCCCCAAAATGCAGAGACCTTCCCATAGAACCCTAAACCATAACTGTAAAAAATAAAAGTCGAGATAATCGACTGGAAAAGATAATTTGAGAGCGACATTTTCCCCACATATGAGAGCGACAGCAGGAATCCTGGTCCATGACTATTTTTTATCATCACCGCTATCCCTAAGCCATAAGCAATTGCCTGCAGCGGACCTCCAAATATGTCCTGCATGTAATCCAATCCCAGGTTGCTTACCGTTATGTAAGGAAGCAATTTGAACAATAACCCTGCAGCCAAAGAGATCAGCATAATTTTCATGAGGAATGCCCGGTTTTTTACTGGTTCCTCTAGCCATCGCAGCTTGGCTGCTCCTCCCCCTATTAAAAATAAAGGAAAAATAGATGCCAGCATGATAGGCAGTGAAGCAAGATTGTTAACACCGGACCAATCCTGGATACGCTGTGAGGCAATCTCGGAAAAGCTTCCATTTTGATAGGCCTGTAAAGAAGCTAATGCGGCTTCTTGGTCATAGATTGACAGATCTTCAGGCGGAACAAACAGAACTGTTGCAAATAACAATAGAACAAATAGCAGATTGGGAATGATATAAAGCAATATTCCAGTTAAAAGCATATGTTTTCCGGACATTTTTACAAACAATAAAAAGATAAAGCCAAAGATTGCATAGTTTATTAAAATATCCCCATGCCAAATAAGAACAGCGTGAATGATGCCTATCAGCAGCAAAAGGGAAAATCTCCTTGCAGCCATTCCTCCAAAACCAAGGCCCTTTGCCATTGCCCTCTCCCTTAAAATGACTAACCCATAACCGAACAACATTGAAAACAAAGGATAGAAGCTTGCCTGCACAAAGATATCGATAAACGCATAAGCCCCTTTATCTGCCGGACTGTCCCACCATTCAAAAGGATCAATGTACAGATATGGTGAATGGAAGGAAAGCATATTAACTAAAAAAATCCCGAGAATGGCAAATCCTCTCATAATATCCAGCGAAATGATCCGATCCTTCTCCAGAACCGGGCTGACCTGCCTGTCCATAAAGCGCCTCCTTCTATGTAAAGAAAATCTAACCTTAATGATAGAGAGCTATATTCTGCTTGTCCAGAAAAGAAATGCTCCAGCACATGTAGCTAAGCGCTGGAGCTGGACTGATAAAACATTGAAAAATTCCCGCTTTCATTTAATTAACAAAACGGCCTGTTTTCCCTTTCGATTCCCAGTAGCTGTTCCGAAGGTGGATTTTTTGAATTTTCCCTGAAGCCGTTTTCGGCAGCTCTTCGACAAAACTCACTCCCGTTACTGCTTTGAAGTGGGCCAGCTTCTCCTTGGTGAAACTGATAATCTCCTGCTCAGTCAGTGTATTCCCATGTCGCACGACTACAAAGGCATGAGGCGTTTCACCCCACTTTTCATGAGGCACTGCTATGACAGCTGCTTCCGAGATGGCAGGGTGCTCGTATAAAACCCCTTCTACTTCGATGGATGAGATGTTTTCCCCGCCGCTGATAATAATATCTTTTTTTCGGTCAACGATTTCAATATTGCCATATTCATCTACATTTCCCATATCACCGGTATGAAGCCAGCCGTCCCGAATCGCTTCCATTGTTGCCTCTTCATTTTTCCAATAGCCTTTCATGACCCCGTTGCTGCGGACAACTATCTCACCGATTTCTTTGCCATTATGGGCAACTTCCTCACCGTGTTCATTGATTACCCGGACTTCACAGCCGATCATCTGATGTCCTGCCTTCGCTTTCATCCGGTACTGCTGGTTAAGCGGAAGTTGTTGAAGATGAGAACGAATCGTTGATACAGTGCTTAATGGAGATGATTCGGTCATGCCATATACCTGTATGAACTCCCACCCGAGCTCCTTTTCCACTCTTGTTACAAAAGCTGGCGGAGGGGCCGATCCAGCTATAACCACCCTGACATCCTGCTCAACAGAAGGAGCAAATTGTTCATAATGCTGCATCAGCGAATTCAGTACGGTAGGGGCCATATGCATGACTGATACTTTATGTTTCTGAAGGGCATCAAATATCTTTTCCGGCGTGGCTTTCCTCATACACACCTGAGAAGCGCCATTTGCCGTGTAATAAAAAGGCGAACCCCATCCATTCACATGAAACATCGGCAGGACATGCAGCAATACATCCTGATCGCTAACTCTCAAATGATGCATAGTTGACAAGGCATGCAGGTAATTATTGCGGTGGGTCAGCATGACACCTTTAGGATTGCCGGTTGTACCGCTTGTATATAAAAGGCTGCAAACGTCATTTTCGTCGAGGACCTCTCTTTGAAATGGACTGCTGTCCTGGCTGCTGAGCCATAAATCATAATCGGTTTCTTCTGTATCTTCCTCTTTATAATGTACGAAGATCCTTTCCACAGTTCTCAGCTGATCTTTTACAGGAAGTATAAGATGGTAAAGGTCCTGATCTACAAACAGGATTTTGGATTCACTGTGATTCAATATAAACAAATAGTCTTCCGGCTTCAGCCTGATATTTAGTGGAACCATTATTCCGCCCAGCTGAAAAACTCCATAAAACCCCTCCAGCATTTCTACTGAATTGGGTGCCAGGTAAGCAATACGGTCCCCTTTTTGAATACCTGAAGCTTTTAAACCATGAGAGAGCTGATTAACCCGTGTGTTCAATTCCTCATATGTAAAAGTTCGATCATCTGCAAAAATGGCTTTCTTAGAACCGTAAAGGGATACAGCACGGTCTAAAAACTGCGTAAGTATTAATGGAACATTCATTTTACAGCACCTCACAGAAAATTTTGTTAATTTTATATTATCACAAAAATTAAAACAGTTTCATACTAATTTTGTCTGTTATATAACATTTTATCGTCGCCTTGAATTAACATACAACTGAGATATTATTGGGCTGATTAATCACATTCAGCAATTAGGCACATACGATATACAAGAAATCATTTTAAAGGGTGTTATGTATGCCAGCTATTGTGGGAGTCGCACAGGTCATATCAATCGGAAGCAGTTCTGTCTTCAACATTGGGGATGTCTATAAAATCATGCCTGTTTCTAACGCTAAGACCTTTTCAGGCGCTGGATCGTTTAACACGGGGGATGGCCTGAATGTTTACAATCATCGGAGCACAACAAACACTTATGATTGTGATGGCGTGGATCAGGGCAATTATTTCAATGCTTAAAACGGGTGATACTATGAATTTTTATATACAGCAATCCATTCATATTCATTTCATAAAGATCGGCGGGATTACAAACTCGTCCGTTATGCAGATTGGAAGTGCAGGCATTATAAAGCCGGCGTCTTATTTGTATAACACTGGCGGCTTTACCGAGCCTGCACCTGAAGCAGAAGGTCCGGCGCCTGCGGGGCCAGCAGGGGGGAGTGTTTTTCTGTCACCTTCCGTACCTTTGACTGGTGCGCAGAAACGATAAAATCATTTTTTTATAAGCGAGGTGGTGCGCTTGAATCAGCAATTAAATACCTATCTTCAGCAATTGCATGCTTTTGTAGAAGCACAGGAAAAACGAATACGGAGACTTGAAGCTACGGTTAAAAAACTTCAGGAAGAGACTGAAGTCCTGAAAAGCCGTCCGCCGATGCAGGTCGATCGGATTGAGTATAAATTTGACCAGCTTAAGGTAGAGTCTCTTGAAGGTACTCTAAATATTGGCTTAAACCCTTCTGAGCTGCAAAACATTGAAGATTTTGCCGTAGATAACAAAAACATTAAAGCACCTGTTTCGCCTAAAACCCAGATGAAGAGAACGATGGAAATTGAAGACGCCATTTATCAATATTTAGAACGGGAACTTCCGGAAATTACAGCTTCTGCCCAGAAGAAATTAAATGTCAATGTGGATGACTCATATATTGAGTTTATCAAAGAAGATATCAAAAAGCAGCTGCCTAACCGGATTGACTTCTATACCCAGCAGCAGGCATCGAATCGCTCCGGGCAGGAAAATAACGAAGAGATTATCGAGCTGATAAAGAAGGAGATTCACAATGGGGTCTATGCCTTTATCTCGCATTTGCCGGAGAATATGAAGGGAATGAATAAAGAATGAATTATCAGGTATATAACAGAGATCTGTGTGTTGGCAGTATAAGAGTACTGGGTGTATCCAGTTCATCTGTTTTGATGGTGGGGGATACGCAAACGATCCAGCTGGCAGCCACTTTTGATACACCCCCTGAGTCACTTCTGGTAGGGCCATTTGTGCCTCTGACACCGGAGTAAGCTGCCTATGCTGCAAAGAACATCATCGGTTGATAAGATCAATATTGACACCATTGCCTTTTCTTCTGTATTTGAAATTGGGGACTCATGCTTTATTAAAGGATTCTCAAGAGCAATTGCAGACCAGCGTGAAGCTGAGTATTTTAACGCCAAGGAAGGGAATTTTTCAGTCTATCCTGTATTCAGGGAACCCATACCTTTAATCCCTATTGAAGAAAACATAACGATGCAGACAACACAGCTCAATCCGATCATTCGAGTTCAGAACATTGATATTATCGGGGTTTCCTCCTCATCTGTCATTCATATCGGCAACAGTGGGAATGTTTCAATGGAATCCCGGGTCAAGCATATCCGTCAGGTATATCCCAAAAACAGAACTTCTCAAGGATGACAATCTTTTCGTAAAGGATGTTTTACATGCCAGCTATTATCGGACCGGTACAAATCATTAATGTAAGCGGGGGAATTGTTCAATTCGGAGACTCTCTTTATATCTCCCCAAAAAACAATTCCAAATCAACAACCGGACAGGGTGCCGCTAACACAGGCGGCTTTGTCATTACAAACAATGGCCTAAGCGCCAGTAACGTACTGGATACCAGTCTGGTTGATCAGCCAAATGTCGGCAATAACTAATTGTATAAAAGAAATTATGGACGATAGCAACTTTGTTATCGTCCTTTTGATTTTCGTTCATTCGACTTCCTTGCTTTTGTCAGCTTAGATGAAGGCTGCTTCCTGATCCATTTCAAATATTTCCGGATTTTATCATCCTGCTGCAATAACTGGATTGAATTCAGCCGTACAGCAAGCTCTGCATTCGTATATAAAGCATGAATCTGCTTATGGCAGGGTATGCATAATTTAGCGGTCGGCAGGAAGGTGCCTCCCATTTCTTTCGGCGTTAAATGGTGGACTGTTATATCAGTATACTCCCTCAGGCATAATTCGCAGGTTCCGGTTTCTGTGCGCTTTTTTCCCATGCTAAGCCTCCTTTATTTTTACATTACCCTTTATTTTGGGACGGTAGTAATCCGCGGAGATGTTTCGGCTGTGCGAGCCTTTTCAGCTGATGTTCACAATAAATACACCTCCTGCACATACATAAAAGCCGGCAAGTTCCCTTGCCGGCTTTTCCTATAACTTAATTGTATGAGCTCCATCAAAGAAAAACAGGTATCTTTCATTGACTTCCCTTTTTAAAATCTGCTCCAATGCTCTGGTGTACATATCAATTTGTACTTTGTACCTGTTTTCTAGAACGGGTTTGGCTTCAGCAAACCCTCCCTTATAACGGCCGCTGATTCCATCTGTTTTATAATCCAGGAGCACCAAACCATGCTCATCTTCGAATACACAGTCCACAATCCCCTGAATGAGAACAGGTTCATCTTCACCCTGCCAATCTGAATAAATATCCCGGGCAGGGAAAGATAAACTGAATGGGATTTCTCTGCGTACCGATTTAGCCTGAACCATTCTTTGCCCCAGCTCAGTTTCGAAAAAATGCACAATCAGCTGTGGCTCAATGCTGGCACGCTGCTCTTCCGTGAGCAATTCTTTCCTGACCATCTCATCCATTTTGGAGGATATCGTTTCCACTGATGAAGGCCTGCTAAAATCAATATGCTGCATGACAGCGTGCATAGCAGTACCCCGTTCAGCTGGAGAAAGTGATTTTTCCTGCATAAAGCGAGGCCGGCTGAGCATCGGTTTACTGATTTTACGGATTAATTCAGTACCGCTGTCTTCTTCAGAAAAAATTTCCCGCTGCCTCTTCACTTCCGAAACCGATTGTTTAGATCTGGCTTGAGCTGACCGCTTAAAGGAATATTTCCAGGAAAGCTGTTCCTCAACTTTATCCTTATAAGCCGATTCTGCCGGAACAGTTTTTCCTTCATAAACCAATTTCAGCAAATCCGTTTCGCCCTCATTGACTTCTTCCGGAAGAACAGCAGCTTCTTCGCTTTTAATTATGGTTATATTCCAGCAGGAAGGGTGTTCCAGTATATCACCCGGGACGAGAGGATCCACCGGAACTTCCCCTCTCAATGCCTCACACTCCCGATGCCGGACAAGAGCCGGGCCAATCCAGTCCAGATAACTGTTCGCAGAAGCCCTGTCATACTCATTCAGGAGCCAGTCTTTATGTTCGGATGCCTGCAGCCACTTATTTAATTTTTTATCTGCACTCTTGACAGACGAAACCAGGTACAGTTTTTCCTTCGCCCTCGTTAAAGCAACATATAAAACCCGCATTTCTTCAGCCAGCATTTCCATTTTCTTTTTTCGTTTAAAAGCAATTTGCGGCAGAGAGGGATACGAAATTCTCTTCTCGGCATTTACATATTTTGCAGCGAATCCAAATTCCTTATCAAGCATATATGCCTTTTTCAAGTCCATCGTATTAAAGCTGCGGCCAAGCCCTGCTATAAAAACATAAGGAAATTCAAGACCTTTGCTGCTGTGGATCGTCATAAGACGGACAACATCTTCCTGCTCACCTAAAGCGCGGGCAGCACCAAGATCATCGCCTCTGTCCCGCATTCGTTCAATAAACCTTAAAAAGCGGAATAATCCTCTGAATGAGGTTGCTTCATACTGTCTGGCTCTGTCGTACAATGCGCGAAGATTTGCCTGCCTCTGTTTTCCGCCAGGCATACCTCCGACAAAATCATAAAATCTGGTTTGTCTATAGAGATGCCAGATCAGCTCTGAAAGGGAACCCTGCCGCGCCATTACACGCCATTCTTCAAGAGCATCAACAAATGGCCGGACCTTTTCATATAAATCTCCCGTTTCAAGGGTTGGGTGATTCCGGCAAAATGAAGTTAATGCTTCATAGAATGAACCCCTTTTATTCTGGATTCTGATTTGTGCAAGCTCTTCTTCGGTTAGACCCAAAATAGGAGATCTTAGAACCGATGCCAGCGGAATATCCTGATACGGATTATCTATCACTTTTAGAAGTGACATCATAATCGCTACTTCTGTTGCTTCAAAATAACCGCTGGAAAGATTGGCATAGACAGGGATTCCCTGCTGTTTGAATTCCTCCATAATCTGAGGAGCCCATGTCATGGAACGAAGCAGGATGACAATATCCCTGTACTTGGCAGGACGTCCGGACTGAGTCTTTGTGTTGTAAACTTCTTTCCGATTCCCAATGATTTCTTTAATTTTAGAAGCCATATATCTGGCTTCGAGCTGTGACTGGGCTAAATCTTCGCTGTCAAAACCCTCATCTATGGATTCAGGTTCCGGTTCACTCTTTTCATTTCCCTCTAGGTCAATAACAGCAAGCTCAACAGGCTGCTCCTGATCCTCTGAATAGGGAGCTCCTTTAATAAGTTCAGCTGCCTGGTCATACTCAATTTCACCGACAGACGTCCCCATAATCTGCTTAAAGATATAGTTGGTCCCATGCAGAACTTCTTTACGGCTTCTGAAATTTCGCGCCAGATCAATTCTGAGTCCTGCTCTTTCTCCATCCCGGTCAAACCGCGTGTACTTGCCCAGAAACAGATTAGGCTCTGCAAGGCGGAAACGGTAGATCGACTGCTTAACATCCCCTACCATGAATAAATTCCCGTTCTCTTCTGAATCTGCCGTTACCAGCTGCAAAATAGCTTCCTGAACCATGTTGGTATCCTGATACTCATCAACCAGAACCTCTTTGAACTGATTTCTGCAGACAAGAGCCGCTTCTGAAGGCCAAAGCCGTCCCTCCTCATCTGGTGATGAAAGAATTTCAAGGCAATAATGCTCAAGATCAGCAAAGTCAACAAGCCCTTTTTCAGTTTTAACCTGATTAAAGCGAATGGAAAATGCTTTAACTAACGAAACAAGCTCTTTGATATGGGGCTTCATTTCCGCCATATCACGCATGAAGCTTTCCTGTCTGCGGAGAAACAGTTCTTCCTGCAGGCCGGTTATGATTTTCTTGGCCTGATCCCTAAGTTTTTTTGCTTTTTCGACCAGTCCTTCATCATATTCATCGCCCTTACATGTTTTGGCTCTGCCAAAAGACCATGATTGCATCGCTTCATACAGCATCGTCCATGAATCATTTTTCGCTTCAATTAGTGTATTTACAACATGCAGATCTGCGATAAAGTTCTCCGCTCTCGGAGCAGGTCCCCCTGGAAGCTTGGTCAGCTCAAGCCCATATTCAAGCAGCTGTTTGGCTCCTTTCAGCTGAAGATCAATATCCTCCAAAAGCGAACGGACAAATGGAAGCTGCTCAAGACTGCTGACTCCTTCCACATTATACATCTCAACAATTGAATCAAGATATTGATCAGGCGAAGGGTTGGAACGGGCAAAATCGTATAAGTCCCTTATTATATCCTGAAGGGCAGTGTCACTTCTGTCATTTGTAAAAGTGTCAACAAGTGCAAAGAATCCTTCATTTCCCTCTTTGCCGTATTCATCTTCGAAAAGCTCTTCGAGTACTTCATCCCTCAAAAGCTGTGCTTCAGTTTCATCAGCGATCCGAAACCCCGGATCAATATCGGTCATGTAGTAATATTTGCGTATCATCTCTAAGCAAAATGAGTGCAGAGTCGAGATGGATGCCCTGTTTAATAAGCTTACCTGTTTTCTGAGGTGAGCAGATCGCGGATTATCATTAATAGCTTTTTCAAGAGCCTCGCCGATTCTGTGCCTCATTTCTGCTGCTGAAGCATTTGTGAAGGTCACAACAAGCAGTTCATCGACATTAATAGGATCTTCATCCGCGATAATCTTATTGATAATCCTTTCAACCAAAACAGCGGTTTTCCCTGATCCGGCTGCTGCAGCCACCAGGATATCCTGGCCCTTGGCCATAATCGCTTTCCATTGGTCATCAGTCCAGGTTGCACCTTCCGGCTTAGGCGGTATGGTCATTTTCATCTCCCTCCACCTCCTTCTTGATGATTTCAATCATGTCTTCTTTTGGCTTAGGAGTAAATAATCTGTAATCATTTGTTTCAAGAGATTCATCAAATTGGCATACAGATTTATAGGCGCAAAATGTACATGGTGTTTTTTCCTTCATTTTATATGGGGCAATATCAACATTGCCCTCTGTAATCTTATTGCCTGTATTCCTATACATCTTTCTTACATAGCGGCGCAAATAATCAAACTCCTGCTTGCTTGCCACTTTAGACCGCTTCGAAAGGGTACCGTCCTTTTTGAACCCCGCTGAAATAATGGATGAGTCGCCTGTCTCAATAGTCTGGTCCATTAACTTGATTACATTTTCTTCTCCAAGCAGGAGGCCATTCATTTTGAATTTCTTATAGAGTTCCTGTTCGATATCCTCCAATGTCAGCATTTTTGATGTGCTGACGATTGGATTATGGACATGGAAGTAAAGGACTCCTGCCGGATCGGCTTTTGTTCCAATTAAAGAGCTGGAATGGGCAATTATGATGTCCAGATATGTCAGCATCTGCAGAGCAATGCCATAGTAAACCTCACTTACATTCAGATCCTTGGAGCTGGATTTATAGTCAATTACCCGTAAAAATGTCCCATTGGCATCCTGAGCCTTGTCTACTCTGTCAATTCTTCCGACAAGCTCCATTTTAGCCCCGTTTTTAAGAGGAAAAGCAAGCGAAGGAAGCTCTCCTTTCGGCCCAAACCCCAGTTCAAGGCCCACCGGCGAGAATCCGCTTGATTTGGCATGCTCGCTAATGACATAGGAAGCCCTGCTGATAATTTGCTCAAGCTTTCTCTTAATATAGTGATGCCTGTTCGAGCTTAAGAGAATTTCATTTTGAAGTTTAGGAGCAAGCATTTCAACTGCTTCTTTTGCAAGGATCTCACACTGTTCCCTCGTCATATCTGTCCATGAAAGTTTCTGAGTCATAACTGTTTCTGCAATAAATTTTAAAGCAGCATGGAAAAGATCCCCGATATCCGGTGCCTCCAGGCGGTATACCTGTCTTTCCCGCAGCCTTAGTCCATGCTGTGCAAAATGGGAAAATGGACAGCTATGGAATAATTCCATTCTCGAAACACTCGCCTGAATATGGTCGCCATATAATTCCTTACTGACGTCCTCACCAAGCTGAAGTGTCCTGTTTTCATAATTAAGGCTGGAAAGCACCTTCAATGCAGGCCTTCTCCACTGCTCATTTTTAAGGTAATAGTTATAAACATCCCACCAAAGGTCATAGATTGGATAGCTGCGTTTTTTGAGCTGAAGCTGTGAAGTCAAATACGATAATGCTGTATTAAGGTTATCAGCATACTCCAGCTGCTCTGTTTCCGGCAGCTCTGCCGGATCAGACATGAAGGAATGATGCCTGCAATCAGGAAATAAATCTCCCAATCTTTTAATATAAGGAGACGGCATAAGTGCTTTACCTTCTTCATTTGCCAATGGAAAGCTGATATAAAGTTTTTCTGATGGAGTAACAAACGCTTTATAAGCTATAAATTCCTCATCAAGCAGACGTGTGCGGCTTCCCGGCGCCAGTTTCATTCCGTTCGTGTTCAGCATTTCCCTGTCGTCATCCGCCAGCACACCATCCTCCGAGAATTTGGCAGGAAGTACTCCTTCATTAAGCCCAATGACAAAAGCAGCTTTAATATCGGTTAGCCTTGATCTTTCCAAATCGGCCGCCATGACCTGATCAATGGCAGGCGGAACAAGCGTAAAGCGAAGCGACTCCAATCCGGCATCAAGAATGGATGCAAAACGCTTAAGGCTCACTTCTTCTTCACCAAGCATTTCCACATATTGATCCAGAAGCTCCATAATGGAATTCCATGCTTGTCCATGTTCCCTTGACTTAACAAGGTTCCCTTTATCCTCCTGAGCCGTTTTCCACTTTTCAATCTTCAGAGGAACATCCAATTCTTCCATGTATAAGAATAAAGCTTCACACAAGCTGCGGCCATCAGCAGCCTTTCTTAAGCGCCTGTGCAGCCTTACTATTGGGCCTGTAATCATTTCGCGCAGATCATTTAACTCATCTTCTACTTTTTTCTCGGCATCCGTCTGGGCAACTGCTTCAAACTCGAGCCCCCTGATTCTTCTGTATGTCCATCTCTTCTTCTTCGTCCATTTGTCTCCTTGAATGCCATAGGCAAGAACATAGTTCTCAAGTCTGTCCATTTGCTCACGAAGCTTTCCGGGGTTTAATCTGGACGGAAAAATCAGCTCTGTTTTTATAGCTCTGAAAATCGGTTCATAGCGCCAATTCCCATTGATTATCTCAAGTGTTGACCGGATTAACTCAACGAGCGGGTGATTCAGCATGGTTCTTTTCTGATCAATAAAAAATGGGATATCATAGTCACGGAACACTGTTTCAATCATGTCATGATAATCCTGGCCGTTTCTTGCCAGTACGGCAATATCACGGTAGCGATAGCCATCTGTGCGAACAAGCTTGTTAATTTCCCTGGCAACGCCCTCAATTTCGGCTCTCCTGCTGACAGCCTGTCCAATGTGAATGTCCGCTTCCCCTGTAAATGCCTCTGCAGGCCTGCTGTCAAAATGTGCCTCAAGATGCTTAAGTGAAGGCGTGATCCACCTTTTTTGCTCGGAAAGGAGCATCTCTTCCACATCCAGCCTGTTGCGGGAAGCCAATTCTTTGATTGTCTGATAGTTCTCTCCCGGCATTCTGAATAAATGAAGCTCATCAGAAGCATTATTCTTAAACGGCTGGTCAAGCGTTAATGTGATTGTGACGTTTTTACACTGCTTCATCAGCTGTTCAACAATTGCATATTCCTGTGGTGTAAAGCTGTAAAACCCATCTATATAAACCTCGGCATTTTTTAGATACTCTGAATGGGAGGCTTTTTCCGCAAGCAGGCGGAAATAATCCTCGGAATCTGTATATTTGCCAGAAAGGGATTCCTCAAAATTTTTATAGATTATCTCAAGATCATGCAGCTTATCCTGGAGTGCCTTATTTGACTTCCCGCTTGCCGAGAGCTGATATTGCCTTTCTGCCAGTTCGTCGGGAGCTACACAATATCGTTTGAATTCGGTCATTATTTGTTCTACTTGCTGAATAAAGCCATTTTTGTCTGCAGCCCTTTGAAAAAGCTTAAGATCATCCTTTTTATCTTCAATGATTTTGCGGATTAGCATGCTGATGCCTACACTATTAAGATGGTATCTGCTCATGCCTCCCGTTTCCTGAAGAATTCTCCAGGCAAGACGCGTGAAAGAGTATACCTGGCTGCGGATCATTCCGCCAAGGCCAGGTGTTGTAATTAATTTATATTCTGAAAGGAACGTCATTTGTTCCGGCACTAAATAAATGATTGGATCTCCATCCGGATTAAACCGCAGTTCATCACGGATTTGGTTAAGGCAGTATTCCGTTTTACCGCTCCCGGAACGGCCTATCAATAAACGTACGGTCATATTTTTCCTCCTAACAAAGGTCTCTTTCTATCATTATTTTATCATATAAGCTGTTCAATTTTTCGAATGGGGCTTTTCAAAATGATGGGAATGACAACTTTCCTCTATAGTGGTTAGTGCATAAAGTATAGCGGCAGGTGATATGGATGATTTCAAAACGGGTCTTGATTGCAACTTCAGTCATTTTGACAGTTACAGGCATTTTTGTTGCCAGCAATATTTATACACTGATCCCAATTTACGGGGAAATTGCAGATACATTTAAAGTAAATGAAAATCATATTGTGGCCGGGGGAAGTCTTTTTGCATTTTTTTATGCTGCTGGCCTATTATTCTTTGGACCTGCTTCCGATACATTTGGCAGACGCAGAATTATTATTTCAGGTTTGCTTGCCTCTGCATTATCTACTTTTGCCGTCGGGCTCTCTCCTAATGCAGAGGCGCTCTATATTACCAGGTCAATTCAGGGAGTAACCCTCGGCAGTTTTGCACCTGTTGCCTTCGCTTATTCTTTTGACCTTTTTCAGCCAAGGAGCCGTACGCTTCTGCTGGTTTTCATCAACACAGGATTTCTTGCTGCAGGCATACTTGGGCAGCTGATCAGCTCGGCAATTACTTTTTATTATAAATGGAACTATGCTTTTTATTTCTTTGCTGTTTGCTATTTCATTCTTTTCCTGGTCTCGTATAAAATACTTCCGCCCGCTTCTCGTCCCTTTAAATCAGAGATTTCCACTGTTACTATTATGAAAAAACTAATAAGACAGGGAAGCCTGCTCAAATGTTACGCTATCACCTTTACTCTTCTGTTTTCCTTCGCAGCTTTTTATGATGCAATAGGCAGGTCTTTCAGGGGAACTATGGAGGAATTGTTCACAATAAGGGCAGTGGGGTTGATTGGGGCTCTTTTGTCACTCTTTACCGGTAAATTAATTGCGCGGATTGGGGCTTACTCCACATTGAAGCTTGGTTTACTTTTGGGGACAGTAAGTATTATTAATATGTTTTTCTTCAGCAGCACGAAGGCCCTGATAGCTATTTCCATCATGTTTGTGGCCGCCATATCCCTTCTTGTTCCCACTGTTATCACATTGATTGGCATGCTTGCAGGAGCTGACCGTGCAAAAGCCCTTTCTCTCTATTCTTTTATCCTATTAACCGGTGCAAGCCTTGCACCGCCAGCAGCAATGATTCTTCAATTTCATAATGTATTGTATTTGCTTCTTGCGTTTTTTCTTCTGAATTTTGTTTTTTGTTATTTTCTATCAAAAGAAGCTGCTCTTGATCTTCAGTCATAATAATAGGCTAAGCGCGGACCATATCCGCGCTTCTTCACTCTTTCCATTCCTTTCGGAGGAGGCCGTAGAGATACATATCATGCCGTTTTCCATCGCGTTCCAGAAACTCTCTGTAGCAGCCTTCTCTCAGAAATCCAAGGCTTTCATAAAGAGTCTTGGCTCTGGTATTATACGAAAATACTGTAAGCTGCAGCCTATACAGATTCAGTTCCCTAAAAGCATAGCGGATCAGGCATTGCATAGCTTCTTTTCCATACCCTTTTCCCCATTTGGTTTCATCTGCAATGGCTATGGTAACCCAGCCGGTTCTGTGCGGCCATAAAATACTGTTTAACTCTGCATAGCCGATTAATTCATTTCCTTCTTTTAACCTGAGCGAAAACCTGAAGGTGTCTTGCGGGCACTCATCAAGCCACTTCTTAATTTCTGTTTCCTTTTTAGGTTTTACCGGCAGAGCATCCAGATTTCTCATGATTTTTTCGTCCGCATGCCACTCGATTATTTTTTTGATATCTTCGTCAATAAACGACCCGAGAATAATATTTTCCCCTGATAATACTGTTCTGCTTAACACTTTATTCACTCCCGTAAAAATAATTATTCAGGAGATGGAATCCCTTGGATAAAGAAAGAGCTCCCGAAGGAACTCTTTATTCGTACGTTTCCACAAATACTGTAGCTCCCATTCCGCCTCCGACACATAAAGAAGCTATTCCTTTATGGCCTCCTCTTCTCTTTAACTCATGAACGAGACTCACGACAAGACGAGCACCTGTACATCCAATAGGGTGTCCAAGGCTGATTCCGCTTCCATTTACATTTACTTTTTCCCGGTTTAAGCCAAGTTCTCTCTCAACCGCCAAATATTGGGCCGCAAAGGCCTCATTAACTTCAATCAAATCAGCTTCTTCAAGCGACCAATTGACACTGGCAAGACCATTTTTAACTGCCGGAACAGGTCCTCTTCCCATTACTTTCGGATCTACTCCCGCAACAGAGAAGCCAGCAATCTTTGCCAGCGGCTTCAGTCCTCTTTCCAGAGCCAGCTCTTCCGGCATGAGGACCAGTGCTGCTCCGCCGTCATTCAGGCTGGATGAGTTTCCTGCTGTTACCGTTCCGCCCTTTCTAAAGACCGGCTTCAAGCTGCTCAGCTTTTCAGCTGATAAGTCCGCACGCGGGTTTTCATCTTTTGCAACGGTTACTTCTCCTTTCCGGGTCTTCACAGTAATTGGAACGATCTGCGAATCAAAGTAACCGTTTTCAATCGCGTGCAGGGCTCTCTTATGGCTAAGCAATGCCACTTCATCTTGCTCTTCCCTTGTGATGGAATGAATTTCTGCCAGGTTTTCTGCTGTTTCCCCCATCATGATATGATGGATTGGATCTTCGAGAATCTCCCATACTGTGTCGGTTACCTGTCCATGCTGCATGCGGGCGCCCCAGCGATGCTGTTTTAATACATAAGGACTGGAGCTCATGGCTTCTACTCCTCCGGCAATCACGATATCTGACATGCCTGATGCAATCTGCAGGGCAGCGGAAATAATGGCCTGCATACCGGATGCACACTGTCTCTGGACTGTGAACCCTGTTGTCGTATCGTCAAAGCCTGCAAGCAATGCTGCTGTCCTTGCTGTGTTCGGTTCATCTGTACGCTGAATGCAGTGTCCCAAAATTACTTCATTCACGTCACCGCTCTGTAAGCCGCTTCTTTCGGCAGCCTCTTTTAATACTGGAACAATCAAATCTGTCGGCAGAAGATCCTTAAAGGCTCCTCCAAAAATCCCGACTGGTGTTCTTACTGCTGATGTTATTACAACATTTCTCATCCTTTTCCACCCCTTTTATTATCTGATTAACGAGCACTCGCTCGGAGTCAGTTTATTACATCATAATACCGCCATCTACATGCAGGACCGTGCCATTCACATAATCAGATTCATCCGAAGCCAGAAACAGATATGCATTCGCAATATCTTCCGGTTTTCCCAGCCTGCCCAGCGGAACCATTCCCTGCATTTGGCCAATCACCTTTTCCGGCACTTTTGCTGTCATGCCTGTAGAGATAAATCCTGGGGCCACGGCATTAACGTTAATTCCTTTTCGGCCGAGTTCTTTTGCCCATGTTTTAGTCATTCCAACCACACCCGCTTTGGCTGCAGCGTAGTTTGTCTGTCCGACATTCCCATAAATTCCGGAAACAGAAGACGTATTGATAATTTTTCCCCTTCCCTGCTCCAGCATGAATGGAAGCACTGCTTGTGTACAATGGAAAACACCTGACAGATTTACATCCATAACCGCCTGAAAATCATCCGGGGATAACTTTGAAAGCATCCCGTCCCTGGTTATTCCTGCATTATTGATAAGGATGTCAATTTTTCCAAATGCTGCTTTTACAGCTTCCGCCATACTGTCTATGCTTTGCCTGTCAGCCACATTAACCTTAAAGAACTCTGCATTTAATCCTTTTTCCTTGAGCTCTTGAGCCCTGGTTATTCCCATGTCCGCGTCATAATCTGCCATGGCTACTGCGGCTCCTTCACCTGCAAACCTTTCTGCTGCAGCGAGACCAATCCCATTGGCTGCACCTGTAATAATGGCGACTTTATCCTTAAGCCTCATTAATTGCACCTCCACTATATGTACAAATATTCCGACATCAAAAACTAAAACAACTCCGGTAACGTGTACATTCGACAAAGCCCGCAGATTCTCCTGTATCCCCTGCAATCTATTCTCAATGTCAAAAAACATTCCCCAGTCTTTCAAGGGAACTGATGGGAATTTTTTGAATCGGTTAAACCTCAGCCAAAATAGGCTATGAAATATAAAACAATAGACAGTAAATTAGAAAGGGGCATTTATCATGAAAGTTGTTTATGGATTGATGGCACAAAACGGAGACGCCCAGGAGCTGTTATGGGACTTGGGAATTTGGGAAAGTGAAGAATCCGCAATGGAATACTTAAATGCCGAAATGGCCAATTCACGCGGAATTACCGTAGAGCCTATTAATATTAATGACGCTATTCCCATTCACCCGGAAGAAATAGAAGAAGAAAAAATGGTTGCCTGTTCCCTTTGCGGAATTGAATACAATCGTGAAGATGTGAATATGACTGACTATGATGAAAACGTGTGTGTGAACTGCGAACCTGAATATAGGGATAATCCTAATTTGCATGTTATCTAAGATTAGCCTTTTCTGCAAAAATAAGGGACTCGAAAATTCGAGTCCCTTATACTATAAGATCTGTTAGAATGACGCATCCATTTCATCAAGCGGCCAATAGCGCAGGTTTACTTTCCCTACAACCTGGCCGGCTGAAATAAATCCAAAATGCCGGCTGTCCCAGCTTCCGAGACGATTATCTCCCATAACAAAAAGTTTACCCTCTGGGACAGTTTCTGTGCCCGTCATCTCCAGCAATGTAAAGTCACCTGTCAGTTTGCCTCCTGAGATTTCTTTCCGGTACTTATCCAAATAATGTTCATCCACTTTCTTGCCATTAATAAATAACTCATCATTACGGTATGCAATTTCATCCCCTGGCATTCCTATTATTCTTTTTACAAAATCCTCTTCATCATTATGATGGAAAACAATTACGTCAAAGCGTTCTAAATCGCTGACCTGATAGCCGATTTTATTGACAATCAGCTTATTTCCATCCTGGAGGGTCGGCATCATGGATTCACCTTCGACAACGTAATTGGAGAAGAAAAAAGTCCGTATAAAAGCAAAGATGATAATGCCTATTGCAAAAGCCTTCAGCCATTCCGCTCCTTCTTTTCTCAATCCTTCCTTCACCATTCATCTCCCCTAGTACTTATGCATTTAATGCTTTTTATTCCCGCGATCTTTTTCTACGCTCATATTCATCTTTATTTCAATAATTTTGCCGACATACCAAAGAATGAAAATGACCAGTGCAACAATGGCAGTGCGAATTGGCTGTGTTATTAATGATCTGATATCATATCCGACAAAGCTTATTGTAAAAATCATCACTATTTTTCCGGTCAGGACTGCCAGCATATATTGAGCAATACTGATATTTGAAAGACCTGCTACAATATTGACAACCGCTGAAGGAGTAAACGGAAAACAAAGCAGGATGAACAATGGTCCGAACCCATGTTTTTCAACCCATTTCATAAGCTTCTGTACCTGCTTATGATTTTTCAAAAAACGGAGTATTCGTTTCTGGCCATATTTTCTGACCAGCAGGAAAACAATCAGCGCTCCTGCGACCGCTCCGACCCAGGAGTATAAAAATCCCAGCCAGAGACCAAATGCACTCGCATTTGCCATAACAAACAAAAACAGAGGCAGAAAGGGCAAAAATGCTTCTAGCATTGGAAGCAGAATACCCGGAAGAGGCCCAAATGAACGATACTCCCGGATTAAATCCATTATATTCTCTAATGTAAACCAATCTTTGAGCAGTTCAAAATCCATTAGTATCTCCTTGTCCAATATGCAGCAATACCTTAGTCGACTCGTTTTGATAAAGTGAAACTTCAATCAGTGGGGGGTCTTTATCCCCCACTGATTGTTAGTCGCGTTCTAGTGTCGCTAAGATCTCCGCTAGCGCTTCGATCAATCGACACTACGAACCCGATTGGTTCAACTAAGCCTCTGCATGCGCGTCTGCAAGTTTCACTGTATCTCACCAAT
>NZ_NJQY01000051.1:0-18319 GCF_010628845.1 Bacillus sp. 22-7 | reverse complement strand
GTTATCCCAGTCTTACAGGCAGGTTGCCCACGTGTTACTCACCCGTCCGCCGCTGACTTCAGGGAGCAAGCTCCCATCCGTCCGCTCGACTTGCATGTATTAGGCACGCCGCCAGCGTTCGTCCTGAGCCAGGATCAAACTCTCCATATAAGAGTTGATTAAGCTCGTTTGTCTTTTCAAAAAAGACTAATGATTTAAACGTTGACGTTTTGTTCGTTCAGTTTTCAAAGATCAATTTCTCTTGTTATATTTTCCCTTGTCGCCCAGAAGCGACTTTATTAATATAACACGTTACCCGCAAACAAGTCAACATCTTTTTAACAACTTTTTTCTCTTTCAAACTTGCCTTGTTGAGGACAAGAATTAATATACCATGATTCATTAAATGTTTGCAATATAATTTTTCAAAAATGTTTATTTTTATATTTTCGATGCATCTTGTTATTAATCTCTTCTCTATTAGATGATTGATACGGAACCATCCTATTAGAGAATACCTTTAATAAAGCGGCAGAAAATCTAAATAATCTGCACCCAGATCTCATTATAGGTGCATGTTCTACAAATCAAATTAATGCGTATTTAACTTAAACTTTCAATAATAAGTTATACCAATAAAATATTATTCGAAAGCTTTATCAGACATGCCCACATACTTATCCACTGTAAAATACTTATTATGTCAGTTGTCAACAGAGTTACACACAGTCTGTGGATAACCTTGTTCACTTTTCCACAGTTTTAAAAGCAACTATAAAGAATAATATATTTATAAGAAATTTTAATAGCTGCTTATTGAAGTACAAACTCAAAATTAAAATATAACCAGTATATAGAAGAAATAGTAATAGTTTGAGTTAATTTTCATAATATCTATTAACTCTACTTTTAACGGAAGGTGTGAATCATTCTGGAAACCGCTGCACTATACCTATCAGTAATCATGGCCGTATTTTTGTTTGCTTATGCTTATGCAGAGGGAATTAAAATTGCAGACTCAGATGAAGAGGTCTACGGAGGCACCTTCATCTTTTCAGTTACAGCTGCTTTTATTTTTTCAGCTTTGACCTATGTATTCAGATAAAAAAAATCTCCCCGTTTAGGGAGATTTTTTTACTAATATACCTGTAGACAGCTCCCATTTATCCGGAAACCGTTGTTTTTTTCTTCAATTCTTTCATTCGAATCCTTCTCTCATCTAATAAGAAGAGAGTTATTCCTCCAATTACGATTGTTCCCCCAAGAACTTGTGTCCATATAATAGACTCATGAAGCAAATAATAAGCTAAAACAGCAGCACCAACCGGCTCGAATAAGATGGCCATAGAAATGGTGGAAGTGCTGAGCCACTTTATTGACCAATTAAATAATGTATGTCCCAGCAGGGTGGGAACAAGTGCGAGCAGGATAAAATATACCCAATCACTGGTTCCATACGGGAGTAAAGGTTCTCCGGCGATTAACACATAAAAGAACAATGTAATAGCGCTAATACTGTAAACAACAAAAGTATAAGTGACGAGTGAAAGTCTTTTTCTGACTGTCTGGCCAAACATTAAGTAAGCCGTTACGAGAGCACATGCAATGATTGCCAGTATATCACCGAACAAAGCAGTCCCGCTGATTTGAAAATCTCCCCAGCTGATAATGACACTGCCTGCAATTGCGAGAAGCCCGCTTAATATTGCTTTCCAGGTAAACTTTTCTTTAAAGAAGAAATATGTACCTGCAAACGCAAAAAGGGGCTGAAGAGTCACAAGAACTGTAGAACTGGCTACAGAGGTGTAGTTCAGCGACTCAAACCAAAGAATAAAATGGAAGGCAAGAAACACACCGGCAATGATAGAAAAGATCCAATCCCGCCTTGTAATAAGACGAAGTTCGGGAACATACTTTATAAGAAATACAGGCAACATGAAAAGAACAGAAAAAAATAATCTGTAAAAAGCAATGACTCCCGATGGAGCGCTGGATACCTTCACCAATATTGCCGAAGTAGAGACAGAAACGACGCCAATCGCAAGGACAATATAAGGGTTTATTTTAGTATTAGACATTTTTTATACTCCTTGTTTCGGTTTCCTAATAATTAGGGTATATTTCATTTTACAACGTACAGCCAAACTTTTACTACGGTTTTATTAAATCCTATTTTGGATATATAATACTTTAAAAAGCGGGAGATATTATGAGCAGTTTAGAGATAGAAATATTAATGAAGCTGGGGATTTCAGCAGTACTGGGTCTTGTTATCGGACTGGAGAGAGAATTAAAAAGAAAGCCCGTCGGCCTAAAGACCAGCTTAGTAATTTCCATAGTAAGCTGCCTCTTGACCATTGTGTCCATTGAATCAGCATATATGTTTCCGGGTAATGATGACATCAACATTACGATGGACCCTCTGCGTTTAGCTGCCCAAATTGTTTCTGGAATTGGCTTTTTGGGTGCAGGCGTTATTTTAAGGCGCGGAAATGACAGCATTTCGGGTCTTACAACTGCTGCTTTAATCTGGGGGGCAGCAGGGATTGGAATTGCTGTAGGAGCAGGCTTTTATATTGAAGCAATGGCTGGAGTAGCACTGCTGATTATTTCAGTAGAGGTAATTCCATTTATAATGGGCTTAATTGGTCCTAAACGTTTAAGGGAAAAAGAGATCAACCTGCAGCTGAAAGTAAGGGATAAAGAAAATATCGCAGACATCATCCCAGCGGTAAAAGACCTTGATATATCTATAAAACATATTCGCATTAAAGATTTAGAGGATGAGAATCTGCATCTTGTGCAGCTGATCGTTGCCGTAGACTACAAAAGAAGAACTACGGATGTTTATTACAGTGTTTCAAGTATCCCTGGAGTACAATGCATGGAAATCGATAGTATGCAGTAAATTTTTTAATAATTCCTCTTGCAAGATAGCCCCGATGTGGTTATAATTTTTCTTGTACCACCACCCGGGGGATTAGCTCAGCTGGGAGAGCGCAACGCTGGCAGCGTTGAGGTCAGGGGTTCGAGCCCCCTATTCTCCATAACTAAGAAAAGCCGCAAGGCCAAAATTGGCCCTGCAGCTTTTTTTATATCAATTAACTAGTTATTCCTCTACTCTTTCATCCTTCCCCGCCAGCCAAAAAGCCGCTGCGATGGAACCAAAGATCACGATAAACGGTGCATAAAACATTACAAACTCCGCCATGTTTCTCCCCTCCTATGCATGGTCGTCACGCTTCCCCTGAACATAGTCTTTATTGAAAAGAAACAGCCTTAGCAGCAGATAAAGGGACGGCAGCAGCAAACCCAATCCTGCTAGGAAGGCAATTACCAGGGCGATGGCCATAGCTTCGTTTGTGAAACCATCATATATGGTCAGGTACGGATAGAGCAGATACGGATAATGTGAGATCCCATAGGCAAAGAAAGCCACAAAAAATTGTCCTGTCAGCAGCCCGAATGCAAGGCCGTAGTACCTTCTCTTCCATATTAGATAGACCGTTCCCGCAAACAGCAGGAATGAGATGCCGAACAGCCACCACAGGTCCATTAATCTGCTGAAATGCTCAGGGTTGTGATCCCTCAGTTCAACAATGATGCCTGTCGCTGTAACGATAGCAGGTACCGCCCAAATAAGAGCGTATTTTCTAAGCAGGTCTGTGGCCGGTTCATCGTTTGCTTTATTGGCATACCAGGTAAGGAACACTGCTGATATATATAGTACTGCTGTTATACTCAGCACTACAATGCTCCATGTCAGCGGGCTGGTGAACAATGTCCAATAGTCAAGCTCCAGTCCGGCTGCACTCTCACTAACGAATCCGCCTTCTGATATGGTCAGGACTATGGACAGGGATGCAGGAATGAAAAGACCTGATAGACCATACAGATAGGTCCACCTTTTCTGTCTAAGTCCGCCGTAGGTGGTAAAAGCATAATAAGAACCGCGAATGGCAAGCAGGACTACGGCAATGCTTGCCGGCACTAGCAGGATCGTTCCATAATAGTAGGCAGTTTTTGGGAAGAATCCGACAATGCCAACGAAGAAGAACACCAGGAATACATTTGTAACTTCCCAAACCGGTGATAGATAGCGCTGTATAATTCGCGTTAAAATATGCTGTTTTCCACGGAATAGACTGTATGCGTTGAAAAATCCCGCTCCAAAATCAATAGATGCAACGATGACATAGCCGAATAGAAACAGCCATAAGACGGAAATTCCGAGGATCTCAAGCGTCATCGAAGCTCACCTTCTTTCTCCAGCTCACGGTCGGCCAATTCCTGCTCGACCTGATTTTTGCGGAACATTCTGGTGAGGACAATGAAGCTTCCGATTGCCAGCACGAGATATAATCCTGCAAACAGCAGAAGCATAAGGTCTACCTGGCCGCTTGAAGTCGCAGCATCTTCAGTACGCATAATGCCCCGGAGAATCCACGGCTGCCGGCCCACTTCCGCAAACCACCATCCCGCTTCAATCGCAATGATTGATAACGGCCCGCCCAGAACAATCAGCCAGCGGAACCATTTCGCCGAAACAAAGCGCATTTTAAACCAGGTGCCCATCACATAGATGAGTGATAGTGCCGTCATCCACATGCCGATGGTCACCATAAGGTCAAATAAATAATGAATATAAAGCGGCGGAATTTCATCTTCAGGAAATTGATCGAGTCCGATCACCTCTGCATTCGGATTACTGTGTGCAAGAATGCTGAGTGCATATGGAATCTTAATTGCATACTTCACTTCACCCTCATCAAGAACACCATAAAGCATTAACGGCGCCCCTTCTTCTGTTTCAAAATGCCATTCAGCAGCAGCCAGTTTTTCAGGCTGGTATTCTGCAAGATATTTTCCCGAGAAGTCACCAATTACCGCTGTAGCGATTGAGAAAATCAATCCGATTTTCATTGTAAGCATTAATGCCTTCTTATGGTAAATATGATTCGAACCTTTCAAAAGTCGATAAGCACCTATTGATGCCAGAACAAACGCTGATGTCATATAGGCAGTGGATAGGACATGCGCCACCTTTGTCGGCATGGCAGGAGTGAACATCGCAAGTACCGGATTAACATTTACAAGCTGCCCATTCACAATATCAAATCCCTGCGGCGCGTTCATAAATGCATTTACAATTGTAATGAAAATTGCTGAGAATGATGCCCCAATTGCCACTGGGATTAATAAAAGCAAATGCTTCTTCTGATTCTCAAACCGATCCCAAGTATAGAGATAGATCCCAAGAAAAATCGCTTCAAAGAAAAAAGCGAAAGTCTCCATAAACAGAGGCAGCGCAATGACATTGCCTGCAAGTTCCATAAAGTTAGGCCACAGCAATGAAAGCTGCAGTCCGATGGCAGTGCCGGTAACAACTCCGACAGCCACGGTAATGACAAAACCGCGTGTCCATCTTCTGGCGAGCAGAATATAATGTTCATCCTGCTTTTTGATTCCCACCCACTGCGCTATCATAATCATGAGCGGGATGCCGACACCTATGGTTGCGTATATGATATGGAAGGATAATGTCAGCTCTGTTAAAACACGGCTAAAAAAAACTGATTCTTCATTCCCCATTTAACATTCTCCTTTTCCTATCCTGCAAAAATACGTCCAATAAAAGAAAGTCCCATAATGATAGCCACTGTAAAAGCAAGCCACATCAAAATACGTTCCTGTTTTTTATACATTCACTCACTCCTCTTGAATGCTCACTACATCACATTATCCCACAGTTCCAGCCTAAAAGCTGTGACACTTAAACAACATTTATATGAGGAAAATATGAAACTATGTAATTCCTTTTACAGCTCCCTATTCCCTTTTGAGCATAGATTAAAACGAATAGGACATTGGAATTTGCCAATGCCGCGTTTCAACAGATTATTTATCTATCTAACTTGTAGAATGACTTCCTATCTTCAGATTTCGGCGGATTCTCCATCCAGCCTCTTGCAATCATCAGTTTGAGTCCTTCATTTCCATACTTCATAATCTCGCCAATGAATAATGTATACTTAACGCCCAAATCCTTCCGAATAGATACAGACAGAGCAGTTGCAAGCGCCGGAATTGCAACCTGATTGGAAGCAGAAATGATAAACAGCATCAGCTTCTCGGAAAAAGGGGGAACTCTTGATGCAGTTACCTCCAGTGAAACTGGATAAATTCCAAATGAATTGTCTTCTTTCAGAAATTTATTAAAAGTTTCTATTTGCCTTTCTGTCAGCCTTTTTCCCTTTAACAAATATTCTTTAACTTCCCTGTCTCTGGAGACTTGAATCAGACCAATAAGAAGCACAAGACCAATACTGTTCCGTTCGATTGAAAAAAATAATTCACTCATCTCCATTGAATTTAACGGGCGTCCATTTCCAAACCAGCTGCTCAAAAGAGAAGGTTCATTCTTTTTAAATTCCACTGAACCCGGATACTCGATTTTGGGAGGACGATCATAGATGCCTTTTTCCAGCATTATCGATAAAGACTTCTTATACAGCTCAATGGTCTTGCGCAAGCAGCCATCATAGAATTCCACAATATCTGCCCTTGCAACTTTTGTAAGAGCATTGGAATAAAAGTCAATAATCATCTGTCCGCCCCGGTAAATAAAACTTAGAGCAAATAATTCCGTATAAAGAGGAGGAGCATTCAAATTTACATCTTCGTCTCCAAATCCCTTGGGTATAGGGAATTCTTCTTCTGCAAATATTTTTTTTATATTTTTATTAAAGGAAACAGCGAGGCTCATCGCTTCTTTTAGATTTGCCTTAATATGCTTATCCTCCACATACTGCATGAAATGGCTATAAAAACAAATCATGGCTGAGTTCTGTGTATATGTAGCCCATAATGCCGATATCTCTGCGGTTGTTAGCTTTGTCTTTTTTTTATCCATTGAGCCGGCTCCTGTTTTTCTTATTAATCTGTTCAAACTCGCCAAGTTTATTCTTTTAGCCAATAAAAATCCCGGTGCATACACACCGGGAAAGAGTTATATTTTTTGCACTGCCATTTCTGGATCTTCATCGCCTGATACCAGGTCGAATGCCCGCTTATAGGTATTTTCCTTATCCAGCACAGCATAAAGGGTTTTCGCTACATCCTCACGGGGAATGAAGCCCCGCTCCAGGTTTTCCGCTGCTTTAATTTTGCCTGTTCCAGGTTCATTTGTCAGGCCGCCCGGACGTACGATTGTATAGTTCAAGCTGCTGTTTTCCAGAATTCTGTCGGCATAATGCTTCGCCGCGTAATATGGCTTGATCGTTTCACTCCACTTATCACGATTATTTGCCTGGATAGCACTCACCATAATAAACCGGTTCACTCCAGCCTTCTCCGCAGCGTCAATTGTTTTTGCCGCTCCGTCCAGGTCAATAAGCAGAGTTTTGTCATAGCCGGTATTTCCACCCGAACCTGCAGTAAATACGATTGCATCACAGCCTTTGGCTGCTTCAGCCAGTTCATCAACTGATCCTTCAAGGCTTGCTAATGCCGTTTCCACTCCCATTTCTTCAAACTGGCTGACCTGCTCTTCTTTTCTGACCATAGCTCTTGCTGTATGTTTATCCTCTTCATTTATCAGCTTGACCAGCTGCTTCCCAATTTGCCCGTTTGCTCCGACGATAAGAACCTTCATGGATACATGCCCCTTTCTGTTTTATGGACTTTATTATTTCAAAAGAAAAATGCGTTATCAAATGAACTGTTTATGAACCCAAACGAACAATTCGCTTTTTATAAAGAGCCGCAATTGTATTCATAATTAATACAGGGATCTTCTTTGGAAAATATCTTCTTCTGTAAAATTTATAGAATGCATGCTTCAAGTCATCCCACTGTGTACAATTCTTTGTTTGCTTAAATCGGGCAACATCAATGATTTTAATACGCCCATCCTTTGTAAGAATAATATTGCGCAGGTGAATATCCGAGGGATTTAGCCCGCTTTCCCTCGCCAGTTTTAAGGCTTCATCAATTTGTCCTATTGTCTCCTCGTTTATCGGTACCCCCTGCGCAAGACAATCAAACAGAGTCAGCCCCTGTACATAATCAATGACAATATAGTTATCTCCAGAGCCATATAAAGAAGGGTAGTATGGATGGTCAGGCAATGCCCTGTAAATCTCCGCTTCCTCCCTGGCAATTCTTTTAAATTCCGGAAAAAAGACTTTTAATACAAGATTGGTTTCTTTAATCCTAAAAGCAAAGGCACTTCTCCCTGCCCCTATAAATTCCAGTCTGTCGTCCTTTTCAAGAAGTCTGGTCCAATTAAGGCTTCTGGAAAATTTCACACTGTCTGCAAGCTGATGATACAGTTTCATTATTAAACCTCCCTGTTCCAGACTCTCCTAAAAAAATAAAAGGCACTGAGCCATTTATTGGTCTCAGCGCCTTAAAAACAAATGAGACCTTACCAAATAAATGGTAAAGGTCTCGCAAACAACATCTGTTGCCAGTAAAGCCGGAGATTTAAAATCCCGTATTGACGACTCTACTTGAAAGCTACTCCCCTTTAGGAAGAATCCGAAGTATTTTGTTAGCTTAATTATATGTTTTATGCATATATTAGTCAAATGATTCGGCCGCGGAAAAACGAATTACTCCTCAAAAATAGAGTTTGAAAGCAATCGGAAGAGATAATCCGTGTGATCCCGGAAGCCCGCTTCAAGGCCGATTAGTGTAACATCCTTATCCTGCTCTTTTACCATGATAGCCTGGCCCTGTGCTGCACTGTGATTTTTCCAGTGTCCGGCAACAAAGAAATTTTCTTCATCAGCAATGGCTGCCAGCACTTCATCATTTTCTGTGCCGGTATACCAGACTGGACGGTAAACAAATCCAAGGTCATCCCCAGTGTAGCCTGCTGATGCGCCAATGCCTTTATAATCTACCTTAATGATTCCATTGCTGTTGGATCCCCCAGTATTAATAACATCGTCAGTCAGGCCAAGAGTCTTTGTGGCACGGGAAGCACCGGCGCCTACAGCAATATATTTTCCGCCTTCAGAAACGAACCTTTCTACATATGCTTTAAATGCAGCCAGCTCTTCCTGATTTTTAAGGCCAAATTCTTTATTGGCATTGCTTAAATTTAAAGAAATTAAATTTTCCGTTCCGCTGTAAACAAATACATCTTGTGAGGCAAGACCGTTATTCGCTACTTCTGATGGAGTTAATTCCGTGACACTAAAGCCTAATCTTTCAAGTGCCAGTTTTGTTCCTGAATGAGATTGTGCCTTGTTCATGCCCCCATCTTTTAAGATGGCTACGCTTATTTCGTTAATTGCCTTAGCTTCAGCAGGAACCTTCCCGGAAGTAATCTTAAGGCCAGAATCCTTAACAGCTGCTGAAATGGCATTTGCTGTTTCCTCAGCGTAGAAGTTACCTTCACTGTCGCGTTTAACCATTACCCCTTGCTTAAGAAGCGTGTTCACGAGCTGAACTGCTTTCACTGAGCTGTTTGGAATTATATAAGGCCCTTTTCCGCTGATTGAGCCCTGTTCTATTACATTATTTACTTTCGAAGCCGCTGCCTTTACATCACTTTGTACTGCGATCGCTTCAAAGCCCCATAGCTCCGGAAGACTCCAGGCAGAAATATCATACATGGCAGGTGTATCATCAGTTATGTCCTCTCCATCCCAAAGCATGGTGTTTGCCAGTCCAGCCTTTGCCTGATCCATCGGTACAATATAAGTGCCTTTCGGATAGGTCCTTCCATCAGATGTAAAGGCTTGTGAAGCCTGTTCAACCTCGATATCATTCTTAATTAAATGATTCACAGCCTTATTTGTTACTGTTGGATCATTCTCATTCACAGGCAGGACATACGCTTTTGGGAAATATCCCTCTTCATGGAATGGGTGATCAAAGTTAATACCGCGCTTGAACATTTCAATTTGATCGGTAATCATTTCGTCCTTATTTTCTGTTGCATATTTTAATGCTCCCATAATGGCATTGTACATCCAGCGTACGCCATCTTCATCATTTGTCGGAGCTTCAAGCGTATGGCCGTAAGCACCATGGTACATGGCGTACATCGGTGTGAAAATCGGCGGGTAATCATCCCAGCCTGCTGAATCATCCCGCTGAGGAATATAGGTGCCTTCCATTTCCTGATAAAGAGCGCCTGTGTAAAGAGCCTTGTCCCCCATAATTTCAGCTTCCATTGCTTCTGCCTGATGGTTAGCCCATTTTTGATATAAATCATATTCATAGTTAGGATTATGCGGAGGTGTACAAGGTTCAATCAAACCCTGTTTGTTTGGTGCATAATTTTTCACATACCCATGGGTATCCAGGAACACCATCGGATTCCACTCTTTAATAAGAGACACGGTTTCTTGAGTTTCAGGCTGTGACTGCGTGATAAAATCACGGTTCAAATCAATTCCTTCACCATTAAAACGGGTCGCATCCACACGGCCATCCGGGTTCTGCACCACGTTAAAAATTAGGATATTATTGTTCAGGATCTCCTTTGTCTCCTCGTCATTCTGTGTGGCAAAACGTTCAATCAGCTGCATGACTGCATCGCTTCCCACAAACTCTGTGCCATGGATCGATCCATTGATCATGATTGGAACTTTAAAGTCCTGATTTTTTGCAATCCAATCCTGGGCTTTTTCAGGATTTTTGAACATTTGCTTTCTTAAAGCCTGAAATTTGCCGAACTTGCCGTGTGCACCAGGATCTGCAATGGTGACAACATAGAGTGGATTTCCATCAGCGGAAGTTCCTTTTACCTCCACCTTCACTCTATTAGACTGTTTTTCAACTTCTGCAAGTTTTGTCCCAATTACTGAGAATTTCATAAAGTCGTAGTTTTCGCTATTGAATAAACTTCCGTCCTTTTCCTCTGACACATTAACATTGACCCACTTCGGACTAACTGCATGAGCGGAACTTAATGGAACAGATGCCAAAATACTTGCTGCCAGAACTCCTGAAAAAACTTTCTTTTTATTCATTATGTACCTCCAGATGCATTCTTTGTATATTTATAATATGAAACTTATTTTAATTCATTTAGTTCAATTGTGGCAATGCTACTATTTTCCTAAAATAGTCTATTAAAATAGAAAAGAGGGACCAAGAAATGATCCCTCTATTTTCTACTTAAATGCTTTAACTCCACCCTGCACAGGAAGCATTATATGGCTTCTTTCCGGATCGATGGTTATTTTCGCGCCTGCCTTTGGCCTGATTGTATAGTTATAATCGCTTGATAAAACAACTACTCCCAGACGATCACCTTTTTTAAACACATAATCATCCGGCTGCATATCCCATGTAAATGTATATTCACGGTTCGGTGCAAGCCCGGTGGATCTATCTTCGCTGTGAAGGTTTTGAGGATCCATCCACCCTCTTGTAACAATTTCCGGCTTTCCTTCCCCATATTTAACAAGGAGAGCTGTTAGGTTGGCTGTTTTACGGTCTATGCTTGCACGAATTTGAACCTCTGGCGTTCCGCTCATGCGAATATCGTTTTCTAAAGGCGGAGTCAAATAGACAAGCCTATTAGCCAATGCAGAATCCGGATTCAAAGCCAGCTCTTCAGCCTTAATTGCTGCATCGTCCACAAAATGCTGGTTTTTCTTGTTCTTATTTGGTACAGGCTGCGATTCTAAGCTGCCGCCTCCATCGGAAGCCGGTTTAAAATGCAATTTTGCGCCTGAGATTCCTTTAGCCGGCCAGCTTCCCTCTGTATGCCATGTCTTATCCTCTCTTTGAATGTCAACCATCGGTACATCCATGACATCATTTTTAATGTCATACAGCCAGTAATCAAACCATTTATTTAAAGTCGGAAGCCATACATCACGTCTAAAGCTGTAGGGGCTGGAATGGCCGCCCTGATGAAGCCACATTTTCCTTGGAACATCATTCTCGCCAAGTGCCTGCCACCAATCTGAAAAATGCTTTGTTTTAACATTCCAGTCATTTAATCCATGGACAATAAAGACACTTGCTTTTACTTGATCTGCATCCTTTGTATAATCTCTTTTACTCCAGAATTCATTATAATCACCTGTTACCCTGTCCTGGCCTTCCGTTAATTCTTTTATGACATTGCTGCATTTTTCAGGGCTTTTCCTGGTTAAAATCGCTTCCGCCATATTATCCGCATCTTCACCCTGATACCCGCCTGGCGCAATCACAGCACCGTTTGAACGATAATAGTCATACCAGCTGCTGATTGCAGCAATGGGCACAATTGTTTTAAGGCCTTCCACTCCAGTGGCAGCCACAGCATTTGGCAGTGTTCCGTTATAGGAAACTCCTGTCATCCCAACGCTTCCTGTTGACCAATCAGCTTTTATTTCCTGTCCCTCTGCATTGAAAGCTTTTGTTCTTCCATTCAGCCAATCAATTACAGCCCGTGTTCCAAGGATTTCATGTTCATCCCCGGTCGTAGGGCAGCCGTCAGAAAGGCCTGTTCCTATACTTTCCGCCAGAACAACCGCATAGCCTCTGGGCACAAAATAATCATCATAATACCCCGGGAGATTTGCCTGCGGTTTTCCCTTTTCCCCCTTTTCTTTCCCTTTTCCAGGCACAGTGTTAAGTTCAGTATCCACATCATAAACCGGGACACCTTTAATTCCGGAACGGTAAGGGCTCATTTCATAAATAACGGGAACCTTTAACCCTTCCTCTGTTTCTTTTGGCCTAATAATATCTGCACCTACCCGATCCAGCTTTCCATCCCGATCACTGTCTGTTGCTGTTTCAACAAAAACCCTTTCGACAATGGCATCGTCCAGGGAAAAAACGGGCTGAGTCATGCCATTTTCGACTTTAATCTGTGTTTCAGCTGAGGCAATGCTGCTGTGGCTGTCTTTACCAATTGAAGGCAAAGCCCCGCCGGCAATCAGCGGGAAAGCGATAGCTGACGTAATGAACACTTTTAAAGCAGCTTTTTTCATAAAAAATCCTCCCTTATATAAAACTTTATAATTTTCAGAATAGATTAAAATCACTTAAATTTCGATAGTCGAAAGACCTGTATTTTCCAAAAAAAAGTGATAACAAGCCACCGGATCCCTCCAAAAGTCATGACTAAAAAAGTATGAATCTTAGATATAGTACTTTACAGCTGCCATTTCCCTGAATTTAAAAAGTTAATATCTTCCTTTTCTCCCATTATTAATAAATCTGCTGGGATAATCGATTCGTTTTACCCTTTGATAAAAGGAAGCAGAGATATGTAAGCGAATACATATAGCTGGACTACTAGCAGAGGGGGAATAAAAGATGAAAGTTGGAAAGAAAGCATCTTCTGTCATGCTTGCAGCGGTTCTGACAGCTTCAAGCTTGTATGGGGTGCCTGTTCAATTTGTGCAGAGTGCTGAGGCAGCACAAAGCCAGGCAGAAAATCCAGGCTCAAAATCGTTTGATGAGAAGGTAATCGCAAGGGTAGATGCAGCTCGCATGATGGAGGATGTCAGGTATTTATCAGAAACCATCGGGCCGCGGGTTGCAGGAACGGAAGCGGAAAAGGAAGCAGCAAATTTCATTCGCAAACGCCTTGAGTCATATGGCTACACAGTCGAAACACAAGAGTTCAGCATTCCTGATAAAATGGCCGGAGGTTTGCATACCAGTGATCTGAAGGAGGTTCTTGTAACCATTCCTTTCGGGTCAGGATCGACTCCTGAAGAAGGAATTACATCTGAATTATATGATGCCGGATTAGGCAGGGCAGCTGATTTCTCAGAGGAAGCATCAGGAAAAATAGCACTCATTTCACGCGGAGATATCCCTTTCTCTGAAAAAGTTTCAAATGCAGTAAATGCCGGTGCTGCAGGCGTCCTCATTTACAATAATGTGGATCAGCCAGCCCCTATGAATCCCTCAATCGGAGGTCCCTATACTATTCCTGTGGGAAGCATAACGAAAGCAAGCGGAGAAGCACTCCTTCAGGATATTGCGGCACAAAACAAAACGGTAACGCTGACTGTAAAGAGATTTCAAAACATAAAATCGCAAAACATTACTGCCATCAAGAACCCTAAGCCTAATAAAGGCGGGGAAACTGATATTGTCCACATTTCTGCGCATTTTGATAGTGTCCCATTTGCTCCAGGGGCAAGCGATAACGCATCAGGTACTGCTGTTGCCCTAGAGCTGGCGAGAGTTCTGAAAAGTTATCCTGCTGACAAAGAATTGCGTTTCGCATTTGTAGGCGCAGAAGAAATTGGGCTTCTTGGTTCTAAGCATTATGTCAGCCAGCTGACCGGCAATGAGGTAGAGCGGAGCATCGCAAACTTCAATATGGATATGGTAGGTACAGCATGGGAAAATGCAACCGCGATTTACATGAATACCCTTGATGGCAAGGAAAATATTGCAACAGAAACTGCTCTTGCTACTGCAGAGCGCATTGGCACACCATCTGAATTAGTACTTTATCAGCGGGGCGCATCCGACCATGTTTCTTTTCATGATGCAGGCATCCCGGCTGTTAACTTTATCAGACGAGAGCCTGTCACAGCCAATCTTGAGCCGTATTATCATACACCGCTGGATTCCATCGAGCACATTAGTGCCGAGCGGATGAAAGAAGCCGGAGATCTGATAGGGGCCTCGGTTTACAGCTTGATTCGAAAATAGAACTGTCTCTAGAATCCTCGGGTATACCACGAGGATTTTTTGTTTTTTACTTGCTAGCTATTCATTAAAGCCAATGTGTTTACATGCAAAATAAGAGGGTAAACTATATCCGTTCTAAATTTCTTGTTTAATAATTGACGTTTTTACCGTTTAAATTGTAAAGAATCCGGGTAACATAATTGTAACATTACAAATAAATTAACTAACTGCCTGTTAGTCCTTTATATCCCTAAAGGAGGGAGTCATCATGGATTTTGAACACGAGGCTGTCATACTAAAGAGAGAACTCTCCCTTCTCATGGATGAATATGAAAGGTGCGAGATTGACGACGTGAAAAATGAAATATCAAAGGATATTCAACTGCTGAGCCGTGCAATAGACGATATACTTAATTAAGTATATACCTGGCATGGCTTTTTTTATATTCTAATTTCCTGGATTTTCAACACCCATGGTTTTTTAATAGGAGTGATGTTTTATGCCTCAGCACATTTATCACAGTTTCATTCGTCTGCCTTTAGTAATCAGAATTCTCTTGATTGCCCTGTTGGTGATTTTTCTTTTTGGCGGATTAATACATATTATCGAGCCCTCCTCCTTTCCGACCTTTTTTGATGGTATCTGGTGGGCTGTGGTTACAGCTTCCACTGTCGGATTTGGAGATTTATATCCGAAAAGCACTGAAGGGCGCATTATAGGAATTGCGCTTATTTTAACAGGAGCGGGCTTTCTGTCTACATATTTTATTTCACTTGCAACAGCCGCAGTGACCCGGCAGAATGACTTTCTGGAAGGAAAAGTTGAATATCGGGGCAAAAATCATATTATTGTGATCGGGTGGAATGAACGGGCACGGGAGATCGTTAATACACTCGGGGGCGATGGGATGAACCATTCCATTGCTTTAATCGATGAAACATTAAAATCAAATCCTGTTCCCCATAATAATGTACATTTTATTCAGGGACGCGCTAACAGAGATGATGTCCTTATGAAGGCAAATATATTTGATGCCCAAAAAGTCATTATTACTGCAGATCAGAATAAAGATGAATTGCACGCTGATATGAATTCAATCTTAACCTTATTGGCAATCAAAGGATTAAATCGGGATGTTCAATGCATCGTGGAAATATTAACATCTGAACAGGCTGCTAATGCCAAAAGGGCGGGTGCTGATGAAATTGTCCAGACGAATGTGCTCACAAGCTTCGTTATGATCAACAGCGTTTCATCCCAGGAGCTCGTTACTTCTTTCCTTGATTTGCTCGGACAGCTTGATAAACGGAAATTAACGTTTCAGCCTGCATCAGAAGGAGTAGAAAATAAAACCTTTGCTGAACTTAGTGCCGAGCTTATGAAAGAAGGAATACTCCTTTTGGGTGTTAAAAGAGGGGAGGAAACCCTTGTTAATCCCCCCCAGCCTTTTAAAATTCTTCAGCAGGACCAGCTGATTGTTATTCTTGGTTAATCTCTTATTAAAATGGACTCAAGCTCTTCGACAAGCGCTTTGCCGAGGTCAATAAATTCTTCCGGGAAACTGGCATCCTTATCCACAGGCTCCGAGAATTGATCAAATGAGGCGCTGAAATTTCCGGTATAGGCGTGGTCATCCAGGCCACGCTGGTACTTATGGGAAAGCAGAAACGGCCTGCCTACCTCCACCGTACAGCTTGGATCATCAAGCTGCCCATCAATTGCCTTAAATGGGACTCTTAAAAACTGGTACCCCACCTCATCATCAATTTTATAGTCAAAAGAACCGTGATCATAATCCCAGTTCCCGCCAATTGAATAGCCAATCGGCTTCAATGCCTGTTCCAGCTTATATAAATCAAAATGCTTTCCTTCCACTTTTGAAGGTATCTCAATCACTGAATCCATCCCCTTTTTCGCTTTTTGCTTAGTTTCTCCAAAGCGGGGGATATCATGAATGCGATGTCAGGAATTAGATGGAACTTTGTTTTCCAATAAAAAACGCCTGCCTGCAGGCAGACGCTTCTCACTATTACTTCAATCTCTTTTCAAGTTCAGCTTTTTTCTCTTCAAATCCTGGTTTTCCCAAAAGGGCGAACATGTTCACTTTGTATGCTTCAACACCAGGCTGGTCGAAAGGATTCACTCCCAGAAGATAGCCGCTCATAGCACAGGCTTTTTCAAAGAAGTAAACCAGGTAGCCAAATGTATAGGCATCCATTTTTGGAATGGAAACGATCAGGTTTGGCACTCCGCCGTCTGTGTGTGCAAGCATGGTTCCTTCAAAAGCTTTATTATTCACAAAATCGACAGTCTCACCCGCAAGATAGTTCAAACCATCAAGATCATTTTCGGCCTCTTCAATGGTAAGTTCATGGCGTGATTCTTCCACTTTGATAACCGTTTCAAAAAGGTCGCGGCGGCCTTCCTGCACATACTGGCCTAATGAATGAAGATCAGTGGAGAAGTTTGCTGATGAAGGAAAAATTCCTTTCTGGTCTTTTCCTTCACTTTCACCGAACAGCTGCTTCCACCACTCTGCAAAATATTGAAGACCTGGTTCATAGTTGATCAGCATTTCAATCGTTTTGCCTTTGTTATAAAGAACATTGCGGACAGCAGCATACTGATAGGCTGCGTTCTCCTGAAGCTCTGATTTACTGAAGTCTTCGCGCGCCTGTGCAGCACCGCTCATCATATCTTCAATGTTTGCACCGCTGACAGCTATCGGCAAAAGACCTACTGCTGTAAGAACAGAATAGCGGCCGCCTACATCATCAGGAATAATAAATGACTCGTAGCCTTCTTCTGTCGCAAGAGTTTTTAAAGCACCTCTCGCTTTGTCGGTCGTAGCATAAATTCGTTTACGCGCTTCTTCCACACCATATTTTTCCTCGAGCATTTTGCGGAAAATACGGAAAGCCAATGCCGGCTCAGTTGTTGTGCCTGATTTGGAGATCACATTAATGGACCAATCTTTTCCTTCAAGCAGATCCATTAAATCCTTCATGTAAGATGAACTGATATTGTTGCCGGCAAACAGTACCTGCGGAGTACCGCGCTTTTCTTTTGGAAGTGCATTATAAAAGCTGTGCTGAAGCATTTCTATAGCCGCACGCGCTCCAAGATAGGATCCTCCAATTCCAATGACAATAAGAACATCGGAATCATTCTTAATTTTCTCAGCCGCTTTTTGAATGCGGGAGAACTCTTCTTTATCGTAGTTTGAAGGCAGATCGATCCAGCCTAAATAGTCGCTGCCAGCTCCAGTTTGTTCATGAAGGGAGTGGTGAGCAACCTTCACTGCATCCTGCAAATATGTAATTTCATGTTCGCCAAAAAAAGGAAGTGCTTTTGAGTAATCAAAACGAACGTGTGTCATGAATGTCCTCCAATTTTTCTCAATTTTAAACAGCTGTTATTATTTGCTGTCATCTCTATTCCACTTTAACGAAAGCACCAAAGTTAATCAAGAATCATCCCATATTGTAAGCGTGTCCAATTTTGACATATTTTTTACACATAAAGTGAAACTTCAATCAGTGGGGGTTTTCCTTATCCCCCACTGATTGTTAGTCGCGTTCTAGTGTCGCTAAGATCTCCGCTAGCGCTTCGATCAATCGACACTACGAACCCGATTGGTTCAACTAAGCCTCTGCCTGCGCGTCGGCAAGTTTCACTGTATCTCACCAATCGGGCCTTTACGGGCAGTTTGACCCCCTC
>NZ_NJQY01000050.1:0-11704 GCF_010628845.1 Bacillus sp. 22-7 | reverse complement strand
GAACGCGACTAACAATCAGTGGGGGATAAGGAAAACCCCCACTGATTGAAGTTTCACTTTATCCATTCACGCTGCAGCTATTTAACAAATTTATACATTAATAGTTCATCTGCATAGGTCCCATCTTTTCTTTTTATATGTTTGACTTTGCGGCCTTCCTCCTGAAATCCGAATTGCCTGTACAGGTGGATAGCCCTTTGATTATATGCAAAAACCTCAAGACATATTTTTTCCAGACCAGGTTCTTCTTCCGCCCATTCCAGGAATTGTTTAAGCATTTTGCTTCCCAGCCCCTGGTTGCAATACTTCTCCTGTATGGTGATGCCGAAATAACCCAGATGGTTCACTTTTTTGTTTTTTGACCGCCGAAAGTTCAGCATTCCAACCACTTCGTTGTCAACTTCCGCTACTAAAATAAGATCCCCAGTTCTAATGCTCCGTTCAATCCACGCTTCTTCTTCTGCAATTGTTAAATTAAACTCATCCGCCTCTGTCATTAAAAAATCTGTTTCTCCAAAAGCCTTCCGGCAATGAGCGAGAATGGCTTCCGCATCACTTTTGGCAGCTGATCGAATCTGCAATTCCTGTTCCCCCACTCTTTTTAAATCCATTATATAAGAGAGATGCAAATAATTTCCATGTTTTTTCATCATAATAAAATGGAATTAAAAGAGTATTAATGATTTGGAGGGATTTAGTAATGTCTAATACTCAAAACAATCCACAGGAATTTCCGCCTCAGCATCAGGATCATCAGCCCGGGACAGAGGCGCCAATGCAGCCTGAGCCCCAAACGGTGGATCCAAATTATAAAGGGTCTGATAAATTAAAAGGAAAAGTTGTTTTAATAACAGGCGGAGACAGCGGCATCGGTAAATCAGCCGCCATTTATTTTGCCAAAGAAGGAGCCAGCGTAGCGATTGTCTATCTGGAAGAACATGAAGACGCAGAAAAGACTAAAGAGGCCATTCAGGCTGAGGGACAGGAATGCCTGCTGATTTCCGGTGATATCGGAAGCGAAACATTCTGTAAGGATGCAGTCAGAAAGACACTTGATAAATTTGGTCAAATCGATGTACTGGTGAATAATGCAGCCGAGCAGCACCCTCAAAAAAGTCTGCTTGATATCACTGCTGAACAGCTTGAAAAAACATTCCGAACAAACATCTTTTCATTTTTCCATCTGACAAAGGCAGTACTGCCACACCTGAAAAAAGGAAGCTCCATCATCAATACTGCATCTATAACCGCTTATGAAGGAAACGAACAGCTAATCGACTACTCTTCTACAAAAGGTGCGATAGTCTCCTTCACACGCTCATTGGCCAAATCGCTGGCTGGACAGGGAATTCGCGTAAATGGAGTGGCTCCGGGACCTATTTGGACACCGCTTATTCCATCTACATTCTCAGCCGATAAGGTATCAAAATTTGGATCAAATACCCCAATAGGCAGAGCAGGACAGCCTTATGAATTGGCTCCGGCCTATGTCTATCTTGCCAGTGATGATTCATCTTATGTGAGCGGCCAGATGATCCATGTCAATGGCGGCACAATTGTAAATGGGTAAACGAAAGGGAAGCCTGCCAGAGGCTTCCCTTTTTTTATGATACAATCTGTGGTTCTTCAGTATTCGGACTGCTGCATGAGCAGCGTTTTACAATTTTATGGGGAATAATAATTCGCTTTACAGGCTCCCTCGGGTTTTCAATTCTGTATATGAGGCTTCGTGCAGATTCAAACCCCAGATCGAATATATTGATATCGACAGAAGTTAGGGGAGGCCTGGACATTTCAGCCAAAAGCACATTATTAAAGCTGATGATAGACATATCTTCAGGAACTCTTATACCCAATTCATCCAACGTATTCAGGACACCCAATGCCATTAAGTCGTCGGCAACCACAAGGGCAGTTGGAGGTTTTTTCAGGGAAACGAGTCCTCTGACAGCTTCCTGGCCACCTTCTTTTAAGAATTCCTCATGAACAATATATTCATTTACCAGCTCTATGCCAGCATCCCTTAATGCTTTTTCATAGCCAAGCAGCCGTTCAACTGTAACGGTTAGATTCAAGTTTCCGCCAACAAACGCAATTTGGTTATGGCCAAGCTTAATCAAGTATTCCGTTACTTCTTTGGCTGCACGGAAATTATTATTATCCACGTAAGTGATTTCTTCTTCGTCTGAAAAAGGCTTGCCTATAACAACAAACGGGAAATCTCTTTCCTTTAAGAAGGCAAGGACTTTGTCCTCCACTTTTGAATAGAGCAAAATTACTCCATCTACCCGGCCGCCCTGTACCATCTGGATGACGCCTTCATAGATTTCATCATCCGTTTTTCCGGTTGTCATATGGAGGGCATAATGCCTTTCATGGGCACCCTCACTCAGACCTCTAAGTACAGTAGGGAAGAATGGATTCTGAAATACAACATCTGTGGAACTCGGCATTATCAGTCCAATTGCGCGGGTTGACTGGCTTGCAAGACTGCGGGCAATAAAATTCGGATGGTATCCTAATTGTTCCATCGCCTCTCTGACTTTTTGCTTGGTTTTCTCGCTGATGCGAGGATTGTTGGCAATAACCCTTGAAACAGTAGAAGGCGCGACTTTTGCCATCTTTGCAACATCTTTAATTGTGACTGCCAATAGAATCACCCTCTCCTTGAGGTCTCTGTTATTATTATTATTATAATCAAAACAGGTTTGATTTTCTTTTCATTTTTAAACTGTTAACAGGATTAGGAAGAAGGGAGGCAATTAAAAATAAAATTACTCTGATCTCTTCTTTTTGGACCGCTTCCATAAAAGATAGAGAAAAATCATAAAAGCTGAATAAACTGCCGCCAGTGCTCCAATTAGCGGAATATTCAATCCTGACTTTTCTTTCAGAACATATACTTCAGCTTCTTCCCGATCAATAATCAACTCATATTTATCGTCTTTACTGCGGATAAGATCATTAGAAATCATGCCGCGGAGCTCTCTTTCTTCTTCCAATTGTGAGGAATCAAGAACCGCTTTCTGTGTCTTTGTTGAATTATTGATTGCAATTACCGTTGTTTCATCATCGAATGTCCGTTTATAAACAGCAAAACCGTCCTTTTCCTCCAGCAGTTCCATGTCGCCTCTCGTTAGAGATGGCAGTAATTCCCTTACTTCCCCGAGTTTTGTAATATAATCTATCAACTCTTTGTCTGTACGGAAATCCATCTGCCTGCGGTTATCAGGATCTTCACCGCCATCCATAGCTATTTCACTTCCATAATAAACAATCGGAATCCCAGGTGAGGTGTACATGTATGTTAATGCAAGCTTCCATCTTGGTCCCGGATGATGATTTTTTGTGATAGCATCACGGGTGAACCTGACAGTATCGTGATTATCCATGAAGGTTCCCATTAGATAGGGATTTTCATAAAATGCTTTATTTCGATCCCAGTTTGTAAAAAGCCATCTTAACGGTTTATCAGGTTCTGCAAAGGCGGTTCTCAGATGGTCATTTAAAGGATAATCAACAAAGCCGTCTATCCCTGTTTTTTCATATTGGGCAATGTATTTGGGATCATCCGACCATACTTCCCCAAGCAAATAAAAGTCTTCTTTGACTGATTTGACATTTTTAGAGAAGTCGGTCCAGAAAGATTTTGGAACATGCTTAACGGTATCAAGCCGATAACCGTCAATATCCGTTTCTTCAATCCACCACTTAGCTGCATCCATTAAATAGTTTTTCACATCAGGGTTCTCCTGGTTTAAATCAGGAAGCCCATAAATCCAGCCATTTTCAATTTCAGTCTGATTCGACCAGTTCGCGATATCCTTTTTTTCATGGAACCAATCTTTTTTTTCAGGATCATTAACCCAATCGTGATTGTAGCCTACATGGTTCACTACGAAGTCCAAAATCACTTTCATATCTCTTTTGTGGGCTTCCTTGACTAGCTGCTTGAACTCATCCATTGTGCCAAAGTGTTCTTCCGTATTATAAAAATCTTTTATCCAGTAACCGTGATAGCCTTTCTCTTCATTATCAAAAACTGGAGTCAGCCAAATTGCTGTAAACCCCATATCCTTAATATAATCAAGGCGTTCAGTAATTCCCTTGAAATCTCCGCCATGATAAGCCTTTGGGTCCTGAACATCAACTTTAAAATCATTGTCTGGATCTCCATTGCTAAATCGGTCTACCATTAAGAAATAAATTGTTTCATCTTGCCATTTACGCTCTTCTTTTTCAGCTGCTCCTGCCGGCAGGGCATAAAAAAGAAGAAACGGGATTAAGATGAAGGTTATGATTCCTTTTTTCATCGCCGCTCCTCCTTCATTTTTCAAGCCGCTGCGGGACTCCAATCAAGTTCGCAGCCTTCAGCGGCAAGTAAAGTTTCAGCCCTTTAAGATTAGCCTTTTGTTCCCCCTGCCGTCAAACCTGATACAAAGTATTTTTGGAACATAAGGAAAAGTGCAGCAATCGGAATTGCTATTAAGACCGAGCCGGCTGCAAACTTTGTAAATTCATTTCCAAATTGCTTGGCAACCATTTCATACAATCCTACTGCCATTGTGAACTTTTCATCTGTTCTTAACAAAATTCTGGCAAGGATGAAATCACCAAAAGGAGCAATGAATGAAAATAGCGCAACTACCGCTACAATTGGTTTTGCAAGCGGCATAACAATTTGCCAGAAAACACGAAGATGGCTAGCACCATCCATTTTCGCAGATTCATCAAGTTCTTTCGGAATCGTATCGAGATAGCCTTTCATCAGCCATGTATTCATAGGGATCTGGCCGCCTACATACACCAGGATCAATCCAAGATGTGTATCAATTAAACCAGTTCTTGTCGCTAATACAAAAATGGCGATCAGGGCCGCAAAGTTAGGTATCATTTGCAGTACCAGGAACGTTAATAAACCATTTTTCCGCCCGATAAAACGGTAACGCGAAAACGAATAGGCAGTCAATGATACTGTAATAACCGTTAGTATCATGGTCAGCGTACTTATTTTCAATGAATTCCAATACCATTTAACATAATTGGACTTCTCTAAATCAAATAGATATTTATAATGGGCCAACGTCGGATTTTCAGGAAACATAGTTGACCCCGACAAACTCTGGCCCGGATTTAATGATGAGCCTACAACCCACAAAAGCGGATAAATGACAATAAAGCTCATAAAGGCAATGATTACATATGAAAGTGTCAGCCGGATCATTTTATTTTTCTTCATGCTCATATCTACATCAAATCCTCTTCTTGGAATGATTTTGTTCTTCTAAACTGCCATAGTGCTACAGTGATGACGATAAGCGACAGAATCATGGTAACTGCAGCTGCTTTGCCATATTGGGCAGAAGTCATAGTCAGTTTATAAATCCAGGATATAAGAATATCCGAACCGCCGGCATTTTGGCCCGGAATAGCCGGTCCGCCGCCATTAAACAAGAAGATAACATTAAAGTTATTGAAGTTGAACGTATACTGAGTAATGATAATCGGTGCCGTTGCAAACAAAACCAACGGCAGAGTAATCTTTGTGAATTTCTGCAGAATCGTTGCACCATCAACTGTTGCAGCTTCATAAAGCTCATCCGGAATAGACTGCAGCACACCTGTTGTCATGGCAAAAATGAACGGGAATCCAAGCCAGGACTGGATGAAAATTAAAGCTAAACGTGTCCAATTTTCCTCTGTCATCCATGGAACGGCACCGATGCCAATTGCATCCAGAATTGTTTTATTAACCACACCGAATGTTTCATTGAACATTCCTGAGAAAATCAGGATCGAGATAAATGAAGGTACTGCCCAAGGGAGAATGAAAATTGTTCGGATAATCGCTTTCCCTTTAAGATCCTTCTGGTTAACGAGAATTGCCAGGAAAATACCCAGAGCTACCTGCAGAGTCGTAGCTACAAAAGTCCAGACTATAGTCCAGCCCATTACGCCAAAGAAGGTTTTTCTCCATAAATCCAGTTTAAAGATATCGATAAAGTTCTGAATGCCAATCCAATCTACCAGCTTTGCAGGTGGAGAATGGTATAAATCATAGTTAGTAAATGCAAGAAGAATTACGAATAAGATGGGAAAAATAACAACGAACACCAAAAGAAAAAACCCTGGTGAGATCATTAAGTATGGGAAACCATTATCAAGGAGATTGTGGTACTGTTCTCTGACACTGTTTAATTGCAGTCCCAAATCACGTTTTTTCCCGTTATTATAAGCATCATAAATATTAAAGGCATAAATGATCAGCCCCAAAGCTGTTACGATCAATGCAATTATTCCGTCGATCAGAAGAAAAATCGAATGGTCCAGAACTGGAATTTCCCCTAGTGTGAAAAGTCCCCAGAAACCCCAATTCAGTGTGTCAAAAAATGCTGCAAAGAACGAAACAGTGAGAATTAAAAATATGGCACCTTTAAGGAACTGTTTATTATAAAACTGTCCAAATCCAGGCAGGATGGATAATAGAGCAGCATTTCTTCCATGGTTGGATGTCATTTTTTTTGCGTCCATACGGCTATTGCCTCCCCTTTCTTATAGGAGAAAGTATTTTTCTATTATTATAATTCATTTATAAGAATATTAGCGACTGTTTTGTGCAAACGGTTGCTCTTAAAAGGAACATGAAAGCGGCTTTCTGCCGCTTCTGCTTAAAGGTTCGAAAGTATTCATTTGAAGCAGAGACCTATCTGCTCAGGCACCTTCCGTTTTTTATCATTATATAAAAGTATGGGCAATACCTCCTCAGAGGTACCGCCCTTATGTCTGTCAAGCTTTACTTGGCAGGGTGATTTGTTTCAATATTTGTTTTGATCGTTTTAACTGCATCATCAAGCGCTGCTTTTGGTTCCGCTTTACCTGTTGCAATTGTTTGAAGTGCAGAGGCCATTGGTCCCCAAACTTCAGCCATTTCAGGAATGTTTGGCATTGGAACAGCGTATTGAGATTGCTCAGCAACTGCTTTTGCAGCTTCATTGTCTGTGATTACCGGATCTTCAATAAGAGATTTTACAGGAGGGATTTCCTGAGTTGTCTCAAAACGGATTTTTGCGTTTTCTTCGTTTGTAATATGTTCAACTAACTTTGTTGCCCAGTAAGGGTTTTTAGTGAATGCAGTTACATTCCATCCCTTAACACCCATAAATGTCTTAACAGGCTCACCATTAGGAAGCTTAGGCATTACAGATACACCAACATCGATCCCTGCATCCTTCATTCCTTGAAGTGCCCATGGACCATTCATTACAGAAGCAGCTTTTCCTTCATTGAATAGGCCATCCATTGCAGCTCCTCCGCTTTCCCCGATAATTCCTTTAGGGAATAAGCCTTCGCTGTACCATTTTTGAATAAACTCAGCACCTTCAACAGCACCTTCGTTATTTAAACCAACATCTTCACGGTCTAATGCTCCGTCATTTTCATTGAAAACATATCCACCCATGCCAGCGATAGGGCCGTGAGCGAAATAGAAGTTATCGAATAAAGCCAGGAATCCATACTGTCCGCCAGTTGTTAATTCTTTAGCTTGAGTATAAAGCTCATCCATTGTTTCAGGAGCTTTTTCCATTAATGCTTTATTATAGATGAAAACTGGTGTTTCGGTTGCTTTTGGAAGACCATATAGTTTTCCGTCATACATTTGCGCACTGATGGATGATTCTGTGAAAGTATCAAGAACGCTGTCATCAACCTTGATTTCCTGAAGAAGACCTTCTGTTACAACCTGGCCTATTTGGTCATGAGGCAATGTAACAACGTCAGGTGCATTACCTGCAGGTCCATCAAGTCTTAACTGGTCACGGATTTTATCAGCCATGCCTAATTCTTTGAATTCAACTTTAATTCCATATTCTTTTTCAAAAGACTCAATGGCAGGCTTTAATGCTACGCCTTTATCTGTGTCTTCCCAAACTACTAATTTTTCCGGTTTTGGCTCTTCAGCCTGGCTTTCACCTGTGCCGTTATCTTTATCTGTATTTTCCGGCTGTGCCTCACGCTGAGGACCGCAAGCTGCCAGCATTCCTATTACTAATACCAGCATCATAAAGAAAGATAGTGACTTTTTCATGATATTGCCCCCTTAAATAGATCTGTTGCTTAATGTAAATAGTACAACCGTTTGCACAAAATTGTAAACGCTTTAATCTATTTCTAAAAAAATCAGCGTTCACTTAAACTATAATTCAATGAAACCGCTTAATGAAAACGATTGCACAATTTCTATTTTTTATTATACAAGGTTTTTGGGCTTTTACAACTACTTTTTTCTAAATTATTTTTGAATGAAAAAAATATATTAAAAATACTCGAATATTTACTATACATTTTTGCTCCATTCCTATGGTATAATGCAAGCGATTGCACTTTGAAAGGGGAATTATAATGGACAAGGCAGCCATCATACACTACCCTGCTGATCATTTTGTTTATCCTATCAGCAGAAAAACCTTACATATTAGACTGCAAACAAAGAAAGATGATATTTCTGAAGTCACTTTACTGCACGGTGATCAGTATTTATGGGCGGATGGGAAATGGCAGTATGAAAAAACCGATATGCAGAAATCAGGTTCTGATGGCATTCATGATTATTGGCATGCCTATATTAACCCGCCATTTAGAAGATCCCGATACGGATTTCATTTAAAGTCCTGTGAGGAAGAATTGATTTTGACTGAAAAAGGCTTTTACGAGGAGGCTCCTGCTGATTCAGGTTATTATTTCAACTTTCCCTACCTGCATCCTGAAGAAGTATTTCAAGCCCCATCCTGGGTGAAGGATACAGTCTGGTATCAAATTTTCCCGGAAAGATTTGCTAACGGAAATCCCGACAATGACCCCAAAGGTGTTCTTCCCTGGGGAAGTGAAGAGCCTTCTAAAGATAATTTTTTTGGCGGAGATTTTGAAGGTGTTATTGGACATCTGGACTATCTCGTGGAACTCGGCGTTACCGGCATCTATTTCACACCTGTTTTTAAGGCATTTTCCAATCATAAATATGATACAATAGACTATCTGGAAATTGATCCCCAGTTTGGTTCGAAGGATACTTTAAAGAGACTGGTAAAAGAATGCCATGATCGGGATATTAAAGTGATGCTGGATGCCGTTTTCAACCATAGCGGATACTATTTCCCCCCATTTCAGGATGTGCTTGAGAAGGGAGAAAAATCACCTTATAAAAATTGGTTCCATCCACATAGTTTCCCTCTAAGAGGCGGGGAGTACCCTAATTATGAAACCTTTGCTTTTGTAGAGCAGATGCCAAAACTGAATACAAAAATTCCAGAGGTGAAAAAATATTTGCTCAAGGTGGCCAGATACTGGATTGAAGAATTTGATATAGACGGCTGGCGGCTGGATGTGGCAAATGAAGTTGACCATCAGTTCTGGCGTGAATTCAGGCAGACTGTAAAAAAAATCAAACCAGACCTCTATATATTGGGTGAAGTCTGGCACAATTCAATGCCATGGCTGCGCGGAGACCAATTTGATGCTGTCATGAATTATCCTTTTACCACCAACCTGCTAAACTTAATTGCAAAAAAATCCATAACGGGCAGTGAGTTCGCCAATAATATGACCGCTGAAATTCACAGCTATCCTGCCAATGTCTATGAATCTGCATTCAATCTGGTTGGAAGCCATGATACACCGAGGATCTTAACGGAATGTGAAGAAAATAAAGACAGGGTAAAGCTGATTTACACACTTTTATTCACCTTTATGGGTTCACCATGCCTATATTATGGAGATGAAATTGGACTAAGTGGTGTAATGGATCCCGGATGCAGAAAATGCATGGAATGGGATGAGGCAAAACAGGACCGTGAATTGTTTTCTCATATTCAAAAGCTTATTAAGGTTCGGAAGGAAGAAAAGCTGCTCGCAAATGAAGGTCAATTTGAATTTATTCAGACAGATCCTAATATAGTTGCCTACCGAAAATACGATGATGAAAAAACAATTATAGTACTCGCCAACCCTGCGGATGAAAGCGCGGAATTTGTATTGCCATATCCGCTTAAGGGTGTTAAGGTAACGAATATGCTTACAGACAAAGAATTTGCAGCTGAAGCGGAAAACCTTAAAGTTCAGCTTGATGGCTGGGGGTTTGAAATCCTGTCCTTCCCTGCAAAGCTTCACTAAATAGGAAACCTGATTGAAATAAGGAAAAGTTTTTAAGGGCAAGACCTTAAGGCTTTTCTTTTTTCGTTTATATATTGTCGTGGGTCCCTCCTATTTACATGAAATCATTTCAAATAGGGAGAATAACCATGACTAAGAACCAGAAAAAAATGACATTATTTGCTCTAACCTGGCCGATTTTCATTGAAATATTGCTTCACATGCTCATGGGGAATGCCGATACGCTTATGCTTTCGCAATATTCGGATGAATCTGTGGCTGCCGTCGGTGTGTCAAATCAGATTCTTTCACTTGTAATCGTCATGTTTGGATTTATAGCGACCGGGACATCCATCCTAATTGCTCAAAATCTCGGCGCGAAAAATAATAAAACGGCTGCTGAAATTTCGACTGTATCCCTGGGGGCAAACCTGGTATTTGGGGTATTCCTCAGTATAATTTTATTTGTTTCAGGCAAACCGCTGCTCCGCATGATGGATTTGCCTGAGGAGCTATTGAGCCAGGCAAATGCCTACTTAGTCATTGTTGGCGGCTTTTCCTTTGTTCAGGCATTGATTATGACAATTGGTGCCATCATCAGAAGTTACGGATTTACAAGAGATGTTATGTACATTACAATCGGCATGAACATTTTAAATGTGATTGGCAATTACTTTTTTATTTTCGGCCCATTCGGTTTTCCGGTATTGGGTGTAGAAGGAGTGGCCATCTCTACTGTCGTCAGCAGATTGATCGGATTGGCAGCTGCTGTCGCCGTCCTGCTTAAAAGAACGGATAAAGCACTTCCGTTCCGATTACTTTTCCGCTTTCCAAAGGAACATATCAAAAACCTTTTAAAAATCGGAATCCCTTCAGCGGGAGAGCATTTATCCTATAATGGATCGCAAATGGTCATTACGATATTCATCGCTGCTCTCGGAACAGAGGCTTTAACTGCAAAGGTTTATACGCAGAATATCATGATGTTCATATTTCTATTCAGTGTCGCCATCAGCCAGGGCACACAAATCCTGATAGGCCATATGGTAGGCGGAAAGGATTATGAAGGAGCCTATAAAAGATGTATGAAAAGCCTGCGCTTAGCCATCATCATTTCATTCGGGACTGCGGTTCTTTTCTCCCTGTTCTCAGAAAAATTGATGGGCATATTCACTTCTAATCCAGATATCATAAAGGTTGGCAGTGTTCTCATTCTTTTGACCATCCTCCTGGAGCCAGGCAGATCGTTTAATTTAGTCGTCATCAACTCCCTGCGTGCAGCCGGGGATGTAAAGTTCCCCGTTTATATGGGGATCCTTTCCATGTGGGGCGTTAGCGTTACCCTTTCCTATGTCCTGGGAATTCATTTTGGACTGGGTCTTGCCGGCATTTGGATCGCCTTTATTGCCGATGAATGGCTTAGAGGATTGCTTATGTTATGGCGCTGGAGATCCAGAGTCTGGGTGAATAAATCATTCGTGTCTTCAAAAGCGGTATAAATAAGAAAAGCGGAAGCGCCTTGCTCACGAAGGAGCGCAGACTAAGAACGCCACGTCCT